>LFTQ01000006.1 GCA_001513545.1 Clostridia bacterium DTU068 | reverse complement strand
ATTCTGATTTTGCCTATATCGTGCAGTGCAGCTGCATAACGAAGCCTGTCTAAGTCCTCTTTCGGTAATTGTAATTTCTCTGCCAGAGCCAAAGAATAGCCCATCACCCTTTCCGAATGACCATAGGTGTACCGGTCCTTGGCGTTGATCAAAGAAATGAGTGCTAGCAGGGCAGGGAAGGCTTCAGTTATTTTTAAGGCATTGATTTGGCATAACACCGATTGGTACAGGTAATCTGTTCCTTCGCTGTATTTGATGCGATAGAGGTCATCTTCAGCTGCTCGAATCAAAGGGAAGGCACTGTCCCCATCTTCGGGATAACTGGCCACACCAAAGGAGATGGAAAATGGTTGGAACAGATCAGTGTCAGGTAAAATGGTTTTCACCTCAAGCCTGATCAATTTGTCAAGGTATTCCAATCTATGAGCGAGATCATCTTTTTTTTCGCCGGGAAAAACCATTAGGAATTCGTCATCACCGTAGCGGGACGCATAGGCAGGAGCAGTAATGGTTTTGGCCAGTGCAGCTCCGATGGCTGCCAGTATTTGATCTCCCTTTTGGTAACCAAAGCAGGTGTTGAAGTATTTGAACTGATCGATATCAATCATCGCCAGGGTGAGAGGGGTATTATTTTTCACTGACTCCTGAAGGGACTCAGCCAACCGGTCCTGCAGGTAGCGGTGGTTGTAAAGACCAGTCAGTTGATCATAATCAGCCAGTTTGATCAGTTCCTGCTGGGTATTTCTTTCTACCTCCAAAAGCCCTCCTACCAACCAGGCTAAAATGAAAGCAGCAAAGGAAACAATAAGGCTTGCCTGAAAAACATCCCTTGGCCAGGAAGAAAATATTTGAAAATCGATAATAAACATAAGTGCACTGGACAATAGTGCTGCTCCTAACCCGGTTTTTTTACCAAAAGCAGTGGCGGCAATTATTACCGGAACAATGATTAAAACCTTAGCAGCTAAAAAATCTTTGCTGAACCAGATAAAAGTGAAGGTAGATGGAAAAATAATAATTAGGAGGAGCACTTCCTCTATTCTGGTCTGGGAAAAGATAGAGATTTTGCCTAGCAAGTAACGGGAGATGTAAACCACAGTAATGAGACAAAAGATAACCATTACCTGGGCTGTGCGCAAGGACATGTTTGAATCCAGGCGGAAATCAAAATAACTGAAGATGATCATTAGAAAGATCAGAAGACAGACAATATGTGTTACCAGTACATGTTCTGATATATCTTCGGTTCTCTTTCTTTCCCAGTCGCGCATTTTTTTCACCCGTTTATGGAAATGATAACACTGATACCCGGATAAATCCGGGTACCAGCTGTACGATTATTTTCTGAGTGCTTTTGGTACTTCTGGTTGATGCCACCACCAGACACAAGCTGGTTGTACAGCTACTAATGCGACTAAAGCGAGCACGCTGCAGAGCTTGTTGAGGAAGTACTTCATAACCTAACACCTCCTTAAAAAAAGTTGATCTATCCTCGAAGCAAACCTGTGGCTCGCCGGGGTTAAGGTAAAGGCTTGCCACCAGGTGCCCAAGCTTACTGCAAGAACAAGAACAGGTGAGCGATCTAAAAGGATAAAGGTAATTTGTCCCACAAGAAACAGGAATACAAGAGCTAAGGACAGTTGTTTAAATCTGCGCCGTTCTTGTTCATTGGTGATCGGTTTGGCTGCAGAATCCACCGGAGCCAAAAAATAAATAATCAGCAGGGATATGAATGCCCCTATTAAAACTAAACTTAAAAGCAAAGGCTGGGTCATCCGTACTGCAGCGAACTCAGCGGTCTTGGCCAGCAAAGGAACCATGATCATGCCCAGGATGTTGCATACAACAGGTGAACTGCTGTGGGCGCCACCGGACAAAAGCCGCAGCGAACCTGCTGTCAGAGCCACGGTCACGGTTGTCCAAAAGCACCCCAACAACCAGCCGACCAAACAGATGGTTAAAATATCCGCCAAACTATATACAATAATCTGTATGCCATAACGGATGACCTCTGTTTCATCCTGGGAAAGACCTAACTGCCGCTGCAGATATTCTGCTGCTGACCTGGTCAGGTTAAGCACTGTAATTTCCCCTCTTTTTATGGTACAGATTGATCACTAGAGCTAGCAAAAGTATAAAAATTTCTCCCGGAAGGGCAAATGCCGCTCTTAAAAATGGGTTGGCACGACACTCTTCATAGGTCAACCCTGTCCATTTTAATAAAGGCATTGAATAAATTGATTCTGCTGCCACTATGCAGGCAATATAAATGAGAACAGATAAAAATATTCTGCTCAATTGTACCTTGGTAAAAAGCCTGATATATAATGCAAATGCAAAAATAAATATTACTGTATGCATTCCGAATGCGATGGGTAAAAAAAGCCGTACAAAAAGATTGGTTAAGGCGGTCAAAAATCCAATACTGATAATAGTTTTTGCATCATACCGTATTTTTGCCAGGCTTAAGACAAACAGTGTTGCCACCAAACCCTCAGGTAAATCCTGCAGTATAAGAGCTATTATTTCGGTAACTATTTCGTTTGACATTTTTTCTCCTCGATCTTTTATTTGTTAAATACGTCAGGATTTTCTGATCTTCAACATA
>LFTQ01000190.1:49350-51031 GCA_001513545.1 Clostridia bacterium DTU068 | reverse complement strand
CCCGTCCCCCTGTCACGTCCCCCTGTCACGTGTGACATGACCTCCGTCCCCATGTCACCCCAACCCTCCGTCATCCCCCTGTTACCCGTGGATTTCCGCACAAGGGCTTGACATTAACGTAACGTAAATGTTTATAGTATGTTGTGGGACGGAGGGAATCCTATGGAATATACAGTGCAAAAATTAGCACATTTAGCTGGTGTAAGCACCAGAACACTTCGTTATTACGATGAGATTGGTCTTCTGAAGCCTGCGAGAATTAATTCATCCGGATACCGAATATACGGGCAAGCTGAGGTAGATAGGCTACAGCAAATTCTTTTTTATAAAGAACTTGGCGTAAGCTTGGATGATATTCGAAAGATAATCAATTCACCCTCTTTTGACAGATTAACAGCACTGAAAGAACATCGGGAAAAGCTTATGGATAAAAGAAAACAATTGGATTTTATAATTGCCAATGTGAATAAGACCATCAGTTCTATAGAAAGGGGAATTCCTATGGATGATAAAGAAAAATTTGAAGGTCTTAAAGAAAAGATGATTGATGATAATGAAAAAAAATATGGTCAAGAAGTCAGAGAGAAATATGGTGACGAAAACGTAAATTACTCAAATGAGCTGATAAGAAGCATGACCAAGGAACAATTTGCTAAGTGGGAACACCTGAGTGCTGCTGTGCTCGACACCTTAAAAAAAGCAATGGCAACCGGCGAACCAGCCGGCGAACTGGCACAAAAAACTGCGGATCTGCATCGTCAATGGCTGGAGTTTACCTGGGATAAATATACTAAAGAAGCCCATGCATGTCTTGCTCAAATGTACGTAGATGATAAAAGATTTGCTGATTATTATAATGAACAGCAGCCTGGTGCAGCTGAATTTTTGAGAGATGCGATACTTATTTATACTGGAATGAAAAAATAGGGTGTCAATAAAAAATATTTATGATGACGAGACCCCCGTCCCCCTGTCACTCTGGATGAGGGTCAATTTTTTGTTGGTGACTTCCGGGTATGTGTTACAATGTTATTGACAGTGCAAAGAATTTATCAGGATGCTCTTAAACGAAGAGGTGAGACTTTGTTATGGCGGAAGTTATTCTTTATCTAGCTATTAGTGGCATTATATTTTTACTTGGTGTGGTGATCAAGTATTTTAAAGCTTACTATCTGATTGCCGGCTATAATACAGCATCAAAAGAAGAGCAACAGTATATGGCTGATAAGGGTATTGGAGACTTTGCGGGACGGCAGTTAATGATTATAGCAGCAGCACCCCTTGTTGGACTCATTCTAGAACGGGCAGGATTTATCTGGGGGACAGCAGTGGGATCAGTACTTCTCCTCGTTCTTGTTTTTTATACTGTGATTGCCGCCAGGCGTTATGCCTCGCCGCCGTCTTTTTATTCGTCAGGAAGGGTAAAGGGAACACCGTCAAACAGCAAAACCGCCATAATAGCACTTGTTATCAGTGCGGTTATAGTTATCGTTGTATTTGGCATGATATATTGGATAGCTCAACCAACAGATTATGTTCTGGGTCAAAATGAGTTAAGGATCAGTGGCGCCTATGGTACTGTTATCCCTTACTCTGACATTGAAAACCTGGAGCTAAGTGAAACAATACCAAGCTTAGTCAAAAGAACCAATGGTCTGAGTATGGGTTCTATCAAAAAAGG
>LFTQ01000190.1:44939-49317 GCA_001513545.1 Clostridia bacterium DTU068 | reverse complement strand
GTAATAATCATCCAGCGCAAAGAAGAGAAAATGGTTATGATCAATTTTGCTGAACCAGAAGAAACCAAAATCCTTTACCAGCAGTTGCAAGTTAAGGTTGATACATAAAAGTGTTAATGATTCAGCTAGAATCATAGGTGTACTGATAATCCCCTGATTAATGTAGTTACAAAGCTGATTAGAAATTATATTAATCAGGATGAATATTGATCAGCAAACGGTTGAAAGCCCTTATGCCATATTAAGGGATAAGAGTTATTAATAAGACAAGGATAGGAATGAAAAGATGCAGTTATCGAAAGAAAGAAAAAAGGAACTTCAGGAACAATATAAGCTGATGAAAGCTGAAATGGGTATATTTGCGGTAATTAATAAGAGCAGTTCTAAGTATTACTTACAAGTTGCACAAAACTTAAAAGGAATAATCAACAGCACTCGCTTTAAGCTAGACGGAGGTATACACCCAAATAAAGAACTGCAGAACGATTGGCTGGAAATCGGTAGTGGATTTGAAATTAAGATACTTGAAAAAATCGAGTACGATGAGGATGAATCCAAAACCGATTATACAGAAGAATTAGAGCTATTGAAAATGATATGGGTTGATAGGCTGGCAGAGAAAAGTATAAGCTTGTATTAGTAACCTTGCATTAGAGAAGCTATAAATGCGGTAATGACCCTTCTTTTTTATAATTTTGGTAGGAATACTTATACAATGAATAGAATTGATTAATTAATAGATTTTAAACAGTACGGTCAAATCCGTATCTATATGGAGATGAGGTGGTAGGGGGTTTAATATGTGCGGCCGCTTCAGTTTAACAGTTGAGGGAAAGGACCTTGTTGCCTATTTCCATATTCAGCAGGGACAGATCAACTACCAGCCTAACTATAATATCGCACCCGGGCAGAAAATACCTGTTATTACCGGATCATATAACAAACGGCGTTTGTCATTGATGCGCTGGGGTTTAATCCCATCATGGGCTAAAGAACCATCTGTTGGATATAAAATGTTCAATGCCAGAGCAGAGACCATCGATCAAAAGCCTTCTTTTCGCAATGCTTTTTTCAGAAGACGCTGTTTGCTCCCTGCAGATAGCTTCTATGAATGGAGGCAGAAAGGTGAAGACCCATTCCGCATCTATCTGCCGCATAAACCACTTTTTGCTTTAGCAGGGATTTGGGAATTGTGGCAGCCGCGAGAAGGGGAGGCAGTCCTATCCTGCAGCATGATCACAACTGAACCCAATGCCTTCATGCAGAACATACACAATCGCATGCCTGTCATCTTTGATGATGAGGAAAGAATGAGGGCCTGGCTGGAGGAAACAAAACCCCATCATTTAAAAGAATTACTTGTACCCTATAGTGGCCAGTTGGCTGCGGAACAATATTCATTGCGGGCACAAAACACCTGACCAAAAAACCTGCCACCTATACCGTCCAGTTAAACCAACAGAATCGTTCACTCTAACAGTTAACAGATTAAACTGTTCTATAATAAAATCCCCAAAATGGGGAAGGGGGTTATTTTGATGTTAAGAAAAGTGAATAATTCTGTACTGGAGCTCATTGAAGGTGATATCACCGAAATGGATACCGATGCTATCGTTAATGCTGCCAACTCATATTT
This sequence comes from Clostridia bacterium DTU068, assembly GCA_001513545.1. Taxonomy (GTDB): domain Bacteria; phylum Bacillota; class DSM-12270; order Thermacetogeniales; family Thermacetogeniaceae; genus DTU068. The sequence continues at coordinate 47,681 of LFTQ01000190.1, read as the reverse complement.
GAAACATGGAGGTGGAGTAGCAGGAGCTATTGTAAGAAAGGGTGGCCAGATTATTCAGGAGGAGTCGGATAAAATAGGCTACTGCCCGGTAGGACAAGCGGTGATAACCAGTGCAGGCAGTCTTAAAGCAAGATATGTGATCCATACAGTGGGACCCCGGAAGGGTGAAGGAAATGAAGATGAAAAACTGAAAAACGCCACAATAAACAGTTTACGCCTTGCTGATCGGGAGCGATTGAAGAGCATTGCTTTCCCGGCGATCAGTGCTGGCATTTTCGGGTTCCCCATTGACCGCTGTGCTGAGATCATGCTGAAAACAACGATCGATTATTTACGCGGTGATACAGGTTTAAACCGGGTGGTCTTCTGTCTGTTTGGTCTGGACAGTTTTGCTGTTTTTCAAAAAGAGTTGGCAAAGCAGTTGCCGGAGGAGAACAAAGAAGATGAATGATGTGGACATATATAAAGAGATCGGCAGCCTTCTGGCATCTTCAAAAAATACTGTAGTGGTAACAGGGGCGGGGATCAGTACTGAGGCAGGGATACCTGATTTTCGCGGTGAGAAGGGTATCTACCGCACCTTGGGTGAGGACAAAGTGATGAATTTGATTAATATAGATGCCTTTCGAAGAAGGACCAGGGAATTTTATGAGTTTTACCGGAATTACTTTATGCTGCCCAAAGTTAAACCCAGCCGTGCCCATTACTTGCTTGCTGAAATGGAAAAGAAGGGTATTATCAAAGCAGTTGTTACTCAGAATATTGACAACCTTCACCAGAAGGCCGGTTCAAAACGTGTCATCGCAGTTCACGGAAATGCGGACAACTTTATTTGCAAAAAAATAGGCTGTCCCACAATGGTTGATGGTGATTATGTGCGCAGCTTTCCTGATGTGGTGCCAAAATGTCCTCAATGTGGGAGCATTTTAAAACCCGATGTTGTCCTCTTCGGGGAACCGATACAAAACCACCGCCTGGCCAGAGATACTATTCTCAATGCTCAGGTGCTGGTTGTCATCGGTTCATCCTTGACCGTTTATCCGCTGGCGGGTTTTGTAGGAGAATACTGTGCTTCTATGAAAGATTTTATTATTATTAATAAAGGCCCTACAGCGCTTGACCATAAAGCAAGAGTAAAACTGGATACGGACAGGACGGGAAAAGCCCTTGAGGAAATATTAAAATATATCTGAATAAGTGAATAGAATAGTCTGGAGGTATATAATAATGAGAACCACGGTCGATTGTGTGCCTTGTTACATAAAACAGGTTATTTCAACACTGCGTACAGCAGGGGTTAAAGAAGAAGAACAACACTCAATCATTAATGCTCTTTTCCCAACTATTGCCCAATTGGATCCCTTAAAAACACCTGCTGAAAATTCTTCCATTGTTCTCTTTGAAACCTATCGCTTGATAGGAAATGATGACCCCTACAGGGAAGCAAAAGAGGCTTCAAACCAATTGGCACGTACTTTTTACCCTGCAATGGAACGGATAGTTTCATATAGTGAGAACCCGCTTTTGACCGCATTAAAAACATCGGCCGCCGGGAATGTTATAGATATGGGGATCAACCCTGACTTTGATTTAGGTGCTAGCATTAGCCAGGAACTGCAGCGGGGTTTCCAGCGGGATGATTTTGAAACTTTTCAAGAGATGTTAAGAAAAGGCGGTCCCCTGGTTATGATCGGGGACAACAGCGGAGAAATCGTTTTCGACTATTTACTCCTTTCACTGTTAAAAGATTTTACCAATGAGCTTTATTATGTTGTTAAGGGTGGTCCGATACTTAATGATGCCACAATGGATGATGCTGAAGAGGTAGGCATATCTTTAATAGCGAAAACAATAACTACCGGAAACAATTACCTGGGAGTGATCCCGGAAAAATGCAGTCAAGAACTCTGTTCAGCAATTGAAGCAGCCAGTGTAGTTTTGGCCAAAGGCCAGGCAAATTATGAGACCCTGGAGGGAACATCTTTAGCAGGTGATAAAACCTTTTTCCTCCTGCAGACTAAATGCCCGGCAATAGCAGAAAACCTTGATGTGGAACTGGGTGATTCAGTGTTTGTACGCAACAAACCCAATTAACCCTTGATCGGTTTAATCCAAACTCTGCGCCGGCGGGGTCCATCAAATTCACAAAGGAAAACACCCTGCCAGGTGCCGAGCCGCAGTTGCATATTTTCTATGATAAGATGGACAGATGATCCCACCATCATAGTCTTGATATGAGCATGGGAGTTCCCCTCTAGGTGATGGTAAGTGCCGTTAACAGGTACCAGTTGGTTCAGTGTTTCCATTATGTCCTGAGCGACTGTGGGGTCAGCATGTTCATTGATCATCAGTCCGCAGGTGGTGTGGGGAGAATATATAAAGCAGATGCCATCAGCAATATTGTTTTCCTGCAGTGCTTTATTAATTTGTGGAGTGATGTCCAGTATTTCCATTTGTTTTGAAGTTTTGATTTCGAGTTCAATGATATTCATTTATATCAACTCCTCATTTTATACTTTAATATAGTCAATTTACAAAATAAAGTAAAGACGTAAAGATCAGAGAGGTGGTTAGTATGAAATGGCACACTGAATATCACTGGTTTCATACCAGACAAAAAAGAGAGTTTATCAATATCACAGAGTTAGTGGATAAGGCTGTAAAGAATGCCGGTATAAAGGAGGGTATGGCTCTGGTCAGTGCCATGCATATTACAGCAGGAGTGTTTGTTAATGACGAAGA
>LFTQ01000190.1:14429-44887 GCA_001513545.1 Clostridia bacterium DTU068 | reverse complement strand
TGTTTCATCATCAAGTGATGGTTCCTGTAACAGATGGCAAACTGGATCTTGGCCCCTGGCAGCAGATTTTTTATGCCGAGTTTGATGGTCAAAGGCGTAAAAGGATGATTATCAAGGTTTTCGGAGAATAGCCGGCTGATTGATGAGCTTATACTTAAAGAAGGTGAAAAAATGCATATCAAGGGAGACCCTCCGGATCCTGAGGGTATAGCAGGGATTACCGGTTCGGGCGGCTCGGTGATCTGTCCCTTATGTGAAACCATATGGCAGTTGAATATAGTATTAACCACATTCAAACCCGAAGAACAGGAGCGTTTTTGGGCAGGGAAGGGCTGTCCCGACTGCCGGTATCTATGGAGAGATTGAATTTACTCTTCGTCATTATTAACCTGGTTGTGAAATATTATTTCTGGCGTATTTTCCGGGCTTAGTGTTTCATCATCCTGTTTGACCTGGCTGATCACTTCGGTAACACCACGGGCTTTAGATGCTGCATTGATAGCTGTTTCTATTTCAGATCTATTTTCAGCGCGCCCTGCAAGTACCGCTTTTCCCCGACGGACACTTTTTACTCCAATTTTATTGGGGTTTCCTTCAGGATCCCCTTCCAGCTCTTCCTGTATCTCCTGAATTATATCCTGGTCAGTGATAGCCCCATCAGTGCTGATGGATATAGCATTGGCAACCCCTTTTACCCCTGGCACCTGTTGTACAAGATCTTCTGCCCACTTTTTTTCCCTTAATGTATCAACTATCCCTTGAAGCTGGACCTCTCCATTGATCACATCGCAATTAAGACCATAGCTGCCTAAATTTCTATCGTTCTTCAGCAGAGAACTGATCTGCATCTTTAATTCATCATCGGAATTTTGTCTGGTCACTGGACATCCTCCTTTTGGTAAATACTCATCATTTTTTTATTATTTCCTGTTGATATATTAATAATTCCAGTACAACCGTTGTCTTTAACATCAATCTGGTAGGTTCCCCTGATAAGGTAGGGGTAGCTTTTAATCGATGATTTTCTACCGATTTGTGTTTAAAAAAAGGCCAAAAGGACATAATAAGTAGTACTATCCAGAAGATGTCAATAGTGAAAATTTCATCTGGCGCAACCCCTTGTTATATGATAACCAGGAACACTTACTTTAATGCAGATATATTGTTAATAAAATCCATAAACAAAACGAAAAACAATATACTTTGCTTAATTAACATGTATATATATTGTAAATGTGGAATACTATGTATTGGCACATAATATAGTACTATAGAAAGGAGCATTTTAAACCGAGTGAAAAATGGCTGTAGGAAAGAAAAGACCCAGAAAAATTTATATGCCCGGTGACCTGGGCGATGCAGCGACGAGAAGAAACTATCGGAAATCAGGGCCTGTTATTATTTATAAACAGATGGAGGCGTCTAACGAGATGGGTGAAACAATTTCTTTGTCTGAAATATTACAAATGCCTGATACTAAGGCAAGAGAAGTGATGTTGGAACTGAGCAATATGAGTGATCAAAAACTGGCTGACGAGTGGAATGTACAGACCAGTTTTGTGAGAAAGGTCAGGCGAATTTTGGGTATTCAAAAGGATCACAGCGGTGAAGTGGTAGCCACAACAGAAATATTAAGTGATAAATGGCCGCCAACATACAGACCGCGCAAGAGAACAGTTGAACTACAGAAAACCATGCGTGTGATCGATGAAGAAGGGGTTTCTACCGATACACTATCTATACCGCAGAAAAACAGGGGTTTCAATTTTAGCTTAGAGGGTGTCTTCCCTGCAGATGAGGTTGAAAAGAGGTTGGAGTCGCTGGCGGTGATGGCTGCTTGTTCTTGCAGCAATAAATTATCCATCAAGATCAACATAGAGGAGATTATCTCCCCTGAAGAAGAAAGTTCTGTTCTATAGGAAAAAACTATAGAAAAAATGTTGTCGTTAATAAATAATGCCGGTTTTTTATGAACCGGCTTTTTAATTATATGTTTTTCTTATTTTACTTACCTGTACCTATGAACAACAAAAAGCACAGGAGGGAGATGCTCCTGATTAAGGATATCTATGCAAAAAACCCTATATTTTTTCGAGTTGATCTCTGACAAAAAAACTTTAACAGAATTATATTCCTCAATTGCTCCCGGATGCCCACGATAGCTCACCACAGTGATGATCCCATTTGTTGTTAAGAGAGGCAACGCCGCTTTAAGTGCTTGGATCGTTGTTTCCGGTTTTGTGATCAGTGTATGGTCACCTCTGGGCAGATAGCCTAAATTGAACATTACTGCCTTAACTGTACTGTTTGAGAGATATGTACCCAAATGGCTGTGGCTGTCGTGAAATAGATATACTCTGTCCAGCAGACCTGCTTCAATCAATAACTTTTTAGTATTATTAAGTGCAGACTGTTGGATATCAAAACCATAAACTTTTCCTTCTGACCCTACACATTCTGCTAAAAATAATGTGTCAAAGCCATTACCCACAGTGGCATCGACACAAATATCCCCGTGAGATACATGCTGTTTTACAAACCACTTAGCCCAGCTAACAAGTCTCTGAGGTAAAATCTCTATTTTCTCCATGTTCTTCATTATCTCCACCTTCTTTCATCCATTATAACCTAAAATACATTGTACCCAACTCCATTTTCTGTTCATCAGGTGAGCCGTTTTCTCAGTCTCTGAAAAATTGTGGAAAAGATAAGGAAACTGCTGGTGTAATATAAGCGCAAATTTATGGTTGACAGTTCAGCCATAATCTGATAAATACTTATAAGGGAAGTAATAAGCAGGATATTATTTAACTACGGCGAATATAATGTAAGAGGTATAATTGAATAAACTGTAGGAGAGGGTGATAGGACGGTAGAATGGAAGGATGGCAGCTCTTATTTTTTTGTCTGAGAGCTGTCACAAAGTTATTTTTATTCAGAGTAGGACGGAAGGAGTGACCCTTTATGCCTATCACAGAAATGCTTACCCGCAATGCTGAAAATTTCCCTGATGAAGTCAGTTTAATAGAACGAGAACCGGCAGTAGGTTTGCGTAGAGAGATAACCTGGTTGGAGTTTGAGTATCAGGCCAACCGGTTTGCCAATGCTTTATTAGAGCGCGGCATCAAACAGGGCGACCGTGTTGCTCTTTTGATGATGAATTGTCTTGAATGGCTGCCTATTTATTTTGGAATCCTGAAGACCGGAGCCCTGGCTGTACCATTAAATTTCCGCTACACAGCAGATGAAATCAAGAAGTGTGTTGAAACAGCGGGAGCAAAAATACTTATTTACGGCCCTGAATTTATAGAAAGAATAAATGATATCAAAGATGACCTCAGCTTTGTGGAATCCTTTATCTTTGTGGGTGAAAACTGTCCAGACCATTGTGAAAATTATGAGGACATTCTGTCTGAATCTCCTTCAGCAGCACCAAAGATCAAAATCCACGATACTGATGATGCAGCCCTTTACTTTACATCAGGAACCACCGGTACCCCAAAACCGATTCTCCTGACCCATGCCAACCTGGTATCAGCATGTATCACTGAGCAAGACCATCACAAGCAGTGCCATGAAGACTGCTTTCTGTGCATTCCCCCACTATACCATACCGGGGCTAAGATGCACTGGTTCGGCAGTCTGATTGTTGGTGGGAAGGCTGTGCTGCTGCGTGGTGTAAAGCCCAACTGGATACTGGAAGCTGTTTCTGAAGAAAAAGTAACAATTGTTTGGCTTCTGGTGCCCTGGGCCCAGGATATCCTTGATGCCATAGAAAGCAAAGAAGTTAATTTAAAAGATTACTGTTTAGAACAGTGGCGTTTAATGCATATCGGAGCGCAACCTGTGCCTCCCAGCCTGATTATCAGGTGGAAAAAATATTTCCCCAAGCATTTGTATGATACCAATTACGGTTTAAGCGAGTCCACAGGGCCTGGTTGCGTGCACCTTGGCATTGAAAATATTCATAAAGTAGGGGCTATTGGTAAGCCAGGTTTCAATTGGGAAATAAAGATTGTTGATGACCAGGGTAAACCGGTTCCCAGAGGAAAGGTTGGAGAGCTGATCGTCAAGGGACCTGGTGTGATGAAGTGCTATTACAATAACCCAGAAGCCACTGCAAAGGTGCTTAGGGATGGGTGGTTGTTTACCGGAGATATGGCGCGACAGGATGAGGATGGTTTTGTTTACCTGGTGGACCGCAAGAAGGATATTGTGATCATGGGTGGGGAGAATATCTTCCCAGTAGAAATAGAGGATTTCCTGCGGTCTCATAAAGATATCAAAGACGCAGCTGTGATAGGTATGCCGGACCGCCGCTTAGGGGAAATACCTATTGCCATTGTGGAAGTCAAACCTGGGAGCGGCCTGACAGAAGACATGATAATCGAGTTTTGTGAAGATTTGCCCAGGTACAAACGACCCCGTAAAATAATATTTGATAAGGTTCCACGCAACCCTACAGGCAAGATTGAAAAGCCGAAACTGCGGGAACGGTACTGTGGTGACAGGATCGCTCAGGTTGTTTAGCTAACAAAAAACAAGAGCAAGAATTTATCAAAAGAAGCCCAAATTAGGGTTTCTTTTTTATGCAATTGATAAATTAAATCCTATGTATCGAAAAAACCAGGAAGTTCTATATCCCTGGTTTTTTCTGTTTATTGTCATCTATGCTGCATAGCAATCAGAGTGATCAAATCAGAGATTACAATCTTAAGAAATTATTAAGAATTAAGATAAGGTTTCCTTAAAACTTTATTTTTATACTGTAAACAGCAACAGGCAGGAAACAAGCATGGAGCATGAACAACTCTTTGAGAGATAGGTGGTCAAGCAGTGCGGAATAAAAACACAATAGCTAAAAAACTGATACCGGCTGTACTGGTCATGATTGTTGTGATTATTATGATCGAACTTTTTCATCGCCCTGATGTTCTGTTCATCGTTGAAAATACTTGGCAGCAAAAGAGTTTATCTGCTGAAATGAAAAAGGTCAATTTTAATAAGAATATTTTAAAACCGGTAGCTGTTTTGGATATAAAAAAGGGCAAAACAGCTGTCATTTACAACAGCACACTCAGCTTAGTCAATGCTGAATACCCAATTGGAGAAGAATTGGTATTTAAACTGGTTGATTATAAGGATACCGGCGTTCTCATGGATGAGTCCGTAGTTGATAATTATGCTAAATTAAGCGCTGAAGTGGAAAAACATACAGGGGATCATCTGTTTGTCATGTCCCACTATAGAAACGATCAGGTTCAAAAGGCTCTCTATGAACAAGATAAAACAAAAGCTGCTTTACCAGGTGCTAGTGAACATCAAACAGGTTTAGCCTTAGACGTATATGTGTCCAATTATGCAGGAGCAGGTTTTCTTAAATCTTCAGCAGGCCAGTTTGTAAATAAGAACTGCTGGAAATACGGTTTTATTATTCGCTATCCATTATTTAAGAAGCATATAACAGGGATAAGATTTGAACCCTGGCATATTCGCTATGTTGGGCTGCCCCATTCTGAAATAATTTATAAAAAAGGATTAACACTTGAGGAGTATATCAAAGGGCTCGAGCTTGGCAGTTACTATAAATTCAAAAACTATTATATAAGCCGGCAACAGGGAGAGAGCCTTCTGATCCCATCTAATTTCACAGGTATTGTAGTTTCACCTGATAATACCGGCTGTTACATAATAACAGGACGAATTACATAACTTCTGTCTGATGTTGTGGGTTTGTGCTGCTATATTGAAGGAATTCCTGTGTTTAGCTTCGTATTAAGCATAATAGGGGCAATATATAACTCTATAAGGAGAAAAAAATGCCGAAAGAAAATATTTTAATCATTGAAGATGAAAAAGAGATAGCGGATCTCATCGAAATTTATCTGGTTAATGAGGGCTATGAGGTTTATAAAGCCTATAGCGGGGAAGAGGGGCTGAAGGTTTTAGCAGAACAACAAATTCAATTGGTGATCTTAGATATCATGATGCCAGGGATTGACGGCTTAGAGGTTTGCCGGATAATCCGCAGAGACAAAAATATTCCTATTTTGATGCTCAGTGCCAAATCAGAAGACATGGATAAGATTCTGGGTTTGAGCACAGGAGCTGATGATTATTTAACCAAACCCTTCAATCCACTGGAACTGCTGGCCAGAGTAAAATCTCAGCTAAGGCGCTACCTTTATTTAAACCCCAACTATAAACAAAACAATGCTGAGCGGGAAGATATAATAACCATCGATAGCTTGGTAATTAACAAAAGCAAACACACTGTTAGTGTTAATGACCGGGAGGTTAAGCTAACTCCGACAGAGTTTCAGATCCTCCTGCTGCTGGCCGGTCATCGCAAGAGGGTGTTCAGTGCAGAGGAAATCTTTGAACGCATCTGGGATGAGCCATGTTATGAATCCAGAAACACTGTGATGGTTCATATCAGGAACATTAGGGAAAAGATTGAGGATAACCCGAGGGAGCCTCGTTTTATTAAAACTGTTTGGGGAGTAGGTTATAAAATTGAATAATAGTCTCAGATGGAAGATGATCCTATATTTCATAACAAGTATTTTGTTAGCAGCAATAGGAGTTTTTGTGCTGCTGTTAGTGGCATTATTCTTGGCATCAGTCAGCGTTTTTTTTACAGGTGTACTAGATATCCTCAGGTTGATCCCAGGAGAAATACCCACCATGATCATAACAGGATGTTTTCTCTTTTTATTTTTCTTTTTTATGTTAAGTAAAGGGAGTATCCGCTACCTGGAAGAGATATCCGGCACACTGGGAAAGATAGCAGAAGGAAACTTTGATATTCAAATACCCAAGCGTTCAAATGACGAATTAGGATTGCTGGCAGAAAATATAAACCAAATGACACGTAAACTAAAACAGTCAATTGAAGAGGAAAGAAATGCTGAACTGACAAAAAATGAATTGGTCACGAATGTATCACATGATCTGCGCACCCCACTTACTTCTATTCTGGGTTATTTAGAGTTGATCGACAGCGACCAGTACAAGGATGAAGTGGAACTACGCTATTATGTGAATATCGCTTATCATAAATCCCAGCGTCTGAAAAAACTGATCGATGATCTTTTCGAGTTCACCCGGGTGAGTTACGGAGGAATGAAGCCTAAAGTTGAGCTGATCGATTTGGGTGAACTGATGGAACAGCTGGCTGAAGAATTTGTGCCCCTTTTTCGGGAGGCAGGGATGGAGTACCGCTTATCTGTACCCAGGGAAAGAATTATGGTTATGGCAGATGGAGATCTAATAGCAAGGGTATTTGATAACTTGATCACCAATAGTATCCGCTATGGAAAAGAGGGTAAATTTATAGATCTGGAACTGACCAAAGATAGTAAGTGGGCTGTTGCCCGGGTGGCAAATTACGGGGAACCTATCCCTGAGGGGGATCTGCCCTACCTTTTCGAGCGCTTTTACCGAGTGGAAAAGTCTCGTTCTGGAGAAACCGGTGGAACAGGTCTTGGACTTGCCATTGCCAAAAGCATTGTAGATCTTCATCAGGGGCGGATCACTGCCTATAATGACCCTGGCAGAATTGTTTTCGAGGTATGTTTACATTTGAGTCAGCCTATTTGAGTACCTTTCTTGTTAAAACTCCTCACCACTTTTAAATAGTCACCATTAATACAATAATTTCTTAAATTTTTACTTTTATTATCATATTTGGTTCCATTTTTGCCATAATTAATATGATTATTTGCAGGAATAATGTCGAACAATTGAGAATGAGAATAAAAAGGAAAAACTTTAGAGGTGCATATTATGAACAGAACCCTGGGGTTTTTTGTTCTTGTTGTAACTTTTATGCTGCTGCTCTTTCTTAGTTTGGACCAACCTTATATAACAGATACCATACCGGATACTGATATTATCGCAGAAGTAGATAATCAGACTGATAACGTAACTGAGCAAGAAGATATTAATCAGCAGGATGATGAAGAAACACAATCTACAGACAATGAAGAAATAGATAATGATTCCAATTCTGAGAGCCAAAACAATGGTATATGTGCTGGTTCATCCAAAATTTATACGATTTTAGGCGAATCAGGCAATTTAACAACTGAGCAGATGGACAGCGTAAAAAAGTGGAGAAGTGAGATTATTAAATATGCAGAAGAAGACCCCAGTCAAATATTTATTAATGGTTTCACCAGCGAAAAAATGATCTGTTTGACCTTTAATGATGGGCCTGATGACCAGGTCACACCGCAGGTGCTTGATATTTTGAATAAGCACCATGTCAAAGCCAGTTTTTTCTTCACAGGAAGTAAATTAGAGCAAAACCCTGAGGTTGTGAAAAGGGCCTACCATGACGGACACCTGGTATTAAGTCATAGCTGGAGTCAGCAGCAGCTAATATCATTATCTCAGCAGGAGATCAGAAAAGAAATTCAAATGACTGAAGATAAAATATATAAGTTGATCGGAGAAAGACCTTCACTTATCAGGCCACCGGCCGGATACATAAATAAGAATGCTGCAGCTGTTATCAAGAATAAAGGGTACAAGATTGCATTATGGTCCATTGATACTATGGATTGGACACAAACTGACAAAAGCAGTATTGTCAAAAATGTTACTGAGCACATCAGGCCGGGAGATATTATACTTATGCATTGTGACAGTACTAATACAGAAACGGTAAAAGCCCTGCCAGAGATAATTACCAAGCTGCGTCAAAAGGGCTATCAGTTTGTTGATCTGTCTGAAATGCTGCAGATTAACCCCTATAGATGATGTAAAGAGGCATTTATTATGCAGTGCAATAACAAATTAAAAAAATCGTATTCGTAATCCTAGTTATTTTAACTGTTGCACTTGATGCAGTTATGATGGGTGTTGACTACTGGAGAATATGTACACATAACAAGCCGTTGTTTGCTATTTGTGTCCTAGACGAGGATATTAGCAAGAGATTTGCAGAATATAAGACCATAATTATTGTGTTATGGTCTTATTGTTTTATATAGAATTTATTATTAATATAAGAGACAACTTCTTATATATTAGGGGTTGTCGGATGAGCTTAAATGTTTTATAATAATACCTGTTTTTATTATAAAAAATCAATTGAAGGTGTTATTATAAAACTTTTTTATTTCTACTACAATTACATCACTTAGCAAACAACAGGCAACCTACTGCAAACGCCAGTTGTATTGATTTAGTTCATAATCCTCATAGGGCAGTGATCCTGCTATCCCCATTATTTTGAACATTCTTTAAACTGGTTCCAGATCGGTGCCGCAACTTAAAACGGCTGTTTTGTTGTGGGCCGGGTGTATTGCATTTCGAGATTAACTGAAAGAGGGGGGATAAACAGGAAAAGTTTTTAACGAGATTAACGAGACGGTAAAAAATAATCAATTAGGAGGTCACTGGAGATGAAAAGATTTTCAGTTATAACTGTTTTATTGTTAGGGCTAATGATCTGTTTGATGGGGTGTGGTAATGACACCAGTTCAACTGATGCGGAACTAAGCACCCTAGAAAAAATTAAGAAGCAAGGGTATGTGACTGTTGGTTTTGCAAACGAAGCACCTTATGCATATGCCACTCCTGATGGTAAACTTACGGGGTTGAATGTGGAAATAGCACGTGAAGTGTTCAAAAACATGGGTATACCCGAGATGGACGGCGTACTAACCGAATTTGGTTCTCTTATTCCAGGACTTAAAGCAGGCCGTTTTGATGTTATCACTGCAGGTATGTATATAACACCAGAGCGAGCTGAAGAGGTTGATTTTGCAGATCCTGAGTATCAGATTGGTGGAGCATTAGCAGTGAAAGCAGGCAATCCGCTTGATCTGCACAGTTATGAAGATATTGCTGCAAACCCCGATGTTAAAGTAGCTACTATGGCAGGTGGTCAGGAATACGACTGGCTACTGGCAGCAGGCGTATCTAAAGACCAAATTGAAACAGTTTCTGATCAACCTTCAGTAATTTCTGCACTACAAGCAGGCCGGGTTGATTGTGGAACTATGACTGGCCCTGCGATGGATACTTTAATTGAAAATGCAAATGACCCAACAATCGAAAGAGTTATGGATTTTAAGATATCAGTGATTGATGGTAAAAAACAAGCGGGATATGGTTCATCTGCTTTTAGAAAAGAAGATGATGACTTACGTGAGGCATATAATGCTGAACTGAAAAAATTGAAAGAATCAGGCAGAGTAGCCGAAATTCATAAGGAGTTTGGTTTTACTGAATCAGAATATGCTGGTCCTGAAGTGACCTTTGAAGATGCATTAAACGTATGGTAATAACCGTAAGAAAACCCGGAGGTATTCTGTAATAGAGTGCCTCCGGGATAAAAAACAAGTGTAAGTGAAGACAAGGAGAGGGGGTTAATATAATTCATACCCTAGAATTGGTGCCGTTTTTACTAAAAGGAGTTGTTGTAACAATTGAATTAACCGTAATGGCAGCAATTTTAGCTTTTATTATGGCATTTATAGCGGGATTTGCCAGATTATCTAAATTTGCAATTGTTCGTGGAATAACTCAGATATATGTAGAAATATTTCGCGGTACTTCACTTTTAGTCCAGTTATTTTGGGTATATTTTGTGCTTCCGTTTTTCGGAATAGAATTATCTGCAATGATGACAGGGGTACTTGTTTTGGGTCTAAACTATGGTGCATATGCCTCAGAAGTAATACGCAGTTCTATCCTTGCTATCCCAAAAGGTCAAACTGAGGCGGGTATTGCGCTTAATATGTCTCCGAGTTTAATTATGAAAAGGGTTATCCTGCCGCAGGCAATGCTGATTATGCTGCCTCCTTTGGGTAATTACCTGATAGAACTGATAAAGAGTACTGCATTGGTTTCGCTGATTACGCTCCATGATTTAATGTTTTGTGGAACGATGATCAATAATGTAACAATGCGAACAATCGAAGTCTACAGCCTGGTACTGATCATATATTTTTTATTGGCCTACCCGCTTACGCTGGCAATAAGAAGGCTGGAAAAAAAACTATCCGCGGGGAGGTTATAAGAGATGTGGGATTGGGAATTCACAATATCGATTTTACCACTGCTGTTTGAAGGACTTAAAATAACACTGATTGCTACATTTTTAGCCTTTGGTTTTGCTGTGGTGATGGGGCTGCTGTTAGCTATAGCCAGGCGTTCATCAGTAAAGATTTTGTCATTACCTGTTAAAGCATTTATTGAATTTGTCAGAAGCACACCACCTCTGGCGCAATTGTTTTTCATTTTCTATGTGTTTCCTAAATTTGGGTTGGTTTTAACACCACTTGTCGCAGGGGTATTAGGACTCGGTTTGCATTACAGCACTTACCTGTCTGAGGTTTATCGATCCGGTATTGACAGTATACCACGCGGGCAGTGGGAGGCCGCAAAGGCGTTAAACTTTTCCAAAGCGCGCACCTGGATTAGTATCATTATCCCACAGGCAGTACCACCCATTATTCCGGTAATGGGAAATTACCTCATAGGTATGTTCAAGGATACACCACTGCTATCTGCCATTACTCTAGTGGAAGTGCTGCAAACTGCTAAAATCATTGGTGCTCAGTCATTCAGATACCTTGAGCCAATAACAATGGTAGGGGTTATCTTCCTTATTCTCAGTTATGTTTCTTCATTAGGAGTGCAGTGGCTTGAACTTCGCTTAAATCAACGATAATGATTGCTGCTGGGTATACAATTAGCATTTATGGAGAGGAGGGAAATGATGTCAGAGATTGTAACAAAAACTAGTAACAAGGGCATCCAGAATTCTGAACCAATAGTGCGATATCAAAAAGTGAGTAAATCTTTTGGTGATATAGAGGTTATTAAGGAGCTTGATTTAGATGTAGCTCCTGCAGAAAAAATAGGGATAATTGGGCCAAGCGGTTCAGGCAAGACTACTTTAATTCGCATGCTGATGACACTGGAGAAGCCTACTTCCGGAACTATAGAAGTGGACGGGGAACTATTGTGGCATAAAAGAGTCAATGGTAACCTAGTGTCTGCTGATGAAAAACACCTGCGCAAAGTACGCAGCAAAGTGGGGATGATATTTCAGCAGTTCAATCTTTTTCCTCATATGACAGTGCTGCGTAATGTAACAGAAGCTCCGATTCATGTCCTTGGCCTTTCCAGGGAAGAAGCTGAAGAACGTGCCATCACAATGTTAGAAAAGGTGGGACTAAAGGATAAACTGGATCATTACCCAAGGCAATTATCAGGTGGACAGCAGCAGAGAGTAGCCATTGCTAGAGCATTAGTTATGAATCCTAAAATAATGCTGTTTGATGAAGTTACTTCAGCATTGGATCCAGAGCTGGTTGAAGAAGTATTAGCAGTTATTAAAGAGATTGCGCTGGAAGGAAATATGACCATGCTGTTAGTCACCCATGAGATGCAGTTTGCTCGTGAAATTGCTGACAGAATCGTTTTTATAAATGGTGGCACTATTATCGAACAGGGACCACCAGAGGAGATATTCGAGAATCCCAAACATGAAAGGACCCAAAATTTCCTACGCCGTTTTAACAAGAAAAACTAGAAAAAAGCCTCCCAAAAGGGAGGTTTTTTATAAATGTTGCTTTCTAAGGTAAAAGGGTTTAGATTAATGTTAAGCTTAACAAAAATGAGGGATATTGATGACAGTGCTAATCATAGGTGGGGGAGCATCGGGTCTGGTTGCGGCTATCACAGCCAGAAGATTGGGAGCTCAAGTGACCATTTTGGAGAAAAACCCCCGCTTGGGAAAAAAGATACTGGTTACAGGAAACGGGCGCTGCAACCTGACCAACCTCAACACCTGTCCTGGCTGTTATTATGGGGCGACCCCGGAGTTTGTGGAGAGCATTTTATCACAGTTTAATGCTAAAAAAACCATCGGGTTTTTTGAAAAATTGGGTATCGCCCACAAGGTTGAGGATGAGGGAAAGGTATTCCCAATGTCAGATCAGGCTTCCAGTGTGCTTGATGTTCTGAGATATGAGGTTGAACGAACAGGTATCGATGTTATCTACAATGCCAGAGTGAAAGAAATCAAAAAAAGAAATAACATCTTTGAGTTGGAGTTGGCTGAAAGCACAGATTCCGGCAAGCAAACAATTAAAGGGGATAGGGTCATACTGGCTGCCGGCGGAAAAGCGATGCCTGTGACTGGGTCTGATGGTGATGGTTTTTTGCTGGCCAAAAAGCTTGGTCACACCATTAAGGAAGTATACCCGGCATTGGTTCCCTTAAAACTGGAGGGGGACTTTTTTAAACGTATAGCAGGTGTAAAGGTTTTAGGCACTGCAGAACTTTTTGATGGTTCTAAATCTATTGCTAAGTATAGAGGGGATATTTTGTTTACCAATTATGGTGTTTCAGGCCCTCCTATCCTGCAGCTCAGCGGGAAGGCCGGAGAGTTGATGCAGACAAAACGCAAGGCTCAGCTTAGGGTGATACTGATAGATAGCATGTCCAGGGAGAGCCTGAATGGAATGTTGACCCGAAGATTTCACAATGCTGTGGGTAAGACCATTGAGTTCAGCCTGGTAGGCATGATCAATAAAAGATTGATCCCGGTGCTGTTGAAAGAAGCGGGTATTAAAAACCCGAAAGCTGATGTGGAAACCCTGACAACTGGGGAGCAAGAAAAAATCCTGGATATACTGACCGATTGGAGATTTACCATAACAGGAACCACATCCTGGCCTAATGCACAGGTTACCGCAGGGGGGGTGGATACCTGGGAGGTGGAAAAAGACACATTGGAATCGAAAATAATTAAGGGCCTCTATTTTGCCGGAGAGGTGTTAGATGTTTACGGAGCTTGTGGAGGCTATAATCTTCAATGGGCCTGGTCATCAGGTTTTGTTGCCGGCAAGCAGGCTGCAATCAGCAAAAAAGGCACTGATTAAGTGCCTTCTATAAAATCAACCAGCATGTTTTTCATTTTGTTGTAATCTTCGATAACAATTCTATTGCCCTGAAGATAGGCGATTTCAGGTTTTCGGGGCAGCTCAGCTGCTTCTTTAGGTGCACAGCCGATATACTGTGCTATGCGTAATTGAGTTGGATTCAGGTTAAGGGCTATGATATACGCTTTATTATTTCCTGCGCTGCCGGCGTGAACCAAACCGCCGAGAGTACCCCAGACGATCACATTTCCCTCAGCGGTCACTTCTGCTCCTGGGTGTACATCACCGATGAGAACGATGCTGCCCGGGTGGGAAAGTGTTTGCCCTGATCTGATGGTTCGTTGAACCATTAGTGCATCACTTTGGACATTCTCCTGGGAGGGTACCAACAGCTTTTTAGACTCGCTGGGTTTACGGCCATTAGAGCCATTTAGAATAATCTCTTTAATTTTAATGTTTTTAGTGGATAATATTTCTTCTAAAGAATCCAGTTCGGCAGGGGAGAGAGCTTCCCTCTGACCAATATCGATATTAACTACCGCACCTTTAAAAAAGTTTAAATGAGACAGTTTGGATTTCAAGTGGTTTAGCAATTTTTGAAAATCCGGTTCTCTGTCATTAAGGATTAAGGTAACTCCATCACGATATCCTTTGAAAGTTATTAACTCGTCCATTAGAATTCATCCTTAATTTATTATCATGAACTACTATTACATAATACGACAATGATTTATAAAAACCTTTCTTTTTATATCCGATAATTGTGAAGCACTGTTATTATCCCATTATAAAGGATGAGGCTGCAAAGATGATTTATTATGTTTATATACTGAGATGTGGAGATGGTAGCTTTTATACAGGCTGGACCAATGATCTGAAAAAAAGGTTAACGGCTCACCAAGAGGGTAGGGGAGCTAAATACACACGTGGCAGGGGTCCATTGCAATTGGTTTATACTGAAGAATTTGACAATAAAAGCGAAGCAATAAAAAGGGAGTATCATATTAAAAAAATGAGTCGAAAGGAAAAAGAAACACTGATTGACAGCTGACAGATGCCAAGCAGCTATTAATGATCCCGTATCATTTAAAGCTGATCGGTTAGGATCAAATGATGTTTTTTACATAGGCATAGTAAAACCTTTGCCAGATACCTCCGCAGTATCTGATATAAACATAAAGGCATTGGGGTCCAAAGCCAATACTATGTCTTTCAACTTGGGGATCTCATAGTTGTTCACTACACAGTTGATAACCATTTTGTGTTCTCCGGTATAGCCGCCTTTCCCTTCTAAAAGGGTAACACCCCTATGGAGTTTTTCCAAGATTTCTGCTGCTATTTCATGATTTTTATTAGATATAACTGTTACTGTTTTATAATCACTTAATCCCTTGATAACCTTATCAGTCACAGCTCCCAACACCCACATGCTGACAATAGTATAAAGGGCGATCTTCAGCTCAAAGAGAAATAAAGACAAGAGAATAACAAAAACATTAAAATAAAAGAAACAGGCCCCAATTGAGATATTCCATTTTTTCTTGACTATCATGGCTATGATATCAGAACCACCTAATGAGGCCCCGGACCTTAAAATAATACCACCGCCTATACCGCTGATAACACCTGAAAAAACCGCAGCCAGGAAGAGATCCAGTTCAGGAACAGGCAAATAGGGTTCTGTAAGCGGCAGAGCAGCTGTCAAAATCAGTGTTCCAATGAGACTATATAGAATAAAACTTAGATTTAATTCCCTTAAACCAAGGATAAACACCGGGATATTTAAGATTAAGATACCAATTGGCAGCGGTATATTGAACAGATACTTTCCAATGAGCGCGATACCGGAAAGCCCACCGGACAGTAGTCCATGAGGTACAACCAGTACATTATATGCTACTGCCATAAGTACTGAGCCGATGATAATGGGGAGTATCTTTTTTATGAACTGTAATATGCTATTTAATATTTTGCTTGGATTGATTTTGAGTTTTGTTGACACTGTTTCTACCTCTCCTAGATTAAGCATGCAACAATTATACCCCATAAAAGAATAGTGTCAATGAGAACTATTCCTTTTTGGGGGAGGGGGTCCAAAATACTGATAATACTGGCATTCGATCCTGCCGTTGTAGAGCTTACGCCTGCGATCAGCTCTTCGCCCGAAAAGCCTTTCAAAATCCCGATGAGAAGTGAGTATATAGAAGGACCAGCTATCCAGAGTTTTAAAGACCTGGCCCATCAGACGGTAAAGATTCTCCACTTCTTTGATTTCCTCCAGACGCTCACCATAAGGTGGATTGCAGATCAAACAGCCGTATTTCCTTTTGGTACGCAGATCAGCCACATCCATCTGCTGAAAAGAGATATGGTCGCCGACTCCAGCCAGTTTGGCATGGTAGCGAGCAATGCTCATCACTTTGTTATTTATATCAGTTCCCCTGATATTTAATTTAATGTCTCGACGGATCAGATCCTCAGCTTCCTCCCGGGCCTCATCCCATAAACGCTTTTGGATATTTGGCCAGCTCTCTGCAGCAAACCCTCTATTAAGACCTGGGGCAGCATTAACTCCGATCAAAGCAGCTTCTATAGGTATTGTTCCCGAACCGCAGAAGGGATCCAGCAGTATCCGATCAGGATTCCAGTAACTGAGATTGATCATGGCAGCAGCCAGTGTCTCCTTTAAAGGAGCAGCTGTGCTGAGTTTGCGGTAACCGCGCTTATGAAGACCAGCACCACTGCTATCAATAGTCAGAGTAGCCACATCTTTGAGCAGTGACACCTCTATGGTATAGCGGGGTCCTGTTTCCTCAAACCAATTCCTGTGGTACTTTTTTTTCATACTCTCCACAATCGCTTTTTTGACTATAGCCTGGCAGTCAGAAACGCTGAAGAGTTTAGATTTAACCGATTTTCCCTCAACAGGGAAGTTAGCGTTTTCAGGCAGCCAGTCAGACCAGGGCAGTGCCCTGGTTTTTTCGAATAGTTCATCAAAGGTCAGTGCTGTAAACTCACCGACACGGATCAGGACCCGGTCCGCAGAACGCAGCCAGAGATTAGAACGGCAGATGGCCATCTCATCTCCTTGAAAGATCACTCTGGCGTTTTCCACATCAGCTTCATATCCCAGCTCCCGGACCTCCCGGGCTACCACAGCTTCCAATCCGAATGTTGCTGTAGCTATAAGATCGATTTTTGTCATGATCATCCACCTGCTTCCTATTATGGCAGAGGATCTATGGCTTATGCAACTCATTGCGGCAATTATTACCCTGGAGAAAACATAAAATAAAAAAGAAAGTAAAAAACAATATGTCATTTAATCTTATATATATGCTAAACCGCAGGAAATATAGCGAATATTATCTGATATAATTAATGTGTATCCACAGGAGGGATAAAGATGTGGGATATTGTTGCCATGATCAGTTTCCTAGCTTTCATTATTGCACTTATCGGAACAGGGGTTTCCGCTATTAAACGTAGATCTGTATGGAAAAAGTGGTTGGCTGCTGTAGGTGTGGCTTTTGTACTTTTTATTGTAGGTGCAGTTAACGCTCCTCCCAGTGAAAACATACAGCCGCCTCAAACTGTGGCTGGAGAGCAGGGGGAAAGTGCAGATACTAACAAAAGCAAGGATGTAACAAATAGTAATAGCAATTCATCTGAACACAGCCTTCCAGCGGAATCAGAAGAAAATGAAGAAATTGCTCAACAAGGTGTATCCGGGCAATTAAAGGCTCATTTTCTGGATGTTGGCCAGGGTGATTCTATTCTAATCCAGCTTCCCAATGGACAGAACATGCTTATCGATGCAGGAACCAGTGAGGCTGGGGGATCTGTTGTTTCCTATTTGAAAGAACAGGGTATTAATAAAATCAATTACCTGGTGGCTACCCACCCCCATGCAGACCATGTAGGGGGTATGATAGCTGTTGTTCAGTCACTGGCGATTGACAGGGTCTATATGCCTCGTGTCAGCCATACCACAAAGATCTTTGAAAACTTATTAGAAACAATTAAAGCAAAAGGATTAAAAATTAACAAGGCAGAAGCTGGAGTCACTATTATTAATCAGGAAGGCATAAAAGCAGGTTTCATAGCACCCTGTGGTTCAGGTTATGAACGTCCTAACAACTATTCAGCAGTAGTTAAGGTGCAGTATGGAAATACTGCATTTTTGCTGACCGGTGATGCTGAATCTGTCTCTGAACAGGAGATGATTGCCAGCGGTACAAACCTCAAGGCCGATGTGTTGAAAGTAGGCCACCACGGCAGCAAAAGTTCCACAACACAGGCATTTCTGTCCTCGGTTTCTCCAAAATATGCTGTTATTTCATGCGGTGCAGGCAATAGCTATGGGCACCCCCACCAGGCAATCCTGGATAGATTGAAAAAAGCCGGTGTGCAGACCTACAGAACAGATATACAAGGAACAGTTATTATTACTTCTGATGGAAAAACCCTTACAATCAAGACATTGGGCAGCACACAAAAAGTTAGAGCCCCTGATACCAAAACCAAGATCAGCACTAACACCAAAAGCAGTAGCAATAAAACTGTCAGCCCTGGGCCAGCACCTGATCCACCGGCTGACAGCGCTTACATTGGAAATAACAATACAAAAAAATTTCACAGGCCAACATGCTCTACACTTCCTGCTGAAAAAAATCGGGTCTATTTCCAAAGCAGAGATGAAGCTGCAGCTGCTGGCTATGTACCCTGTAAGAGATGCGATCCTTGAAGCAACTCTTCCGGTTTTTAGCTGCAATTTAAGGTTTTGTCTCTCTTAATATCAGACAGCATAAAACATGTATAAGGTAAGTGAATGGAGGTTTTAGTATGCAAAAAATTTATAAGAACCTGACCGATCTGATCGGTAAAACCCCGCTCCTGGAGCTGTCAAACTACAACAAGAAAAATGCATTGAAAGCAACACTTGTTGCCAAGCTTGAATATTTCAATCCTGCAGGAAGCGTCAAGGACAGAATCGCAAAAGCCATGATCGATGATGCCGAGGCAAAAGGTCTTTTAAAGCCCGATTCAGTCATTATTGAACCAACCAGCGGCAACACCGGAATCGGGCTGGCATCTGTCGCCGCGGCACGGGGCTATCGCGTTATCCTTACCATGCCTGAAACAATGAGCATCGAACGTAGAAATCTGTTGAAAGCATATGGTGCCGAGCTTGTGCTGACTGAGGGATCCCTGGGCATGAAGGGAGCTATTGCCAAAGCTGAGGAACTGGCCAATCAGATTCCGAATTCGTTCATTCCTGGTCAGTTTGTAAACCCTGCAAATCCAGAGATACACAGATTGACGACAGGGCCCGAAATCTGGGAGGACACCGATGGAAAAGTTGACATTTTTGTATGCGGCGTTGGTACGGGAGGCACATTAACTGGGGTCGGCGAGTTTTTAAAATCAAAGAATCCGAATGTGAAGATCATCGCCGTCGAACCCGCAGGTTCTCCGGTGCTTTCGAAAGGAACTGCCGGTTCCCACGGGATTCAGGGAATTGGTGCAGGGTTTATCCCGAAAGTACTGAATACGAAAATCTATGACCAGGTTATTTCTGTTGAAGATGAAGATGCTTTTATAGCTGGTAAAGAGCTCTCTAAAACAGAAGGACTGCTTGTTGGTATTTCTTCGGGTGCCGCCCTTTGGGCCGCAACTGAAATTGCCAAAAGCCCGGAAAACGCAGACAAGATAATCATTGTGCTACTGCCAGATACAGGTGAACGCTACCTGTCTACTCCTCTTTTTGCAGAGTAAAGAGGTTGGCTAATTAATACATATTGTAAATATAAAACAACAAAAGCAGGAAAATAAGGATAATATGAGCAATTTAATAATATAGTGAACAAAGACTACAGACACCTTCACTTGCAATAATCGAAAAACCATACAAACTATGGGGTAAGGATCAACATCTTATTAGTGACATTGCAGATACTTTGAGTAAATATTGTTGTTGGAGGTGATGCGTTGCGAAAAAAAGCCCTCTATTTTGTGCTTGGATTTCTTTGTTTTATTATTTCACAGCCTTTATTGCGCTTTCCACTGTTAGAGAAGTTAAACCAGAACCCTGATTTTACACTTGCCTATATGGCGAATCCGTTACTCATAGGAGTTTTAATTGCTTTAACTGCCGGTATTTTTGAAGAGGGCTTCCGGTTCTTATTTAAACTCTTTTTCATGAGGCCGGACATGTGTGAGATCAGTCAACCGATTATTTTTGGGCTAGGGCATGGAATATCAGAAGTATGTGTATTACTGCTTCCCTCCATTAACGTGCTTTTGATAACTGGCCAATTACCTCTGGCTTTGATAGAACGAGTATTGGCAGTAACCTTTCATGTGACAGTCACAATTGTGGTGTGGAATGGATTTCAAAGAAATAAGAAAGTACTGTATTTGCTGTTAGCTGTTTTTCTCCATGGATTGCTGGATGCAACAATTCCTATTTTCTCATTTTACAACATTTCGCTTCCTATTCTTTATTGTGTGATTCTTGCAGTTGATCTTTTATTGGTGCTCTATGCTTTCCATTCACGAAAATATTATCTCAGGGAGGAGACTTAATGAAAAAGTTGAAAATCAAGTCTGTCTTTATTTTAGCGCTGTCAATGATCATCTGTTTTGGATTGTTAACCGGCTGTGGACAGGGATTGTCCAATGATTTTGATGAAGCTGAAGTCAAGTCAACCGCGCAAGAGGTGATCACAATGGTTAATGAGAACGATTCTGAAGGCTTGAGAGAAATGTCTACTGCCCAAATGAAATCAGCCCTTACAGATGATGTATTAAATCAGATGTATGAAGCAATTGGTGAAGCCGGAGCTTTCGAACAAGTCGAAGAGATGAAGGTGGCCGGTGCAACTGAAAATGATACAGAGTATGCGGTTGTTGTTGCCAAGGCAAAATATGAAAAAAGGTCCTTCACATATACGATAAGCTTTAACAAGGATATGAAACTTGCAGGTTTTTATTATAAGTAGCATAATCTGCAGTTGTTTAGAAAAGGCTTCCAACTTGGGAGCCTTATTCTATTTTTTAAATGATTGCTAATATCCCATAGATAAACTATAATAACCATGTGTTCGGAGAAGCCACTTAAGATTTTTGGGGTGGTTATATTTTTTTGCTCAAAATGAGGGATGAAGCATGTTCGCTATAAAAACTCTTGCAAAAAAATACCTGTTTAGCGGAAAAGATTTTTACTCTCAGCTGTTGGTTATCGCCTTACCTATTATCATCCAGAACTTTATATCCTCTTCTCTGAACATGGTTGATACTGTTATGATCGGGCGTTTGGGAGAGACTGAAATTGCAGCTGTGGGCCTAGCCAATCAGTTTTTCCTCTTATATAACCTTCTTATCATGGGCATCCACAGCGGGTGTTCAGTGTTTATCGCCCAGTTCTGGGGCAAGGGGGAAAAGGGAGGCATCCGCAAGGTCCTGCTGGTTGGGCTGCTGGCATCTGTGATCATATCTTTTCTCTTTACTGTAATCGCCCTTTTTTACCCTGAAGGGATCATCCATATCTTTACTCATGACCCTCTGGTTATCCGGGAAGGCGCCTCTTATCTTAAAGTTGTAAGTATCAGTTACGTGTTTACTGCTATTAGCTTTGGATTTGCTATAGCTTCACGCAGCATCGGAAATACTGTGCTGCCTATGTTGGTCAGCGCGCTGGCCTTGGGCTGCAACACATTCCTAAATTACGTGCTGATCTTCGGTAATTTCGGTGCACCACAGCTGGGGGTAGTGGGGGCAGCTATAGCCACTGTTGCTGCCCGGATTTTAGAAATGCTGCTTCTCATATCAATAATCTATCATAGAAGTGAAGTTCTCAGAGTTCATTTAGTTGATTTCAGAGGGCTCTCTAGAGCATATGTGGGCAGGATATTTAAAACTGTTCTTCCGGTAATATTAAATGATGGGTGTTGGGCTCTGGCATTTATATTATATTCGGTGGCCTATGGAAGGCTTAGTACCCAGGCTTTTGCCGCTGTTCAGATCACCAATACCATTCAAAACCTATTTTTGGTTGCAGTATTCGGTATAGCTAATGCAGCCTCAGTCATGGTGGGTCATAAGATCGGAGCAGGTAATAGTGAGGATGGAGTCAATTACGCCTGGCGCTTCTCCGCTCTTGCCTGGTTGGGTGGTCTATTGATCGGGGGATTGATGGCAGCAGCTTCACCTGCTGTTCTATCTCTTTTCAATGTTTCAGCAAATGTCTATCAGAGCGCGCTGCGCATTCAGTATGTTACTTCCCTGGCGATGGCAATCCGCGTTTTCAATATTGTACATATTGTGGGGGTACTGCGGGGAGGGGGAGATGTGAACTTTGCTTTGATCGCTGAGGGAATTACAATGTGGTGTATTGGTGTACCACTAGCCTTTATAGGAGCATTTGTGCTTCATCTCTCTGTAGAATGGGTTGTAGCCCTGGTATTGGCTGAGGAAGTAGCTAAGTTTACTGCCATTATGTTCAGGCTGCTATCAAAGCGCTGGATAAAAAATGTGGTTAATGAGATGACTGTGCAAAAAAAGAGTGTTGCGCAGACTGTATAGGTTGACAATAATTCAAAAGAGGGAGAAAAAACCCGAGGCCCCAAGCCTCGGGTTAATTTTAAGGTAAACAGCTTAAGCTAAACGCAAGCGCAGCTTAATTATATAGCACGGCCCACATCGTTTCCTGCACGGATCGCCAAAGCGATGTTGAAAGGCTCATTGCAGTCTCCGATTGTGTAAGTCTCTTTCACCTTAACACCGTCAAGCAAAGATTTGTTGGGCTGCAAGTCAGCAGCATTGATGATCGAGTCTGCGGGGATAACGACCTCAACCCCTTGATCAGTTTCAATTGTAACCTCTCCATCGCCAATCTCTTTAATATTGGAGCTCGGATAGGCTTTTACGCCCAGAGCATAAAGGGCTGTAGTCATAAAGCGGTGGGCGTGATGAGACTGTTGCTTGTTGAGTTCCTCATTGGGGTTCGGTGTTACAATGGTGACCTTCTTTTTGCGCACTGTCAGCCACAAAGCGCAGTCGAAGGCTTGAGCGTTTGAGCCAAATACCACAACATTTTCGCCGGTGTCCGCTCCCATGAATTGGTCATATTCGATAATCGGCACATTACCGCCACTTACCTCCAGCTTGCCAGGCAACGCGCCCACTGCAAGGATCACAACATCGGGGTTTTCGCTGTTAATAAACTCGGTGTCGACTTCCTTTTTCAAAACAACTTCCACACCGTTAATCTCCAACTGCCTGATCAGGTATTTTTTAAGGTCCTCAAGATTTTCGTGGGGGCCTTTGACCATACTTGCAAAGGTTAACTTGCCGCCGAGCACATTATTCTTTTCATAGAGTGTTACTTTGTGACCGCGGGCGGCTGCGATGCGGGCGGCTTCCATACCTGCAGGGCCGCCGCCGATAACCATCACCTTCTTCTGGCTTTTAGCCGGCTCAAGCTCATAGGTCTTCGGACCCTTGTCGGTCATTACCCGCTGGGTCAGGGCGTTAACACGGCAATAACCCATCTGGCGGTTCATCTCGTTTGATCCGATGTGGCAGTGCAGGCAGCGGGTACAGGGGGCAATTTCATCGATGCGCCCCTCTTTCAGTTTATTGACGTATTCAGTGTCAACTGTAAGCGGCCGGTTCATCAGATAAAAGTCGACTTTGCCGTCGGCGAGCGCTTTCTCAAAGAAATCAGGGGCATGGGCCGGATCCATGTAAGTAACGGTACCGCAAGGAATGCTAAGCGCTTCTTTGTAGCGGGCGACTATGTTGATCAGCATACCGGCGCCGCTGTGGTTGGCGATCAACTGTCCTTGAAAGTGCCTTGAGAAATCCCATTGGGTGCCGTATCCGGTTGCACCCTCAAGACCGTTTAAGATAAAGTAAAGGTCGCTGCCGAATTGACAGGGGTGGTTGTCAAGGGGACCTAATCGCAGATGCATCGAATCGCAGCCAGCTGCCTCTATCAATTTGGCAAGGCCGATACCTTCTTCAATAGTCATTGTTCTATTATGTGGTTCGGTGACAGCGTTATCTAATGTAGCCAGGGTGGCGTTGTTGGTAAGGTTGTCGTTTTCTTCAACGCAGTTCATTAAGACTTGAACCACAAAATCTTCGCCGCAGGCTTTTTTGATTTTTTGGATACACTCGGTCACGAAGCGCGCCCGGTTTTCAAGACTGCCTGCACCGTATTCATCAGTGCGTCTGTTGTGGAAACGGGAAAGGAAATGAGCGCCGAGGTTGAAGCCGGCGGCGTTGATCTCAAAAGCAACAAATCCCATTTCCTTTAATTGTTTAGCGATGGCCACATAACGGTCTTGGAGCCCGGCGATGTCTTCGGCAGTCAATTCGGGAATCGGCTTCGGTGCGATTCCATATGTCTGATAACCCAGCTTGGCACCGTATTTGCCGCACTCATTAACTAGTTTCTTGCCGAATTCAATAGCTTCCTTAGGCATTGGGCTGCCATCAACAGGCGGCTCTAATTGGGGAACCCTTTCTACGTAGATTAACTCAACACCGCCCTTAGCAAACTGTACGTAGTACTGAAGAAGTTCATCGGTAAGCCCGGCTAAGTAAGTGGCTGAGCCGGCAGCTGATTTAATCATGCGGTGGTTAAGTTCAATAGGTCCGATTTTCAGAGGTGAAAAGAGTGTCTTGAAATCTGTGGTGTTTTGTCGGTAGTCGTAATCTTGCGGATTGAGGTAAGCCTGTGGGATAAATTCTCTTTCATCTGCTCCAGCTGGTGTCTTTCCACCATTCTTATCCGAAGGCTGTTCTGTTCCGCCACAACCGGTTAACAATCCGCTTGCAGCTACTCCGGCTGTTCCAACAACTGCTCCCTTAAGAAACGTTCTGCGTGAAATGCCCTTTTTTAGTTTCTCATCATTACTCATGAACACCTCTCCTTTCTAATTGTTCTTTGATCACCATATTGAAAAAGCCGCAATGAGGTTGCCTGTCAACCAATTGAATATGTACTGTTGACGGCAACCTTAACTTATGTTTATCTTTTCTCAGTATATCATCAGCTATTGTTTATATATATTGGATAGATCTACGAACATTTTGATAATAAACTGTAGAGCAATCCGATCACACCTAAATTCCTGTATAACTATCCGGGCCACTCCGCCCGGGTCATTCACCTGGCTTTTTTAATTCAAGTACAAACCTCAACTAGCAAAAACTCAAAACACTTTGATGAGTCAGCGGTGATTTATATATAATGCTGTTGTTGTCTGCTGTTGCTTTGTGATATACTTAATCAGAATATAGTCATATTTAGTTATAATTTGTCGATATCAAAAAGATAAAGGATAGCAGCAAAATGACCACTCAAACAGGAGAAACTTTGTATCATATACTACTCAATCTGGTACTAAGGGAGAAAGGGTTAGATGACCTGGCAGCTGCCTTTTCCAGGATTATAGGTTCCACAGTATTTTTACTGGACAGGGAGTTTAATTTGCTTGCGTGTTCAGATGAATCGACTACCCATTTATGTAGGGAGCTTAAAGCTAGGCTGCTGGAAGATCATGTTGATATCCATGATCAGGTAACAATAGTAGAGCTGGACCATGAACGATATCTGTCTTTTTTTTTGCTGCCTATACAGGTTGACACAACAATCTACGGGTATCTTTGCATTTTTGATGACCCCCGAAAACTGCGTACTATAGATGTTACAGCTGTGGAGCAAGCGGCGCTGGTAATGGCATTGGATTTTCAGAAACGCATGGCGGTCGAAGAGATAGAGAGGCGTTATCTAAATGATTTTGTCAGGGATTTATTAGAGGGGCGGATGGAATCTAGGTCCAATGCACTTCATAGGGGAAACATCTACAAGTGGGATCTTACGAAACCGCAAGTGCTCTTTGTCATCAAGCTCGTGACACCTTTGGGGCAAGGAATTTCACACGCCAGTATTCAAGCCAAGATGCACTACCTTCAGAAGCTTGAAAAGGTGATCAGGAATGCAATCAGCACCCACTCCAAAAGATACTTGGTTGCACATCTCGGTGATGTGAATGTGATGCTTCTGATCCCTAAATCAGAGACAACAGCATCGATCAAAGAGGAGTCCATACAGGTTGCCAGGCACCTAATTCCCCAATTACAGAAAGTCATAGAAAACCAGGACATGGTGGTTAAAATAGGCATATCCAGGGTCTGTTATGATTTTTTTGAACTGCCTACAGCTTTTCATGAAGCTGTTGAAAGCATACAAATGAACGTGCAGATGGATTCATCTCATGAGATTGTACATTATGATGACCTTGGGATAAACAGGCTTCTTTTACGAATAACCGACACAGAAGAACTGGAAAATTATTGTGAAGAGCATTTAGGTGAACTGATCAGGTATGATGAAGAACATGAGACCAGTCTGCTAAAAACCTTGAGTGTAGTGATCGAGACCGATGGTAATTTGAAGGATGCGGCTGATAAATTGTTTATCCATTACAATACACTGCGTTACCGGCTGCGCAAAATAAAAGAACTGTCAGGGATAGATTTCACTTCGTGGAAGAAAGTAGCGAGGGTAGTATTGGCTCTTCAGGTGTATCACATTATTCAAGCCAGGAAAAAGGGTAAAGAGGCAAAGTGGGCGCCCTTTGTCAAGTCGTGACAAGTTCTGGCCCTCAAGTTTGGTTCTTCCGTATAATGACAACCCCCCACAGAAGATGGTACGATAGCAGTAACAATGAGGAAGGCCCCCTTGGGAGACGAAGTGAACACCACGAGCGGCAAAAATTCCCAACATTTCCCCCCTTAATAATTATATATAGAAAGATATAAAAAAGTCGTCTCCCAAAATTTTTATTTTTTGTTTTATGAGGGAGGGTGGATAGCAGTGGATAACAAAGAATTAGCAACAAAACTTGAGGAAATATCTGAGGAAATTGATATGGTTAAGCGGCGAATTATTAGGATACTTTCAAAACAGAACGACAGCAGCATATTTGATAATGAAAGTGAAGGTCAATGGGCAAATAATAATGAGAGAGGCTTTTTCAGCCTCGATTAAAGTTTTGAGAAATATAACGCAGCGGCTGGAGCACATCTGGCCGTTTTTGTTTTGGAAGCAAAGGGACGTTCTTTTCGCTTCCTTTGCTTCGATAGTTTTCCGTAATTGACAGCATAACCCCTGTTCCGGCACAGCAGTCATAAAAAGGTAATCAAAACGGAAAAAAGAGCACTCAATGACTCGTTTCTTTACAAATCCTTTTCTTGAAAACAAGAGAGGGATTTTTTTATGCCTTAATGGTGGTGTATTAAGTACCGCCGGAAAAACTGCAATGCAGGGGCTAGCATATAAATGTAAATGATGTCACATATGGTAAAACCTTCATATAATACAGTACAGTAGAAAGGAGTGATGTAATATGCATAATGAATCAAACTTTAATCCGGAAGGAGATTCAATGCTCAATCCAGAGTCCAGACCTGACAACTACAATAGAGACGATAATTATGTAACCTACTCTAAAACTATAGAAAAGTGTTTGCCTCTGAGCTGTTTTTGTGAAAGGGGAGAGCTCATTAAAAATGGGGGATTTGAGATCCCCAGCGTTGTCCCTGGCCAGGTCTTTTCCGACTGGAGTTTGGGGTTGAGCTCTGAAGGTATAAATATGTCATCGACTACTGACAACGTTTATGAAGGAAACAGCGCTGCAAGCATTCAAACCACAATTACACCAACAGCAGAATCAAGGCGCTTGCAACTGCGCCAAAACGTGATTGTGACACCCGGATGTTTGTATGGGTTAAAATTCGCTGAAAGACTTGTGGCTTTAGGTGAGACCGGTACTGACCTGCCAACTCTCATAGTGAGAATCTATTATGTATCCCAGGGTTTCGCCGAATACAACCTTTTAAATAAAGTTATTCAAAAGACAAAAATAGACAGGAAATACAACCTCCACCACATGACTGCAAGGATCCCTGTACCCTGCAATGTGTCCGGGATTATTGTGCAGTTTGAATTCTTCATAACTGACAGCGGAGGCACTGTATGGAATTTAGATGGTGTATCACTGCGTGCCCTATCTAAAATATCCGCCTGTTGCTGCAAGGAGTGATTATTATGACAATATTAATTCCAGGGGAAAAGCCCATATACAAAGGTAATGAAATACATGTAACAATTTCACCCAAAGAGAAGGAGAAGTGCATTCCGAAGATTTGTTTTTGTGAAAAGGGAGAGCTGCTTAAAAACGGGGGGTTTGAAACTCCCAGCTTCAGCCCCTCCGAGGTATTTGCCAGCTGGATAGTACAAAGCCGGACTCTGGATATAGAGTTGGTCAAAGATACTGAAAATGTATACCAAGGCCGCGCTGCGGCAAGCGTCCGCACAAGCTCACCGTCAGGCCCCTTTCCTTCAACCCTTGTTCTTCGTCAATATGTTAATGTGACACCTGGCTGCCTTTATAAATTGAAGTTTGCCGAAAGGCTCGTAACCCCGGGCCAGACGGATAGCATAGTTCATCTGCTTATAGCAAGGCTTGTTTACCTGGACGGAAGACAAAATGAATATGAGCTTTTAAACATCCCCATACAAAAGACGGCAGTAGATGAGAAATATAACCTGCACGAACAGATAGCGGACCTTCCTGTTCCCTGTGATGTACCAGGAATTATTGTGCAGTTCAGCTTCTATATAATAGATACTCCAGACTCTGTGTGGAACCTGGATGCCGTATCTCTGCAGGCCGTATCACGGATTTCCGCCTGCTGTTAACACAAGTTTGCGGCAGGTTAACAATGCCCTCTATAGCTTTATGCGTGTGAGAGGGTCAACTATGAAATAGAAAGGAGTGTCTAATTTGGCCAAAAAAGTTCAGCCCAGTCACGACAGTCCTGTAAAAATAGATAACGATAAGCATCTTAAAATAGAAATAGACAGCCTAAAATGCTGCCATTTACCCGATTGTCCCTGTGAGACAGGAGAACTGATTAAAAATGGCGGGTTCGAGATATTAAGCACTGATGATTTCCAAGCATTTGCACATTGGAAAGCGGTAAATCCGGTTTCAAATACAATAGTAAGTCAGGCACCTACAGATATGACTCCTGTGCAATACGAAGGAATAAGAGCAGCATGGTTTAGAACTGAGGTCTCAAATCTGGAGCAACATTCAATATCACTTCAGCAGAATGTCACTGTGACTCCAGGCTGCATCTACCAGTTAAGCTTTGCGGAAAACTTGCTAGCTGGTAGTCCTGCTACTTTTCCTAGTCTTGTGGGGAGGGTATATTATACAGATAGTGCCGGCAACCAATTTGACCTGATCAATATTTCGATTGCTACAAGCGGCGTTTTTGAAAATAAAGTGGATAAGGGTTATAACTTCCATCAAAAAACAGCTGATATACCTGTACCCTGTGATGTGTCAAAAGTAACGGTCCAGTTTGATTTTTCTGTAAGAGATACAGGGGGCACGATTTGGTTGCTGGATGGTGTCAGCCTGAAGGCTGTATCCTCTGTATCCCCCTGCTCTAGAGATAAATGTGCTTCATCAGGAGTCATTTGCCAGACGAGAAACCTGGTTAGAAATGGGGACTTTGAAGATATTTCTGGAGGCATAGGTTCGCCGTCTCTATATTGGCGTCAATTGCCGGAATCTGGCGCATTAGCCGAGGTTATAGGTTACAGTACGGCATATGAGGGAACTTTTTCAGTACTGTTTGCTAGTATAGAAACCGAAGTTGCCACATTTAAATCAGTTTCCTTGCGCCAAATCGTACCTGTAACACCTGGCTGCAGATTGGAGTTCAGCTTTGCTGAAAACTTCCGCAACCGGGGGGAGGCGGCCGGAGATAGCCCTCGGCTTATAGGGAGAGTCTTTTGGGTCAATGACGGTGGCATTGAGTTTGACCTGATAAATATTCCAATTGCAAAGATCGGCGGTGAAAATGACGAGGATAAAGGATTTAACTTCCATAAAAGGATTGCCGATCTCCCTGTGTCTTGCAATGTGACCAGCGTCTATGTGCAGTTTGATTTTTCCGTAACAGACATAAGAGACACCCAATGGATCCTGGATGCGGTACAGTTGCGCCCTGTGCCCTGGGACCCGGCCTGTTGCCTGGACTGTAAGGGGGTGAGTTAATATGCAGAAGTATAAATTCTCAAGGTGCAGCTGTGAAACTAGGGAACTGATCAAAAACGGAGGATTTGAAATACGCAGTAATGAACCGGATTACCCGTTTCAATACTGGGAGCAAGTTAATCCGAATTTTGCCATAATAAATAACAGCCCGAATGTCGCTATTGTTGCCTATGAAGGGCTGTCTGCAGCCCGGTTTGAAAGTTCAGACAGCGCTGAAGAAATAGATAAATCAGTATCACTGCAGCAAAAAGTTATTGTAACTCCGGGCTGCGTCTATAAGCTAAGCTTTGCAGAAAATT
This sequence comes from Clostridia bacterium DTU068, assembly GCA_001513545.1. Taxonomy (GTDB): domain Bacteria; phylum Bacillota; class DSM-12270; order Thermacetogeniales; family Thermacetogeniaceae; genus DTU068. Next base: position 14,527 of record LFTQ01000190.1, on the reverse strand, counting down.
TATTGTTTAAAGGCAACACAACAGCGGCAGCGATACCCCTCCTCACCGCCAGGGTTTTTTACGTGGATAATTTCGGCAATGATGTAGACCTTATAATT
>LFTQ01000190.1:13371-14369 GCA_001513545.1 Clostridia bacterium DTU068 | reverse complement strand
GGTGTTTCCCTGCGGGCAGCATCGCCCATATCAGCCTGCTGTGAAAAAAGTATGAAATGCATATTGTAAAAGGATGACAAACAGTTGCAGGTTGGAATTCGCATACCATCTGTTTGAAAAAACCACCTTGAAAAACTAAGGGTGGTTTATTTTTTGGTGCTATTTCATGATATTTTTTGAAAGGATATTAAAAGTTGTTTGGCGAAGAATCAAATAGATCAGGCACGGAATTTATTCTACCGCTATAATAATAGATTCTCATATGCTGAAAGGGTGTTTAAAGGGACCATGAACTCAATTTTTAACGCCCCGATAGAGGAGATAATCAAAAAGCGTGTTTCTGTCAGAACCTATACTGGCGAGCCTTTAGCAAATGAGATTAAGGAAAAAATAAACGATTACATTGCCACTCTTTCCAATCCCTTTAACACAAAAGTGAACTTTAAGCTGTTAGAGTCGAAAACAGCAGCTAATGCGGCAAAACTGGGAACATATGGTGTCATTAAGGGTGCGGTTAATTATATTGGAGCGACAATTAAGAAGCAGGACTATGCTTTAGAGGCCCTCGGTTACGAATTTGAAAAACTGATTTTGTATATAACTTCTTTAGGGCTTGGTAGCTGTTGGTTAGGAGGAACATTCAAAAAAGGTGAGTTTGCCAAAGCGATGTCAGTGCAGGATGATGAATTTTTCCCTGTGATATCTCCTGTGGGATATCCGTCTGATAAAAAGCGCCTAGTAGACTCAATCATCAGGTTTATGGTGCATGAAAACCTGCGGAAACCATGGGAAGAATTATTTTTTTATAAAAACTTCTCCACACCTTTATCCAAATCAGATGTTGGGGAGTACTGGATCGCGCTGGAAATGGTGCGGCTGGCGCCTTCTGCTTCAAACAAGCAGCCCTGGAGAATAGTTAAAGATGATAATTTGTATCATTTTTATGAGTGTAAAACCCCTGGTTTTATCAAACTTTTTGGTTATGATATTCAAAGGAT
>LFTQ01000190.1:0-13286 GCA_001513545.1 Clostridia bacterium DTU068 | reverse complement strand
GCCAACATTTCTCAACACAATCCTATTGGGTGAAAATCATCACGGTTATTGGCCTGGTTAGTTTTATCATTCTTTATGTTTTGTTAACTGTTACTTTTCTTAATCGTATTCTATAAAGCTTTTGTAGATACAATCAAATGCCAGGTCAGGCATAAATATCCATCTTTATATAGCATAGGTATGAGTGAAAAAACTGCAGGTATAAACTACTCATTGCCATCTTTTCGGTTTTTATAACGCAAATATGAGTGTATTTCTTCAGTGGATGGGGGAGGGGGACCTAAGATTTTTGCGAGGCTAAATTTGTGCCAACATATATTTAAAAAGTTACTTTGCATCTATTCTAAAATATCTGATAAATTTCATGAGTTTATGGGGGATGCGTGCAATTAGGGATAAGAATAGGTAGTATAGGTGAAATGATGCCTTTATAAATAGCATTCTTTAAGAATAACAGAGGAACATCAAGTTTACATAATATTATTATAGATTTAAATAGGGAGCACGGAGGGGGGATAAAAATGAATTATAAAGTTCTTAAAGATATAAAAACTATGGGAGGCTTTATTTTATCTATAATGTTGATCATTATCGCAGTGGCGCTGGCAGCAAATGATAATGATTTTTGGGTTTTCTGCGTAGTAGTATCTATGCTTGTTTTTGCTTTTAGTGTAAAAAGAGCTGATAATATATACAAACTAGAGAACGGCAATATAAACCAGAAAAATTTAAAAGATGTAAAAATAATAGCAGGATATATTGCATCTTTACTATTGGGTGTTATTGCATTGGTACTCGCAGCTAAAGCTCATGACTTATGGGTTTTCTTTTTATTTGTGTTTCTAGCAGTTTCTGCTTTAATTGTAGTTAGAGCTAATAAGAGATACAAAGAAGATTAGAGTCCAGAAGTCCTTTGACGTTCTTTTTGTGCTCACAAAGCAAATACAGGCTTTGTTTTATGTTTGATAAGGGTACCGGGTACATGTTCAGATATCAAAGAAAACCAAATTAATGTGATAAATTCTCCTAGATTTCAGAATAGCGAAAAAGTTATCGAAGTGGATCTTTGATTAATCAAGAAATAGCCCAAGAAACAACTGCACTTAATAATCAGCAGTTGGCTTTTTATTGGCTAAAAACATAGGGAGGTATCCTAAAATGCAGAACAATAGTTATTTGTTCCGTGATTGAGAAGGGAAAGCAAAAAGGGGTATTCAAGGGTATTTACTTCCAAGTTAACATAATTATTATTATCGGAAGTTATATGTTAAAGTGAAGAGAGGATGGGTTTTATTCAATTTGTTATGGGAAATGTTGAAGTTTTTACTTTGGGCAAAACCGGTAATCGTAAAATGTTTATTCCATAGTTTTTATATAGTTGTACTCCACTCAATTAATAGTTCTATAGTTATAAGTTAAACTCCCCTCTATCAATGGTTTTTATGTTGATAGCCTAGGTACAAACACCCTCTGAACTTTTTTTACAAGGCTTAAAACGCAAATTTGGGCGTTGTTTTTTTACTTGTTCTTATTTCAAGATCATATAAAATTAAAGGTATGGATGCTGTTTGGTCAAAAGATATTTCTGCATAAACTTTACACAGCATTATCGGTTAGATATCAATAAATACGCTATAGAAGGAGAACTGGTAATTGCAAATATCCGGGGAAACTCAGAAAAAGTCATTGGTGCGCTGCCATTTGAGTCTTTTGTTGGTGATTATTTTTTGGGGGAGCAGTTTTGCCAGCATCAAAGTTATTTTACCACAGGTACCGGCAAATACACTGGCTCTGTTTCGCTTTATTATAGCAAGTGTGGCTTTAGGAATTTTTTTTATGGTCACAAAGCAGCCGCGTGTCCAAAAGAAGCATCTGCCGGGTATGATATTCAGTGGTTTATCAGGTATTGCCGTTTTTAATGTTCTTCAAAACCAGGGGCTCCGTTACGCAGGTGCTACAGACTCTGCTATTCTAATAGCAATGTCACCTGTGTTTATAGCTTTGTTGTCATGGTTAGTATTAAAGGAAAAAATATCACGGCCTCAAATATTAGGTATTTTAATTGCGTTTAGCGGTTCTGTAATCATTGCTTCAAACGGCTCAGTAGAAAACGGCACTTATAATAAATTACGGCTTTTCGGTGATCTTCTGGTTGTATTGAGCAGTTTTGTTTGGGCGATTTTTAGCATAAATCTTAAAAAACTCTTAGACCATTACCCGCCAACAACAATAATGACCTACAGCACCTTTTTCGGAACAATTTTTTTAATCCCCTTTTCACTGATGGAGTTTCCAGTTTACATAACATCTGTTAATTGGGTAGTATGGTTAAATATTTTATACCTGGGTCTGCTAGCTTCTGCTTTAGGTAACCTAATCTGGAATGCTGCTTTGGATAAGATCTCCCCTGTTACTGTAGGTGCATATCTATACCTCTCCCCTGTTGTTTCAGCAGTGGTTGCTTTTCTTATTCTTAATGAAACTCCAAGTATCTATACCGTTGTGGGCGGGATAATTATTTTATTCGGCACATATTTAGCTGGTAAATAAGCAGATATTTATGAAATTAATGACACATTCGGGGATGAAAGGCAGAAGCTTCTCTGGTATAATGGTTGCAAAGCGTTTACATGTATGAATTATGTTCTCAATTAATAAAGTGTTTTCTAATTATAGATACGGAGGAGATTTATTGTGAAAAGGGACCTGACCCCTCGCCAGCAAATGATTTTTAATTATATTCAAAAAATCATTGATGAACGCGGTTATCCTCCATCTGTCCGTGAGATCGGAGAAGCTGTAGGTCTGAAGTCAAGTTCCACTGTACATTCTCACCTGGTTAATTTGGAGAAAAGGGGTTATATCCGTCGTGATCAAACCAAACCCCGGGCTATTGAAATAATCGGAAATAACTCATCAATTGTCCGTGTACCGGTTATTGGAGATGTTGCTGCTGGCAAACCGGTCTTGGCCTTTGAAAGCCCTGAATGCACTTTTCCCCTACCTGCTAGTTTCTTGAACACCACCAATAAGGTATTTATGTTAACTGCAAAAGGAGACAGTATGCTAAAAGCGGGCATTTTCAGTGGGGATTATTTAGTGGTGAGCCAACAGCATACAGCTGAAGATGGAGATATAGTGGTTGCCTTGATTAATGATGAAGAGGCAACAGTTAAACGATTTTTTAAAGAAAAAGACTGCATACGGCTGCAGCCGGAAAATGACTTTATGGAACCGATCCGGACTAAAAATGTAAAAATCCTTGGCAAGGTAATCGGTGTGTTAAGAAAGATTGAATAAGATTAATAAACCTGTAATATAAAAGCTATCACCATAAAGAGAGCGAGCAGCATTTTTAATATGCTTCCACCAAAAATACCGATAATCGTACCCATACCCACCCTTAATGCATCTGAGAGTTTTCTTTGAGAAAATATGAGCTCTGCAGCAATTGCTCCCAGGAAGGGGCCAAGCAAAATTCCGAAAAGCGGATTGATAAATACACCAATTAATCCACCCAGTATTGCTCCCCATATTCCGGCCTTACTACCACCATATCTTCTTGCACCGGCCCAGGCAACAATATTATCAATAAAAGAGGAAAAAACGGTGATAAGGAGCATTGCCAGGAGAAAAAGCAAATTAATCTGCTGGAAATTGTCGATGATGCCATAGATAAGCATAATTCCAAAAATAATAGGAATTGCTGGTATAACAGGTAGTAGTGAACCTAATACCCCGATACCCATGATAATAATAGTAATAATCTTAATTACTTCACTCAATTAAAACCTCCTCCCGAAAAATGCCTATATTCCTTAATTTTTTATACCTTTGTTCTATGATGTCATCCATTTTTTGATTCAGCAGTCCATCTAAATGTGATTGCAGTTTTTCCTTTACTATTTTATATGTTTGGGCCGGGTTTATATGTGCTCCTTCCAGCGGTTCCGGTATAACTTCATCTACTATTCCCATTGCATAAAGATCCTGTGCGGTCATTTTCAAATGTTCGCACATCTCACGGCTCTTACTGACATCTTTACATAATATAGAAGCACAACCTTCAGGAGAAATCACAGAGTAAACCGCGTAGGAAAGCATCAAAACACGGTCCGCAACTCCAAGAGCCAGTGCACCTCCACTCCCCCCCTCCCCTATGACCAGACTGATGATCGGTGATTTCAAAGCTGACATCTGCATTAAGATCTGAGCGATAGCCCAACCCTGTCCTCTCTCTTCTGCCTCAACACCCGGGTAAGCCCCCTGAGTGTCAATAAAACAGATAACCGGCCGTTTAAATTTTTCCGCCTGTTGTGCAAGCCGCATCGCTTTCCGGTAGCCCTCCGGGTGGGGCATACCAAAGTTTCTTTTTATGTTCTGGCTGGTACCACGTCCTTTCTGATGTCCGATCACTGTAACCGGGACTCCATTAAACAGAGCTATTCCACCAACTATGGCTGGATCATCCCTGTAGCAGCGGTCACCATGCAGTTCAAAGAAATCATCAAAGATGACTGCTATATAATCCACTGTTGTGGGTCGTGTGGGGTGGCGCGCGATCTGAACCTTCTGCCATGCACTCAATGTATTGTATTTTTCTTCTTTATATTCCTTTAATTTCGCTTCCAATGTGGCGATTTCCTGTGAAAAGTCTATCTGTTTATTTTGTGCTATCTCTTTTAGTTCAGTAAGTTTCTTTTCTATCTCTTGATAATCTTTTTCAAATTCTAAAGAATATTTGTAGGTCATCGTTTATCACTCCACCTGTGCAGTGCTATCATTTTGCTGAGATATTGTTTCATGTCTTTGCGGTGCACGATCTGGTCGATCATCCCATGTTCCAGGAGAAACTCAGCCCTTTGGAATCCCTCAGGTATTTTATGATGGATGGTCTGTTCAATGACCCGGGGGCCTGTGAAACAAACCAAAGCCCCGGGCTCTGCAATAATAATATCTGCCAGTGTAGCAAAACTTGCAGTAACACCTCCAGTGGTGGGATCTGTCAGTACTGATATATATAGCAGACCCTCTTGATGGAACCGGGCAACAGCAGCACTTGTTTTGGCCATCTGCATCAGGGACAGCATACCCTCCTGCATCCGGGCACCTCCGGATGCTGTGAATAACACAACAGGTAGCTTCTCTGCACAAGCTGTTTCAAAAACCCTTGCAATCTTCTCCCCTACTACAGAGCCCATGCTCCCCATTAAAAATCGTCTATCCATAACACCCACAATAACCTTTTCACCATTGATCTCAGCTTTTCCAGTGATAATTGCTTCATCAAGCCCTGTCTCTTCCCTGGTTTTAGCCAATTTTTCCGTATATCCAGGGAAGTTGAGGGGATCACCTGTCATCAATCGGTTATCTAATTCTAAGAAACTGTTATTGTCCGCGATCATCCAGATTCTCTCTTGTGCTGTGAGCGGATAGTGATAATCGCAGCTAGGGCAAACTCTATAATTTTTCTGCAGTTGATCTTCACTGTTGCGGCTGCCGCACTGCGGGCATGTCTCAGTTCCGGAAATTTGTGGACTGGATGCTTCACTAGGTGGTGGTAGGGTGATATATTTTTTTCTTGATTTTGGATTAAATATATCCTTAAATGACATTATTTCTCCTCCAGAGCAAAAAGAAATTCCCCCTCTGCTGCCGGAGCACCAGCAACACTCGCTCTCCCTCTTGCTTTACCGATATTTCCCTTTATTTTGATTAGTTCCACTTCCAGCAGCAACTGATCACCAGGAACAACCACTCTACGAAAGCGGAATCTATCTGCGCCAGCCAAATATACCAAGGTATTTTCATATTCTTCCTTGCTGAGAAGAGCGCAGGCTCCAACCTGAGCAAGGGCCTCGAGTATTAAGACACCCGGAAAAATTGGGTTTCCGGGAAAATGTCCCTGAAAAAATGGCTCATTTATAGATATGTTTTTCAAGCCAACTGCTTTTTGACCCGGTTCCAACTCCAAAATGCGATCCACCAAGAGAAACGGGTAGCGGTGTGGTAACAGCTGTAATATTTTCTCTATACTGGCCAAGCAGATCACCTCTCCCTGTCATATTTTTTCAAAACAAGAACAGCATTGTGACCACCAAAACCCAGAGAATCTGATAGAGCGATATTCACAATTTTTTCTCTGGCAGTATTGGGAACATAATCCAGGTCACATTCGGGGTCAGGATTGTTGAGATTAATGGTCGGTGGTATCATATCATACCTGCAAGAGAGTACTGTGGCGATAAACTCCACAGCGCCGGCAGCGCCCAACAGGTGACCGGTCATGCTTTTTGTGGAGCTTACCGCAATCCGGTATGCATGATCTCCGAACACCTTTTTGATGGCCTTTGTTTCCATAACATCATTGATCTCTGTGCTAGTGCCATGAGCGTTGATATAATCCACTTGGTGAGGATTTATTCCCGCATTTTTCAATGCAAGAGAAAAGGCCTGTGCAGCACCCCTTCCTTCGGGATCCGGCTGAACGATATGATAGCCATCACCTGCCGCGCCATAACCGATCAACTCAGCATAGATCTCTGCTCCCCTCTCCTGAGCATGATTCAACTCTTCAAGGATGACGATTCCTGCTCCCTCTCCCATGACAAAGCCATCCCTTTGAACATCAAAGGGCCTGCTGGCCCCTTTTGGATCCTCATTACGAGTGGAGAGAGCTTTCATAGCGCAAAACCCAGCCAAAGCCATTGGAGTGATGCATGCTTCTGCACCTCCGGTGATCATCACATCAGCATCACCATTTTGGATGATGCGAAAAGCATCACCTATTGATTGAGTTCCTGCGGCACATGCTGTTACTGTGCATCCGTTGGGGCCGTTAGCGCCGAGCATGATGGATACTTGCCCTGATGCCATATTAGATATCATCATCGGTATCAAAAAAGGACTGATATGGTTGGGTCCTTTTGTTAACAAAATTTCATGCTGTTTCTCATTGGTCTCCAATCCACCGATTCCGGTTCCAATCCATACTCCTATTCTTTCGGCGTTCTCTTGATTTATTTTCAGTTCAGCATCTTCAACAGCCTGTCTTGCAGCAGCACAGGCATACTGGGCAAACCTGTCCATCCTGCGGGCATTTTTGCGGCCCATATAATCTATTGGATTGAAATCACGTACCTGTGCAGCAATCTTAGTGGGATAATCAGATACATCAAAGTGTTCAATATGATCTATTCCACTCTTGCCTTTGATTAGATTGTCCCAAAAGGCAGCTCTATCATTTCCCAGGGGGCTGATCACACCCAGCCCGGTAATAACAACCCTTCTTTTTCTCATTATTCACACCTCATCCGCTATATATTAAATTAGGCCGCCGTCCACTGCGATTACCTGCCCGGTGATGTAGGCTGCATCAGGTGAAGCCAGGAAAGCTACAACACCTGCTATATCCTCAGCGGTTCCCGGCCTTTTAAGCGGTATACTGTTAAGGATATCCTTCCAGTATTCTTCAGGTAGATCCGCGGTCATATCTGTTTGAATATATCCAGGAGCTACAGCATTAGCAGTGATACCCCGTGACCCGTACTCTCTGGCTATGGCTTTAGTAAAACCGATAATCCCTGCCTTGGATGCGGCGTAATGTGACTGTCCAGCATTCCCTCTTAGTCCAACCACAGATGAAATATTAATGATACGCCCCTTTTTTTGTTTCAGCATCGGGCGGATGGCTGCCCTGGTACAGTAGAATGTACCAGTCAGGTTGGTTTTAATGGTCTGAAGCCATTCTTCATCAGATATCCTCAATAGCAGGTTATCTTGAGCGATCCCGGCGTTATTGACCAAAATGTCCAGCCTGCCAAAGGTATCTATGATCTGAGCTATCATTTCTTTTACCATTAAAGGATCAGTAATATCACAGCTTAATCCAAGAGCTTGCCCTCCATTATCCTTGATCAGCTGTACAACATCATCACATTCTGATGCAATATCACAAACTGCTACTTTATAGCTCTCTTGTGCAAGCCGCATAGCGATTGCTTTACCAATTCCCCTGGCACCTCCTGTAATGAGAGCCACCTCTTCCCTCACGACGCCCCCTCCTTTATCTTTTTGATTATTCTTTCTAAACTGGCTGCATCTTCCACATTCCCTAATAGCTTGTTTTTCACTGTTTTTCTTATTAAACCGGAGAGCACTTTACCGGGGCCCACTTCAATAAAACAATCCACCTTTTCAGCCATCAATCTTATTGATTGCTGCCATAAAACAGGCTTATACAGCTGCTCTACCAAAATATCAGGTAAATCCTGCTGCCTGATCTCCTGGGCCCGGGAATTGCTGATCACCGGAAAAAGGGGTTCTGACCAGCTGATTTTCTCTAAGTCCTGTTTTAAAACAACAGCTGCTTGATACATCAAAGAAGAATGGGAAGGGACACTTACCGCCAGTGGAACCACTTTGGCACCCTGTTCTTTGAGTAAGTCACCGGCTTTTTGAACAGCTTTGTGCTCTCCTGAGATCACAAGCTGACCTGGACAGTTGTAGTTTGCGATCTGAACAATCCCTATAGAGGATGCCTCATCACAGGCCAGTTCAACAATAGCACTATCCAAACCAATGATGGCAGCCATCATCCCCTGCCCAATAGGGACAGCATTCTGCATGATTTGCCCCCTTTTGATCACCAGTTTTAATGCATCTTCAAACTGTAGGGCACCGCTGGCCACCAGAGAGCTATACTCCCCCAGGCTTAAGCCTGCTGCAGCAAAGGGTCTAATTTCCTTATCCTTTAACAGCTCATAGATGGCTAAACTGGTTGTTAGTATAGCCGGCTGGGTTATTTCTGTTTTATCCAGTTCCTCTCGGGGTCCTTCAAAGCAGATCTTACTTAAGGGGAACCCCAGTATTCTATCAGCGGTTTCATAAATCTGCTTACACAGAGGAAACTGTTCCGCTAGTTCCTTACCCATACCGGCATATTGTGAACCCTGTCCTGGAAAAACAAAGGCGATTTTCATAACTTATCACATAACCCTTTCAAAATCTTTTCAGCTGTCTCCATCACATCCTGGACAATGGCAGCTGCTGGCTCCACTTTTTTCACCAGGCCAGAGCACTGACCTGCTAAAAGAGAACCATTTTCTATATCACCCTTGACAGCTGCCGGATATTTCCCTGCCCCCATTTTTTCCAATTCATCAGCTGACAAACCCTCTCTTTCTTTTGCAAGATAGGAGCGGGAAAATCGATTCTCTATAACACGCACCGGGTGGCCGGTAGAACTCCCACACACAACTGTGTCTCGGTCTCGAGCCTGGAGCACTCTCTCTTTATAATTGATATGTGCAGGGGATTCTTCAGCACAGATAAAACGAGTGCCCAGTTGTACACCTTCAGCTCCTAAAGCAAATGCCGCAGCTACACCACGGCCGTCAGCAATTCCACCGGCAGCGATCACCGGTATTTCTACAGCATCCACAACCATGGGAACCAAACAGATGGTGGTCATCTCACCGATATGCCCCCCTGCTTCTGTGCCCTCAGCAATAACGGCATCTGCACCCTGCCGGGCCAGCCTTCGGGCCAGAGCAACTGAAGCCACCACAGGGATCACCTTACAACCAGCCTCTTTGAGCTTAGGGATATATTTGCCTGGGTTTCCTGCACCTGTGGTGACCACAGGAACCTTCTCTTTGATGATCAGGTCCATAATTTCATCACAGTGAGGAGACATCAGCATCACATTAACTCCGAAAGGTTTATCGGTTATACTGCGGACAGTATGAATCTCTTTTTCAAGCCAACCGGCATCTGCTGATCCTGCCCCAATGATCCCTAACCCCCCCGCTTCTGAAACCGCTCCAGCCAATTTTCCTGTTGCGATCCAGGCCATACCGCCTTGAAGCAGAGGGTATTTAATATCCAATAGTTTAGACACTCTGGTAATGAGCAAAAAAATCACCTACTCCAGCGAACCAGTGCTGCTCCCATTGTTAATCCTGCACCAAATCCGATCAGCAGCAATAGATCGCCTTTTTTTAATCTGTTTTCCGAAACTGCCTCCGCTAAAATCAAGGGTATAGAACCCGCAGAAATATTCCCGTATTTATCAATATTGACCAACACATTTTCCCATGGAATATTCATTTTTTTGGCAGCAGCTTGAATAATGCGTAAATTGGCCTGGTGTAGGACCAGGTGATCAACATCCTCAATACCCAAACCTGTTCGATCTAAAACCCGTTCTGCACATTGAGGAATAATCCTCACCGCAAATTTAAATATCTCGCTCCCCTGCATCTGCATATAATGCATTCTACTAGCCACAGTCTCTGCAGAGGCAGGATAACGGGAACCCCCTGCAGGTATTTTCAATAAATCCCAACCCTCCCCATCAGCAGCCAGATATGTAGCTAAAATACCATGATCCCCCTCATCTTTCCCCAATACAACTGCACCTGCCCCATCACCAAAAATGACACAGGTATTGCGGTCCGTATAATCAACCACACGGGATAAAACCTCTGCACCGACGACCAAAATATATTTGTAGTCGGAACCGAGTAAAAAGTGTTCGGCAACTGCCAGTGCGTAGATAAAACCTGTGCATGCTGCATTAAGGTCAAAAGCAGCAGCCCTACTGGCATGTAAGCGGTGCTGCAGCAGGCAGGCGGTAGCGGGCATAGGCATATCTGGTGTCATAGTTGCCACAATGATCATATCCAACTGTTGAGGTTTGATCCCTGCGTTTTCCAGAGCTGAACAAGCTGCCAGATATGCCAGATCCGATGTGGCTGTTTTTTGATCAGCGATTCTTCTAAAGCTGATTCCAGTTCTGCTCAGGATCCAATCATCACTTGTATCCACCATTTTTTCTAGATCAGGATTAGATAAAACACCGTCAGGTACTGCAAAACCTGTCCCCAAAATATGTGCCCTCAACACTCAACTATGAACCTCCAGCATCTTTCCTTTACAGGAATATTTCAATAAAAATACAATAAAAATATTCCATTGTCAACATTTTTGTGCACAAATAAGAATACCATTTTCTGCATATTATAATACTTTCTATTTTTTTCTTAATGGTTGGTTAATTAATAAGGGATTTTCACAAAGGATGGCTGTTGTTGGTCCAAATTAAAAGATAAAAAACAGGATTGCTAAACCAATCCTGCGTCATTTAACTCTTGGGCTGCCATAATTGCTCCGATAATGGCATGGGCATAGGATAAGCCCCCTTGAAGGTAGATGATATAAGGTGAACGTAAAGGGGCGTCTGCAGTGAGTTCGATAGAGGATCCCTGTACAAAGGTCCCCCCTGCCATAATCACCTTGTCTTCATAACCGGGCAGAGGGCTTGCTACAGGCACAGCCCGGGAATCCACCGGAGAAGCCTTTTGGATCCCGCGGCAAAAGGCTTTCACTCCTTCAGGGCTATTCAATTTTATCGCTTGTACAATATCGGCACGTTTTTCCCCTGGCCGGGGTGATGTTTCAAAACCCAGCAGAGTGAATAGCTGAGCGGCAAACTCTGCGGCTTTCAGTGCCCCGGCTACAACCTGGGGCGCCATAAAAAACCCTTTATAAAAAAGGTTCCCCAAACCCAAATTTGTGCCAATGTGCAGCCCCATTCCCGGGGCTACAAGCCGGTCTGCGGCCTCAGTAACCAGTTCATTCTTCCCTGCCAGATATCCGCCTGATGGAGCCAAACCGGCGCCGGGATTCTTGATCAAAGAACCTGCTATGAAGTCAGCACCCAGATGTGTCGGTTCTTTTGCCTCTACAAATTCACCATAGCAGTTATCGACAAAACAGATAACATCTTGCTGGCAGTCCTTGATAAAGGAAATCAAATCTCTGATCTCTTCAACACTTAAAGCCGGACGCCAACTGTAACCCCTGGAACGCTGTATGATGACCATGCGCACTTTTTCTTTTAACAACTCTCTGATCCTGTCATAATCAGGATGCCCTTCTTCTGTGAGCTGTGCCTCTTTGTAAATAATACCCTGACTCTGTAATGACCTTTTTTCAGCTGAATCACAGCCGATGATCCTGGCCAGGGTATCATAGGGACGGCCTGTGGCTGAAAGGAGTATATCTCCAGGCTTGAGGAGCGATGCCAGTGCCAGGGAGATTGCATGAGTACCTGATATGATCTGGGCTCGCACCAGTGCTGCCTCTGTTCCAAATGTGAAGGAATAGACCTCTTCTAATCCCTCTCGACCTGAATCGCTGTAGCCATAACCTGTACCATCCCAGAGCTGATACTCAGTTATTCCCGCTTGCTGGAAGGCTTGAAGAACCCGGGCTTGATTGATTTTGGCAACTTCCTCTATTTGTTCATAAACGTTCTTTGCCATTTGCTCAGCTTCTTCAGCTAAGCCACATACTCTACTGCTGATCGAATAGTTGGACTTCAAATACTCTATAAATTGCTGCATATTTTCACCTTTATTCCATTAGTTATTCAAAATCTTCTTTCCTTATAAGCATTAGTTCCTCTCTGGAGAGGTGTGTTCTCTTAACAAGTCTTACCGCCTGTTTCCTGATGGCTTTTTCAATTAGATTACGAACCAAACGGGCATTTCCCTCATTCTCATTTCCATTCCGAGTTCGTGATTCCAGGGTCCTGCGCAAAACCGACTTTGCCTCTGAGTGCAGCCTGTACTGCCTTTTTTTAAGCATCAGTTCACCGATCTGCAGCAGTTCATCCACAGTATAGTCAGGGAATGTGATATGAATAGGGAAGCGTGAATAAAGGCCTGGGTTGCTGCGCAGAAACCACTCCATTTCCTGTTTATAACCTGCAAGAATGAGCACCATCTTTTCCTTATTATCCTCCATGGCCTTAACCAATACATCGATACATTCTTTACCGAAATCTTTTTCTCCACCCCGGGCCAGGGAATATGCTTCATCGATAAACAAAATTCCCCCGGCTGCTCTTTTGATCTGCTCTCTGGTTTTATGGGCGGTATGTCCGATATACTCACCTACCAGATCAGCCCTTTCCACTTCAACAAGATGCCCCTGGGAAAGGACACCCATCGACCGGAACAGCTTTCCCATGATTCTGGCAATGGTTGTTTTCCCGGTTCCTGGATTACCCTTGAAAATCATATGTAAGACCAGGGGTTCGGTACGCAGGTTTACTCTCTCCCGGCGTTTTTGGATCTGGACAAAGGCAGAGAGCTCTAAAACAAGCTTTTTCACCTCGCTGAGTCCAATCAAGCCATTGAGTTCTTCTAATACCAGCTCCGGTTTTAATCTAGGCCCTTCATCCTTGAGTGTTGACTGCCGATTATTCTGCTTGATGG
>LFTQ01000144.1:3337-35276 GCA_001513545.1 Clostridia bacterium DTU068 | reverse complement strand
GTTAGGCGGCGTGGGTTTCTTTCAACCCACCGGCTCAGCAGACATGCTGGGCGAACGAAAAAACCGGCACCTTTACATGTGCCGGTTTATTAACTTTATCTTATCAATGATTTTTTCTAACAAAACACTACAAATAACCAAGGGGGTTGGTATGGTGTCCGTTGATGCGGACTTCAAAGTGGAGGTGGGGGCCTGTGCTATTACCGGTGCTGCCCACATAAGCAATAACCTGCCCCTGGCCTACTCTGCTGCCGCTGCTTACAGCAAAACCTGAAAGATGGGCATAAAGTGTGGAGATGCCTCCCCCGTGATCAACTACTACTGTATTCCCATAGCCGCCCATCCAACCAACATAGATAACTGTTCCCCCATCAGCAGCTTTAACTGGAGCACCGTGGGGAGCTCCGATATCGATCCCGGTATGCATGGAGTATGTTCCATAAATAGGATGGATCCTCATACCGTATCCGGAGGTGATGGGCCCTGCAGCCGGCCAGATCATACTGCCATTTCCCTGAGGTGGAGACGGATTGGGGTTTTTAGACTGATACTGCTGGATAATCTGGGTCAGCTTCCTGGAGGACTCTTCCAGCTCTTTAATAGCACGCTCACAGGCCGCTTTGTCAGCCTGCAGCCGTTTCAAAGTATCTTCTCTCTCCTGGCTGCGTGCAGCCAGGGTGTTCTGTTTAAGTTCTGTTGCCCTTTTAAGAGAAAGGACCTGTTCCTTTTTCTCCTCCAGTTCCCGCTTCTTTCTGGCAAGCTCATCACGCTCTGCAGCGGTTTCCTTGACAAGTTTCGCATCATTTTCCATCAAACGCTTCAAGAAATCCAAGCGTGTGAGAAAATCGCTCATACTGGTGCTGTCCAGCAGCACTTCAAGGTAAGACAGTTTTCCCTGCATATAGATATCCCGCAGGCGCTTGTTAAGGATCTCGGTTTTCACCTGAAGAGCTTCCTCTTTTTCCTGGAGAACTGATTCCAACTCACCTATGGACTGCTGCAGTCTGGAAATGTCGTGCTCATACCGCTCCAAGTCGCTGGATATTTGTGCAATATCCTGTTCGATACTGTCAAGCTCCTTGACAATATCCTGCTGCTTTTTAACATTTTCACGCAACTGTTGTTTGCGCTCTTTCAGCTGGCTGTTGACCTCAGACAACTCCTCTTTCTTCTGCTCCAGAGTCGATGCCAGCCCTGGTGCCATCTGACAAAAGATCAACACCATTCCCAGCAAAAGGCTGAAAATAATCTGTGGAACTCTCCTCCTCATCCTAACCCCCTCATTAATCACTAAATTTGCATCCACTTATAGCTCAACAATAGCAACAACATGATAGCTATACTCTCTTAAACACGCAGATAACGGCGCACGGAAATCGTACTCCCAACTGCTCCCATAACAATGCCCACGACTAAAAGGCCTTCGAAAATCCTAAGCAATACTTCTGTACTGCTCACCAGCGGCAGAAACGTTATTGTTTCCTGTATTTTCGCTATCAGTGCCCCATAGGAAAAATAGAGAACCACCACCGCCAGCAAAGCACCAAAGAAACCAAGAATAATGCCTTCCAGAAGGAAGGGCCAGCGCACAAACCAATCAGTAGCGCCTACATATTTCATAATGTTGATCTCCCGCCTCCTGGCAAATATGGTCAAACGTGTGGTAGTGGCGATCAGGAAAATTCCGCAGAGCCCCAGCAATGTTATAAGCAAAAGGCCGACAATGCGAACCCAATTGGTAAGGCTGAATAACTTCTTTACAAAATCCTGGCCTCCATAACGCACACTTTCCACACCAGGTAGGTCTTCAATTTCAGCTGCGATTGTATTTACTTCATGTGGATCGCTAATCTTGACCTTAATTGCATCAGGAAGAGGGTTCTGCTCACCAACATTCTCATCCAGTTCGTCTCCGCCACCCAATTGCTTCACCAGTGATTTCAAAGCTTCATCCCGGGGAATAAAGGTAGTCTCTTTCACCCCGGATATTCTGCCGATTACCGGCTCCAAAGCAAGAGCATCCTCTTCTGCAAGGTTTTGTTTCATATAAACCATGATTTCGATATCAGATTCAATTGTTTTGGCTATCTCATTGGTGTTGATTACCAGCAGCATGCCCACCCCCAAAACAAAAAGGGATATGGCGGTGGTTCCGACTGCTGCGAAATTCAACAAACTGTTCCTTTTTAGGGAACGACCGACCTCCTGAAAAATGTAAAAAGCCTGTCTAAGTAATAGCATTTGCATATACACCCCGGTGCTCATCCCGCACTATCTTCCCGCTCTCCAGGGCAATAACCCTCTGGCGCATAGAATCGACAATTTCTTTGGCATGTGTTGCAATAATTATTGTGGTACCCTGATCGTTGATCTCCTGAAAACATTCCATGATTTCCCAGGATGTATCGATATCCAAGTTCCCGGTTGGCTCATCAGCGATAATAGTTGATGGTTTATTAACCAATGCTCGGGCAATGGCGGTTCTTTGCTGTTCCCCGCCCGACAGCTGAGGAGGATAATTATCCATCCGTTTGCCCAGCCCCACCATCTTAAGCACTTCAGGCACCCGCTTCTTAATCTCTGATCGTCTGGCACCAACCACCTGCATAGCAAAAGCCACATTTTCATAAATGGTGCGGTCCGGCAGCAGGCGGAAATCTTGAAAAACCATACCGATCTGCCGGCGCAGATGGGGTACGTCCCGCCTTTTCATTCTAAGGATACTGCGTCCGCTTATGTAGATCTGCCCTTTGGTGGGCAGCTCCTCTCTAAAAATCAGCTTGATCAGCGTTGATTTTCCTGCTCCGCTTGGTCCTACGATAAAAACAAACTCCCCTTTTTCGATCTGCAGGGATACCCCCTGGAGGGCTTTAACTCCGTTGGGGTAAACCTTTGATACATTGAAAAAGCTGATCACTCAACCACCTCAACACAATAATTCGAAAATTTACACAAAAAGAAAACAACTTCCCTTCATGGAAGTTGTTTTCGACAAAAAATTTAGATATCCTTTTAATTTTGTAAAAAATAAATAAATTCCTCAAATTGTATTTACTGGTTAACAGGCCATTCTACTTTTTTCGCTCTGCAGCCTTTTTTATTGCATTAACAACACTGTCTGTGTTCAACTGAAAAGCAGTTAACAGCTCATCAGGGCTTCCCGATTCGCCAAATCGATCCGTGACCCCTACACGGATCACAGGAACCGGATAGTCTTCTCCCAGAACCTCAGCCACAGCGCTGCCCAATCCACCGTAAATGGAATGCTCCTCAGCGGTAACAACAGCCCCTGTCTTCTTTGCCCATTTCACTATCGTCCCACGATCCAGGGGTTTGATAGTGGAAACATTGACAACAGCCACCTCAAGCCCTTCTGCATCCAGAACAGATGCAGCCGCTAAGGCCTTATGCACCATGATCCCTGCAGCAAAAACCACTGCGTCTTTGCCCTCCCTGAGAACCGCTGCCCTGCCCAATTGAAACCGATAGTCATCCCCCAAAATAACCGGTACAGCAGGACGCCCCAGTCTGATGTAACAAGGACCCCTCATCTCAACGGCAGCGGTTACCGCCTGTGCGGTTTCCACAGCATCTGCAGGTACGATAACAGTCATGTTGGGAATGGTGCGCATTAAAGAAATATCTTCAATAGACTGATGGGTGGCTCCATCTTCACCGACCGTAATCCCGGCATGACTGGCGATGATCTTTACATTCAACCCTGGGTAAGCGATGGCATTGCGTACCTGATCATAAGCCCGTCCTGTAGCAAAAACAGCGAAAGTGCTGGCACAGGGTATTTTACCTGCCAGTGCTAATCCGGCTGCGGTTCCCATCATATTTTGTTCTGCGATACCCATCTCAAAAAAGCGTTCCGGATAATGCTTAGCAAAATCACTGGTCTTTGTTGATTTGGATAGATCGGCATCGAGCACCACCAGTTCCGGATAACGCCGGCCCAATTCCACCAACACCTTACCATATGCATCACGTGTAGAAATTTTTTGCTCCAACACTTATTTCCTCCTTATAAAGGTCAACTTTCCGCACCGATCTCTTCCAGTGCCTGGCCTGCCAGTTTTTTATCAGGGGCTTTACCATGCCAATCCACCATCCCTTCCATAAAGGAAACACCCTTCCCTTTAATTGTGTGGGCAATAATCATGGAAGGTTTGTCATTAACTCTCTGTACCCAGTCAAAAGCTGTCAGCAGATCGCGGAAATCGTGTCCATCTACCTCCCGTACTTCCCAACCAAAAGCTCGCCATTTATCGGGCAATGGGAGAGGGGACATAACTTTTTCGATGGGTCCATCGATCTGCAGGCCGTTGTAATCAAGAATAGCGGTCAGATTACCAGCCCTGTAATGGGCAGCAGCCATTGCAGCCTCCCAGACCTGTCCCTCCTGGCTCTCTCCGTCACCCAGCAAAACATAAACCCGGTAATCACGCTGATCAAGTCTCCCTGCCAGAGCCATTCCCAGCCCAATCGATAATCCCTGCCCTAAAGACCCAGTTGATGCCTCAACACCGGGCAGCATTCCCCAGGCCGGGTGTCCCTGTAAACGGCTTCCCAATTTCCTAAGAGTCAGCAGTTCATCCACAGGGAAAAAGCCGCGCTCTGCCAGAGCGGCATACAATAAGGGTGCCGCATGTCCCTTGCTCAAAACAAACCGGTCCCGGTCCTGCCATAGAGGTTCTTCCGGTCTTAACCGCAGAACATTAAAATACAGAGTTGTCACAATTTCCACACTGGAGAGACTCCCCCCTGGGTGGCCTGATCCCGCCTCGGCCAGCATGCTTATTATGTCTTTTCTAATAGTTTTTGCCTTCGCTTCAAGTTCCCTTATCAGTTCTTCCTGTGGTTCTGTCATCAATTTGCCTCCTTACCTGGTATTTTTCCCCCATAATCCTTAAATCCCTCACCTAACACCTCATGTGCATCTGTGATAAAAACAAAGGCCCGGGGATCTATATCATAGATTAAATCCTTGAGACGGCTTTCCTCAGTCTTCCCCACCACACAGAGGAGAAGTGGGTGTTCTTCTCCGGTAAACATCCCTTTGCTCTGCAGTGCGGTAACCCCACGCCCCAACTCCCGGAAGATGCCTTGAGTTACCTCTTCTGAACGATCAGTAATTATAAACGCGGCTTTTGCAAAACTGATCCCTTCCT
The DNA here is from genome assembly GCA_001513545.1 of Clostridia bacterium DTU068. GTDB lineage: Bacteria > Bacillota > DSM-12270 > Thermacetogeniales > Thermacetogeniaceae > DTU068. The sequence continues at coordinate 30,102 of LFTQ01000144.1, read as the reverse complement.
GAACCAGGTCAATAGTCTTGCTGGTGATCAAAAGAGATAAAAGAGCATAAAGGGCCAGTTCCGCATTAAAAAATATTCCGGCCAGACTGATCACAACAAAATCAGCTCCCAGCAAGCCCTGCCCTACTGTCACAGGAAAATATTTATGAAGCAAACGGGCGACCAGATCTGTGCCACCGCTAGTCCCACCTGCTCTGAGAACAATTCCTATGCCCAGCCCCGATAAAATACCGCCATATATAGCCGCCAGAATAACATCTCTGGTCATTATCGGCACCAGGTTATTTGTTAGCTCTACAAAAACCGAAGTAAGCAGTGCCCCAAAAATACTTCTGACAAAAACCTGCCCCCCTAATTCCCGAAAGGAAAGGAGGAACAGAGGAATATTTAATGCCAATAGCATCCAACCCACCGGTATTTTCAGCAGATGATAGGTAATGGTAGCCAGCCCGCTTACCCCACCTGCGGCAATTTTGTTAGGCACCAAAAAAATATTGAGGGCCAGTGCGATTATCAAAGAGCCCACAGCTATTGAAATATAAGCTGTAATCAGTTTTCGCCAGCGCAAAGATTTCCACCCCGTTCAAAATGTTCCACAGCCTCAATTTTTATTGTTGCCAGAAAGGGGCTTTTTCAGCCTATGGATGCCTTGTCAAAATTTCTCCGTTTTGCATGGCTATTCCTGCCCCTTTCGACAAATATCATAACATGGTTTTTGTCCCAATTAAAAAAGCCCCGAGTTGTAAAAAGGTCCCGAGGCTGTAAAAGCAGAGCGATTTATTTATTTCTAGCATAACGGAGGTAGGCTTCAATAAAGGGATCTATTTCCCCGTTCATCACCCCTTGGATGTTTCCCACCTCTACCCCTGTTCTATGGTCCTTCACCAGTGTGTAAGGTTCAAAAACATAAGAGCGGATCTGGTTACCCCAGGCGATTTCCCTCTGTTCACCTCGCAGTTTGGCCAATTCCTCCTCCTGTTTCTGCCTTTTTAAATCAAGCAAACGGGAACGCAGCATATTCATAGCCCGCAGCCTATTGGCAAGCTGGGATCGTTCGCTCTGGCACTGGACAATAATCCCTGTGGGAAGATGGGTAATGCGGACCGCAGAATCTGTTTTATTAACATACTGACCACCGGGCCCACTGGCTCTGTATGTATCCATGTGCAAGTCATCTGGATTGATCTCAACCTCATTATCCTCCTCCACTTCTGGAACCACATCAACTGATGCAAAAGATGTATGACGCCTTCCGGAGGAATCAAAGGGAGATATCCGCACCAAACGGTGCACCCCCCGCTCAGCCTTCAGGTTACCGTATGCATAAGGACCTGATACTAGGATGGTTACACTTTTAATCCCCGCCTCTTCCCCGGGGAGGTAATCCAGCACTTCCACCTGAAAACCATGCTGCTGTGCCCAGCGTCCATACATGCGCAAGAGCATATCAGCCCAATCCTGAGCTTCGGTTCCTCCTGCCCCAGCATGTAGGGAAACCAGCGCGTTTCTTTTATCATGGGGATCTGTGAATAAAGTCTCCTGTTCCCATTTTTTTATAGCCTTTGAAAGCCTGAAAAGCCCAGCATCCAATTCCGATGCCAGTTCAGGATCCTCTGATTCTTCACTTAATTCCAGCAGCACTTTCAGCTCTTCTATTTCTTCACTGATCTGGTTATATTTGTTCAAATCATCTCTGAGTGCAGAGGCCTCTTGGAGGATTTTTTTTGCCTGCTCTGGCTGATTCCAAAAATCAGGCACAGATGCATTTTTCTCTATCTCTGACAGCTTGCTCTGTTTAGCCTCCAGGTCAAAGAGAACCCCTCAATTCTTGAAATTTCTGCTCCAGTTCGTTCAATTCTCTTCTGTAATCACCCAGCATAACATCACCTCTATTCATCTACAAGAAAGCGGCGTTTTTTCATCAGCTCTGCTTGTAACCGTGCTTTATGGTAGTTTTCAGCAATACTTCCTCCAATGCCATACCCGGCTCTCACCTGAAAACCGGTTTTTAACTTAATAACTTCAGCCACCCTTTCCGCCATCTTATTGAGTACAGCAGAATCCTCAACCCTCGTTATAACCGCGTACTCATCCCCTCCGATGAGGGCAACCATATCTCTTTCTCTGAGTCCCCTGTTGACCCGCACCATATTTCTTATCAACTGCAAAATCGAAGCCTTCATATTTTGGACCTCATATTCGGTATGCATTTTTACAAAACTGCCGAAAGCTTTCAAATCAAAAAGAATCACCGATTCATTTCCATTGAGAGATGTCCCCAGCGCATCCAACCGGGGGTCTTTATTATCTGTTATTCCAATCACCAGATCACGGACAACCTCATATTCGATCTGCTGAGGCTCCAGACCCAAACCAGAAAACCCCCGAAATTTTCTCTCTATAGCACACAATTGATCTAGGATGGCTATCACCTGTGCCAGGTTGCCTCCTGGGGCTGCATACTGTACAGGATTATAATGAAAAATGTCAAGTTTGACCATACTGCTGAGTTGAAGACTGTCACCAAGAAGATTCAAAGTCCGCGGCCTGATCTTCACATGGTGATGCAATGCAACAGCTTCAAGTACCCTGATTGAACAGTGATATTTTTTTGCTATCAGGTAGCTGGCAGCAATATGGTCGTGAAAGGGAACCATCCACTCTGCCCAGTTCATTCCCGGATAATGGCGCAGAAAATCAGGAGCACTGCCCTTTGTCACCATTGAAGAATCAAAATAACGGTCATCGACTTCCTTTCCCTTGCCAACATCATGAAAGATAACTCCTAACACCAGTTCGTTTTTGGAAATCTTCAATTTCTCAAAAACACTATCCGGTATCGAGGCGGCTATTTCTAACATACGAATAACATGGTGCAGTTGGTTTTCTCCGGCTGATATGATTTCGGAAAGGGATAACAGTTCCTTAACTTTATATAGACTTTCCAGATAAGGGGTAATCTCGGGCTTGATCACAGACAACAGGGTTTTATAAAAACATTCTTTTTGATAGAACACACCATGATCATTAAAGCCATCACTTTTTGCCCTTCCCTCTCCAATCATGATGGCGGTTTTTTCCAAAAGGAACACCTCCATAGCCTGAGGTCAATCCTGTCTTCCACAGCACCTTTTATACTTTCTACCACTTCCACAGGGACAGGGGTCATTCCTTCCTATCTTTTTTCCTACTCTCACTGGTGTTCGCTCTCCATTATCTCCGTAATTTTCGGCAACATGTTTTACTCGCTGCTCCTGCTCCTGCGGCACTACACGTACTTTATAAAGGTAACGGACAACATCCTCCTGGATACCCTCGATCATCTCCTGGAACATGTTATAAGCCTCAAATTTATATTCCACAAGCGGATCCTTCTGCCCGTAGGCTCTTAGCCCAATACCAGTGCGCAGTTGATCCATGGCATCCAGGTGATCCATCCATTTGTTATCAACAACCCTCAGTAGAATAAATCTCTCCAAATCACGCATCATCTCGGTACCCAGTTCCTCTTCCCGGGCCTGCCAGTGTTCCATCGCTTCCTCATACAGTCTGTCCTTTATCTCTTCTCTGGTACCGAGTTCCTGAAGCTCATCAACAGATACTGCCCCTGTGCGCAGAAAAGCCTGTTCCCCATAATGGATAAGGCCTTCTAAATCCCACTCTTCAGGATACTTCCCTTCTGCGGTATAGCGCTCCACAGCACTATCAATAACCCTGGAAATCATCTCCTGCAGCGACTCCCTCAGGTCCTCACCCATCAACACACGGCGGCGCTGGCCATAAATTACCTCCCGTTGCTGGTTCATCACATCATCATATTCCAGCACATGCTTACGCATCTCAAAATTGCGGTTTTCTACCTTTTTCTGTGCGGACTCGATAGAACGTGTCACCAGAGGGTGTTCCACAGGAACACTATCATCCATTCCCAGCTTATCCATGATACCGCTTATGCTGTCAGAACCAAAAAGCCGCATCAGGTCATCTTCCAAAGAAACATAGAAGCGTGAAGAACCGGGATCCCCCTGCCGCCCTGCCCGGCCCCGCAGCTGGTTGTCAATGCGCCTGCTCTCATGGCGTTCAGTACCGATGATATGCAGTCCCCCAAGGGCAACCACCTTTTCATGTTCTGCATCTGTCTCCTTTTTATGTTTTGCCACCAGTTTGCGGTACTCTTCACGTACAGAGGCCACCTCCTCAGTGGATGGTCTTCCGTATTCAGATGCTTCCGCTACTATCTCAGGCGCAACACCCCTGGCCAGCAACTCTTCCCTGGCCATGAACTCCGGGTTTCCCCCCAGGATAATATCAGTTCCTCTTCCTGCCATGTTGGTGGCTATGGTCACCATCCCAATCCTGCCTGCCTGGGCAACTATTTTTGCCTCCTGTTCATGAAACTTGGCATTTAGCACCTGGTGGGGAATCCTCATTTTATTCAGTAATTTGCTTAAATACTCCGACTTTTCAATAGAAATGGTGCCCACCAGGACCGGCTGTCCCCGTTGATAGCACTCAGCGATCTCCTCCACCACTGCTGCAAATTTACCCTGTTCAGTGCGATAAATGGCATCGGGGTAATCGTGCCGGATCATCGGCCTGTGTGTAGGGATCACCACCACATCCAAGCCGTATATCTTGCGGAATTCATCCTCCTCTGTGGCTGCGGTACCGGTCATACCGGCCAACTTCTCATACATCCGGAAATAGTTCTGGAAGGTAATAGTAGCCAGAGTCTGGGACTCCCGCTCAATACGCACCCCTTCCTTGGCTTCAATGGCCTGGTGCAGCCCCTCACTGAATCGCCTGCCGAACATTAGGCGCCCGGTGAATTCATCTACAATAATCACCTGCCCATCTTTGACCACATAGTCCCGGTCCCGCTTCATCAGGGCATGGGCGCGCAAACCCTGGTAAACATGGTGGGCCAGTTCCAGATTATCTTCATCGGAGAGATTCTGCACACCTAAAAGTTCCTCTACCTTCTTGGTTCCCTCTTCTGTCAGGGCAGCAGTATGGAGCTTTTCATCCACCTGATAATCCTTATCCTTTTTCAACTTGGGAATAACCCGGGCAATCCTGTAATATAGATCAGTTGGTTTATCAGCCTGTCCGGAGATGATCAAAGGTGTCCTGGCTTCATCGATTAAAATGCTGTCTACCTCATCCACAATAGCGTAATTAAGGACTCGCTGGACCATCTCCTGGCGATGCATTGCCATATTATCCCTTAAATAATCAAAACCGAATTCATTATTGGTGCCGTAGATAACATCGGCATTATAGGCTTTTCTACGCTCCTCTGCGGTCAACCCGTGGACTATTAAACCAACATTAAGCCCCAGAAAGCGAAAAATACCTCCCATCCACTCACTGTCCCGTTTAGCCAGATAATCGTTTACAGTAACAATATGTACTCCCTTACCGGTCAAGGCATTCAGGTAAGCAGGCATCGTCGCCACCAGCGTTTTTCCTTCACCTGTTTTCATTTCAGCAATTCTGCCCTGGTGCAGCACAATGCCGCCCATCAACTGTACATCATAGGGACGCATCCCCAAAACCCTAAAGGATGCCTCCCTGACTACCGCAAAGGCTTCGGGGAGTATTTCATCAAGTGTTTCTCCCTGAGCTATTCGCTCTTTGAACTCATCAGTTTTTGACCGGAGGGCATCATCGGTGAGTGATTTAATCTCAGGTTCCCATGAATTTATTATATCAACAATTTTTTTCAACCGTTTCACTTCACGTGCATTATCGTCAAACAGATTTTTTAGCGCATTAAGCAATTGCTACACCCTCTTTCTCCCAATCCTTTTCATTTTAACACCTCTTACCCCCCCTGACAACATCGATACACTGTGATAAAAAAGACCCCTACTATTAGGGGTCCTCATATCTTGCCTATTTAATTATCTAAAACAGCTTGCTAATACTAGTACTCCGGTTCAATGAGGCCGTAGTTTCCGTCCTTTCTTTTATAAACTACATTGGCCTGACCGGTTTCGGCATTACTGAACACAAAGAAATCGTGACCGAGTAAGTTCATCTGCAATATCGCCTCATCGACCGGCATCGGCTTGATGGGGAAGTGCTTTGTTTTCACAATGATACGCTCATCTTTTTTGGTATCATCTCCCATTTCGGTGATCAGATCTTTAAGACCCTGATGGCGCAGTTTACGATAGAGTTTGGTGCGGTATTTGTGTATCTGTCTTTCCAGCTTTTCTGCTACCAGGTCCACTGCCTCATAATAATTCTCCCTGCTCATTTCTTCGCCCCGCAGAATAATACCGCCATTGAGAGGGATCGTGACTTCCACAGAATAGCTGTCACTTACTGTTGAAACAGATACCTGTGCTTCCTGGATGGAATCAAAATACCGGGTTAACTTTGATAACTTCTTTTCAACATAATTCTTGAGGGAATCACTTACTGGAACATTCTTACCCCGAATAGTGATCTGCACCTGACATCCACCCCCCATAAAAATTTTTCCTGCATTTTATATTATTCCCCAATCCGCTGAAAAATCCTGCATCTCAAATCAGCAAATTGAGGAGAAGAAAAGAGCTCCATAAATTGGAGCCCCTTGATACCTGTTAATAAATCCAAGATTGGGAAATCTATAATTTAACAACCTTAGAAGCCTGAGGTCCACGAGCACCTTCCACAATGTCAAATTCTACCCGCTGACCTTCTGCTAAGGTTTTGAAACCCTCCTCTTGAATTGCTGAATAATGAACAAAAACATCTCCACCTTCATCACATTCGATGAAGCCATATCCCTTCTCCTGGTTAAACCATTTAACCTTACCCTGCATTACGCTGCATTCCTCCTAAAATGATATCCTCGTGTCTGTCCAGGATCTTCCCAGCCTCACGAAGTAGTTAAAGCATAACACAAAAGATGATCACTGTCAATAAAAAATAGATTAACTGGAAGTGTCTGCAAAATGCAAAAACTCATCTTTCAATATTGACAGTTATCATCCCCAGCGGAAAAAGTCTGTTATAGATAGATGTCGAAAAAACCCTTGGCGAAAGGCCCGGATTATTCCCAAACCTGTGGACAATGTGGATAAGTCTGTTCATAACCCGCATTTTAAGCCAAATCCGGTGTGGATGAAGCTGTGGATGTGTGCCTTTTTGTCGGAATATACCATATAATTCCCTTATTTTGTCATAAATTAATGATTCTAATCAAAGTGTTCCAAAACAACCTCAGCAATATTAGTGGCATGATCACCAATGCGCTCCAAATTGCTGATAATATCTAGGAAAATAACACCGGAGGAGGGGTAACAGATCCCCTTGTTCAAACGGCTCATATGGCTTGCCCGCAGCTTCTTTTCCATCTGGTCGATCAGCGAGTCATCCTCAATTACCCTGCGGGCTTTTTCTTTATCTTCTTCACGCAGCGCATCCAGTGCATTCTTATGAGCCTTAGAGACAATATTGTACATCCCTTCTAATTCCTTTAAAGCATATTCACTGAAAGGTAGGTTCTCATCAATCCTTGCCTGAGCCAACTCTGCAATATTCACAGCATGGTCTCCGATCCTTTCGAAATCTTTAACACAATGTAAAAGACCTGTATGCCTGCCTGACAGCTTCTGTGTCAAACCTTTCTGTGAAAGCTTGGCCAAATAGAAAGTGATTTCTGTTTCCAGTGTATCGGTCATCTCTTCATCCTCATATGCTGACTTCAGCAGTTTTTCATCCTTTTTATAGAACCCCTGAATTGCGCTTTCCACACTTCTCCCAGCTACAATAGCCATCCTTATAATCTCTTTCTTTGCCAGGGACAGAGCTACAGCCGGTGTGTCAAACATCCTTTCATCCAGGTAGATTGGACCCTTTTCCTCGATTGTAACTGTTCCCGGCACGATTTTTTCAATAAATTTTGCGAAAAGCCCAACAAAAGGCAGGAAAAGACATGTATTTAAAACATTAAATGAGGTATGGGCATTGGCAATAAGCCTGGCAGGCTGGTCCGGGGAAATAGCGATTACAAATTCTTTGAACCAGGGAAGAAAGATTAAAAAAATGATTGTACCTGTGACATTGAACATCACATGAGCCAGTGCAGACCTTTTAGCATTCAGATTGGTCCCAATACTGGCTAAAACAGCGGTTATACATGTCCCGATATTGTCACCAAAAAGAACCGGCACAGCCGCAGAAAAGGTGATGATATCCTGGTTTGCCAGGGCGATAAGCATACCGATGGTCGCAGAACTGCTCTGAATAATACAGGTAGTAAGTATCCCAACCAGTACACCCAGCAGCGGATAACGGGAAAAACTAGCTATAAACTCTAGAAATGCCGGACTGTCCCGTAATGGAGCTACAGCGGTTGACATCACATCAAGTCCCAAAAAAAGCAGTCCAAGTCCAAGAATAAACTGCCCTATATGGAGATAGATTCGTCTTTTGCTGAAGAAGTAAAAACAAAATCCTACAGCAATAATCAAAAAAATAAAATCCGATAATTTAAAGGCGATAATCTGTGCAGTAATAGTTGTACCGATATTCGCCCCCATAATTATGCCGATCCCTTGCTTCAAAGTCATCAATCCGGCATTAACAAATCCGACAACCATAACTGCGGTAGCACTGCTGCTTTGAATGAGAGCGGTAGTGAAAGCCCCCACTAAAACAGCGATCACCGGATATTTTGTTACACGCTCCAGTATCTTTCGGATTCTATCACCGGCAATCTTCTGGAGACCTTCACCCATAATCTTCATACCGTACAGAAATAATGCCAAGCCGCCCAATAATCCGAAGATTACTAAATGCAAATAATACGCACTCTCCTTTTGGCCCAACATACCCCCATCTACTGATTCGACAGACTGTTTTCTTTCCCTGCAGAAAAATTTTATCTCTTTTGGCCCAAAATATTTCTTATCTTCTGTAAAAACCGGTATAAACACCGTTGAAGCTGTAAGACTAATAAATAAATAGTAATCAAAGGAGGATAAAAATAAAAATGGATATTAAGACATTTGACCAATGGATAAACACTCTATCCACTGCACTGACTGCTGGACATAAAGCCGGCCTCTCTTCAACCCAAATCCAAAACTCGGCAAAAATCTTGGGGGATTACCTGGCCAGCAATGTGGTCCCTGATGCCCCGGAAAACAAACTGCTCAAAGAACTGTGGGAACATGGGAATGACCAGGAAAGACAAAGCCTGGCCAATATGATGGTGAAAATGGTGGAAGCAAAAAAATAACAATATACAAACTAGACCCCCTTTATGTGGGGGTCTTTTATTTATTAATATACAGATTTACAGAATAATAAATCAAACTACCGGACAATTAAAACAGCTTTTCATCCCTATTATACTGGAGTCGGGTTTTCGCACAGAATGGCCATGAAGCAGTTGCTGCACTTCCCTCAACAGATCTACCGCAGTATAGGGCTTTGGTAGAAAAGGGTACTCCTGCCGTAACATCTTTCCCATACCTATCCAGTTATCAGAGTATCCGCTTACTAACAGCACCTTCAGATCAGGTTTTTTCTCTCTGAGTTGACCGGCAAGGACAAAACCCCTGGCATCGGGAAGCACAAGATCACTTATCAACAAATCAAAATCATTTTTTTCAAAAAGCTCTAGTGCTTCACTTGCTCTTCTGCACATAGATACCCTATAACCATTTTCTACCAGCACCATTCGGGTTAAGTCCAACACATCGGGATCATCCTCAACCAGCAGGATTTTTTCTCCTTTTCCACAGTAGGCTCTATGCTCTCCACTGCTTACCCTGGACCGGAACAAAATATTATCCGCGGCAGGAAGATATACATTGAATGTAGTACCTTTTCCCAGGGTGCTCTGGACATCAATCCAACCTCCGTGTGCCTTTATAATATTATCAACAACTGTCAAACCAAGCCCTGTTCCTTTCCCCAACCCCTTGGTTGTGAAAAAGGGATTGAAAATCTGCGACATGATATTATCCTCCATACCTGTACCTGTATCGCTGACTGATAAACAAACAGCTTTCTTTGAATGCTCTCCTTGATCAATAACTATATTTTTTGTCGTAACAACTATCATCCCACCATGAGGCATGGCATCTCTGGCATTTAATATTAAATTTACTATTACCTGTTCGATATTAGCTGCATCAGCATTGATCGACCAGAGATTTTCAGCAAGATGATAATAAATCGTTACATCTTCTCCGATCATCTGTTTTAGCATTTTTTGCAAATCCTTTAAGTTTTTATTGAGATCATGCAGATCTTTTGTAGGCTCTTTGTGCCTGCTGTAAAGCATCAACTGGCGATTTAGCCGGGAAGTTTTCTCAACAGCCTGACCTATTTTGGAACGAATAAAACCAAATGAATCATCTTTGGCATAGAGGTCCAGATATGCCTGAATAACTGTTAGCTGATTGTTAATTTCGTGAGCCATGCCACTAGCAAGCTTTCCCACAATCTCCATCTTTTGGACACGATACAGCTGCTGCTGAGTGATCTCTTCAGCGATCTTCCTTTCGGTAATATCATAAAATGTCACCAAAACAACCTGTTTGCCATTAATCACAACACCCCCACAACTGAGAATAACCCATTTTACCTGATTATCCTTGGTGAGGATTTTTATTTCCTGCTTGTCAGCACTTATACTGCCCCCTGTCGCATCCTTCTCATAAAACTGACGGTGTTCGGGGTGAATAAGTTCCCAAAATTTCATGTTTAACAGCTCATCCCTGCTGTACCCGGTAACTTTTTCCGCTGCCAAGTTGGCATAGCTTATCTTATCATCCTCAATAATACAAAAACCGCAGGCAGCTGTTTCTGAGAGCACGCGAAATTTCTCTTCACTGTCCCGCAGTGCCTGTTCTGTTTTTTGATGCTGAATAGTCTCGATCACCTCACAGCGGCCATCTTTGTTAAAGATGGCAAACTCATGGCAGTTCACCACATCAATAACATGAGAGGCACTGCAGAGAGGGATAGAATAGGTACATAAAATAATAACCGGCATCCCTTCGGTGGCCTTAGATATAGCTGTATCATACTCCAAAAAACTCCCCCAGTCTTTTTCATCAAGCCAGGCTGTATTACCTGTAGCACGCAGACCATCAAACCCCCGGGAAATAGCATTTTCCATTCTTTCAATCCAATCATTTATTAGGTTTGTTAAATACAATTTTCCATTGCGCAAATACCAGTTGGTATAAGGTACAATCTCAATCTGGCCATTGGCCAGATAATAACCAAAATTGGGTATGGTGCTGCGCGCCGCTTCCATGGCTTCCTGTTCATTGAGAGGGTCGGAAACAACCCAGTTACAAAACTCATTACTCTCAAGCCCTGCTTTTAAATATGGCATTACTATATTGAGCAAATCCCGTTTTGTCTGGTAAAAACTGCAGAGATGTGTGCCCCACGGAATATCACCGATTATGTCTATACCAGAAACTCTCAGGTTTCTTCCCACTCAATAATTCCCCCCTTTTTGTAACCAAAAGGCAGCAGGTGGATAATAACATCCCTTCAAGAGCTTTACCCTCCAGATCAGTTAATATATACTTCTTTAATATACTTTCTGTTTAACTGCGAAAATACCTTTGATGAAAATCAACAGAATAAGTCGATATTTGATCAAATAATGTAACTATTTGGTGTTATCTTTTTTATAATACGTTTCTATAACTATTATTATATGATACCATTATCTTCCAAAATAAAATTTACCAGGGTGCTCAGGGTAATAAGTGAGGATAACTGCTTCAGTCAGGTTTCAAATAAAAAATGGCTTCCAGATTTGGAAACCATCATACTAAATTTGTATATAAATAATAATTTATCTAACACCAGACCCTCTTTGGAAGTGTGCCCTTTGTACAGATTTTTTACCGCAGCCGGGACAGCATAGCTTCCTACCTTTTTTTTCAGGCTGAACTGCAAATTCCCTGCCGCAGGTGGAGCAGCGGTAACTTTCTGTATACAGAATATACTCCCCACCCTCTATGCGGAGAGCTTTACCATTCACCAATGCTTCAGCGATCTTTTCTCTGGCAGCATAAAGAACACGCTGAAAGGTTGTCCGGGCAACCCCCATCTTTTCAGCACACTCTATCTGTTCTAACCCTTCCAAATCCTTAAGACGGAGCGCCTCAAATTCTTCCACAGTAAGCTTCACTTCATCCAGTTCTCTCAAAGGAATTCCCGCAGGCTTATAATAAGTAACTGGGGGCAAACTCTCCACACAGCACTTTCTCCTTTTCCTTGGAATAACAATCACCCCTTGGTTGATACCCTGATTATCCATGCATATGCCATATTAATTTTATAATACTTAATAGAAAAAACAAAGGGTTCTAAAACAGCTGCTATTGTACTCACCATTTTTAAACACCGCTGCCGGGGTTGCCAATCTTATATTTTTGTTTTAATATGTGAAAAAAATGTCACATGGGGGTAATTATGTTGCGGGTCGGTGCTGCTCAAACTTTTATAACAGATCAAGTGGAAACCAACACAGAAACTGTGCTGCTGATGGCGGAAAATGCTGCCCGAATGGGTGTCCAACTCCTAGTCTTTCCGGAAATGTGCCTGAACGGCTATCATCCCAAAACTCTGACTCAGCAAAATATTGATGACCAGTTGAAAACAGCTATAGATAAAATATCCAGAAAAGCAGCTAAACTGGAAATAGGCCTGATCGTGGGAAGGGCTGTTTTTGCAGACAGTAAACTCTATAATGCCGCTACTGTTATCCTTCCCGATAAGACAACCTATACATATTATAAAAACAACCTCACATCTGCTGAAGAAAAGTATTTTACACCGGGCACCAAACAGCTTTCCTTTACATACCGGGACCATAGATTCGGGGTAATCATCTGTCGCGACCAAAACTACCCTGAGTTAGCGAGGCAAACCTGTGAGAATGCCGATGCCCTCTTTATTCTTTCCGCCCACTACTATAAACCGCCGGAAGCCCGCTGGAAAATAGACAAAAACCGGGCACTTCCCATAGCCAGAGCAGTTGAAAACCACTGCTATGTTTTCCTGGCCAATGCCGTAGGCAGCCATATCGGCATGATCAGCCTGGGAAACAGCCTCATAGCTGATCCCAAAGGGGTCCTGGCAGCTCTGGCTGATGAAACATCTGAAACCATCATCAGCTGTGATATATAATCAGACAACACCCAACAGTTCAGCTACAGCAGCAGATATCTTCTCTAAAGACAGTCCACCATAAAACCTGGGTTCCCCGTTAATAACAGTCAGAGGAAGGCGATACTGGTTCATCACCTTCATCACATCCGGGAAATCCATAACCTCCTCACTGAACACATCTACATAGCTAAACCTCACATGATCACCGAATTTTTTTATCAATGCCTTTTTCAGCACCTCAGCTGCATCCCGCATAGAATGTGCATGCCCACAACCACAGCCGCACCCTTCATGTTCATGAGAATCAGCTGAACCAAAAACCGTGATATCAACCATTCCCATTCCCTCCCTTTTAATCCTTTCTCCCCCTGAACCGGTCTCTTAATACTTCTGCAAATATCCTCTTTTCCCTTTGAATAAACAATACCCATACAAATACTACAGCCAGGATGAACGAAAAAAAAACAGTGTTATCTCTACTATTAACCAATACCATGTAAAAAAGGCGGTACATATTGACCGCCTTTTATTACATGTCTTACTATAAATTTTTACCAACGTGATTTACTGGCCTGATAGCAATCCCTGCAGTAAACAGGTCTATCAGCAGACGGGCGGAAGGGCACTTCCGCTTCCCCGCCGCAAGCAGCACAGGTTGTCTTGAACATTTCACGGGAGTGTCGGTTATTACCGCGGCTGTTCCGCTGCTGTTTCCTGGCAGCCCGGCAAGAGGGGCACCGCCCAGGCTCATTTTCAAAACCTTTGGAAGCGTAAAATTCTTGTTCACTGGCAGTGAACACAAAGTCTTCGCCACAGTCACGGCAGGACAGGGTTTTATCCTGGTACACACTAAAACCTCCTTCTCATGGGATTATTAATTGATGGCATTGAGATGCGGAGGTTTAGGTATACCCTATGGTCCCGGCTCTCAAGCCGTTACAATTAATTACATTTATGTATAACACATTTTAATCAATTTAACAATACTATTATTAGGTTTAAGACTATTCTTTGTATAAATGCCACTAGATAAAAAATCTTCCCTGTTATAGTCGGGAAGACTTCACTGGTTATTATTGGAGCTGATGGTCGGATTCGAACCGACGACCTGCTCATTACGAGTGAGCTGCTCTACCGCTGAGCTACACCAGCATTTCTATCTGCTATTATACCAACTGTAAATTGCACAGTAAAGGGAGAATAATCAGCTGAAGTGCTTCTTAAAAAGCTGCTCCATCATTTCACCGGCTTCTTCCATAAAAGCCTGATACCGCTTCATCATATCCCTGGCTTCCGGAGTCAGAAATGCACCTCCCCCATCTACACCGCCGACTTGAAAGTTTAGGAGCTTAAATCCCAACTGATGCTCCAACTTTTTTACAAGCTTCCAGGCATGGCTGTAGGACATCCCCATCTCCTCAGCAGCCCCTTTGAGTGACCCGTGTTTCTCTACTCTGGTCAAAATATCACAGGGACCCTCTCCAAAGGCTTTTTCATCGGTTTCCAGCCAAATTTTATATTTTAGCCTCAGTTTTCTCTTTTCGTTCACAAAGGACCCCCCTTCTACCGATTCGCCGACCTGACATTAAACATGATGCCCCATTTGCTGCTCCCACAACTCCTTAATCCTAAGGTAATCCTCTTCAGTATCCACATCCATGGTCATTATTTCCGGACAGCCCGGGATGAGCACAACCCTTTCCCGGTACTTTTCCATTAACTGCCTCCCCCCAGCTTCACCGCTAAGAGCCATCAGCTCAGATCTCAAACTGATGTTAAAGATAGCCGGCATACCCACTTCCGGTTTTAATATTAAGGGTTTTGTTTCCTCAAACTCTCTGATCATTTTGTTGATAAAAACCGGTGAGAGAAAGGGCTGATCAGCCACTGTATAGATGATACCACTTGCCTGGTCATCAACGGCAGCAGCACCGGCAGCGACCGATGTTCCCTGACCACAGCTATAATGCTCATTGAAAACACATTTAATCCGGTAGTTCGCCAGAATTTCTTCTATCCCCTGCCTGTAAGCCCCTAGCACAACTATTAATTCACCCACATCTGTCTGCAGCATGCTATCAACCACATGCTCCAATAGGGTTTTATCACCCAGTTTAAGCAGTTGCTTTGGTCTGCCCATCCGCAGTGACTGACCTGCAGCTAAAACTACTGCTGAGACCACATGATGACCTCCTTTACAGGATCCCGGGACAAAGCAGCGGTGACCAGCACCATCTCATGGTCCTTCAGCAAAAGGTGGGCGGTTTTCACCGCATTTTTATAAAGGTTTGTGCTGTCCGCCTTATTGATCACAGGAATAAACCGTGCTCTCGGTGCCATCAGTTCGGTCAAATAAGCATAGCGACCGGTAATAGATCTGATGGTTTCAGCTGTCACCGGAGTGCCTACCTGCTGTCCGGCCAGTTCAGCAACTAAGTCACTGCACATGACATGAGTTTCTGTCAGCGAACAGTTTAAAACATCTATCCCGGTTACAGCCAGCACATCTGTTGCCATAAAAGGCAGAACCGGCTCACCCTCCCGGGGGGCTTTCATCGGCAATCTTCGGGCGCCGTCAGCTTCAACCAGAATAAAGTCAAAAAGGCCTGTCCTGAATATGTTATCCAGCGCTTCCCCTGTAAAACCGGCAGCCTTGTTACTCTCTTCAATAACAGTTGAAGCTGCCGCAATAATATTACATTCTGTCAAATCCCTTTTCATTTCCTGGAGCAGCCTGTCAATCTGCTGTTCAATAATGAGCCACCCACAGCTTTCCAGCTGGGAAATAAACATTTTGGTGCTGGTGGTGACCAATACCCTTTTACCCCTTTGGGCGCATTCAGCTGCCAGTTTAAGCATTAAACTGGTTTTACCGCCACCTCCCACAAAAGCGGCCATCCCTCTGTCTGTTAACTGTAAAGCCTCATATAGCTCCATTGTGATCACCCAACTGAGGTTACAAAGTATAATATTACAATATCAGTATACTACATCTTTGCCGCTGTTGACCTGCTGCCTAACAACTCCTTTTGGCAGACTGTTCTTTTATATGATGGGACTCAGTCAGTTCGCTGACCAGGATGCCGGCCAGGATCAGGGCACAGCCCATAATTTTTTGGGGGGTGAAAAGTTCACCACCATAAAAATAGCTGAACAGGCCGGCAAAAACAGGTTCTGCAGCCAGCAGCAGGGCAACCCGGTCAGCACCCGTATAGCGCTGAGCCCAGCTCTGGCCTAAAAAGGCCAAGGCGGTGGCAAAAACCGCTGTAATAAACAAAGCTACCAAAACATTTTGCGTCCAGTTAATGCTGTTTCCTCCAATACCACCCCAAATTGCAAAGCTCATTAATGACACAGCACCTAACTGGATCAAAGTGAGGTCCTGGGCATTCATCACTTGGCTGGCTTCCCTCACAGCCAAGATCTGCAGAGCAAAGAAAACCGCACAGCAGAGAACCAGCAGGTCACCCCTGCCGGGCACAAATGTGCCTTCAAGTGAAATGAACCCCAGCCCAACAGCTGCCAAAACCGCCCCTGCCAGTGCTCCCCAGTAGGGTAGCTTTTTATCTAGAGCAGCAGCTATAAAAGGAACCATGATCACATTCATCCCTGTGATAAAGGCAGCCTTACTTGGGGTCGTCCAGAGCAGCCCCAGGGTCTGAAATGCGTAGCCGGCAAAAAGATAGATGCCGGCCCTCAAAGCAGCAGGATGCCATTTAAACTTGCCATTCCTGAAAGGAAGCAGTATCAAAAATGCTGCCAGGAAACGGATGGCCAGGAAGGGAAATGTATCAATATCAGCCAGAGCGTCTTTAACCAGCTGAAAGGTTGTTCCCCAGGCAAAAGCCGTTCCCAGCAAGGCCAGGTCTGCAGCAAAGCGTTTTTTCAAATAAATCACCCTATAATTTCATAAATGTTTTTGCACATCATTGAAGGATTTTAAACAACAAAGGACGAATATTTATACCCTGGTTTGTATACAAATTGCTCTGTATACCGAACAAACTCTATTGTATCAAAAAAATATTAAATGGGGGGATATCCTTGAGCAGAAAAGCTATAAAAAGCTTGTTGATCATTATGTTAATAGGCCTTATAAGCGTTTTCGGGTTTGGTTGCGGCAATGAACAAGCAGCACCATCTGAAAATGAAACTGAAAAACCGACTTACACTGTGGCCTTTGAGGCGACATTCCCGCCTTTTGAATCAAAAGATGCAGAAACCGGGGAATTCGTCGGTTTTGACATCGACCTGATCAGGGCCATCGGTGAAGAAGAGGGTTTTGATGTTCAACTGATGGAAATGGGCTTTGACGGAATTATTGCCGCGGTGCAAACAGGCAATGTAGATTTGGGTGTATCCGGAATAACCATTAGAGAAGATCGTCTGGAATCAGTGGATTTCTCCACACCCTACTACCATTCCGCTCTGAGCATTGTGGTGAGGACTGATAATGACACCATCAAAGGTGTTGAAGATCTAAAGGGTAAAAGGATCGCTGTCCAGATCGGAACAACCGGTGCTGATTATGCAAAAAAGATTGAGGGTGCCAAGGTCACAGAGTATGACGCGGTGACCGACTGCTTCCTTGAATTGAAAAACGGCGGTGCTGATGCGATTGTCAACGATAATCCGGTAAACCTCAATTATATCAAAGGCAATGAACAAGATTACAAGATTGTCGGAGACACACTGGAAAGTGAATATTATGGAATCGCCGTCAAGAAAGGCAATAAAGAGCTGCTTGACAAGATCAACAGCGGCCTGCAGAAGCTGAAAGATAATGGGAAGTTTGCAGAGCTTTACAAAAAGTGGTTTGAGGTTGACCCGCCGGAATACCTGCCTGGTGAGGAAAACGCTTAATAAAATGCCGGAAAACTGGATCTGCGCGGCTTGACCGGCTGCGCAGGTCTTTTTTTGCCAATGTATTACCAGCTTAGATGCCAGTAAATGAGGTGCTTGGAATTGGATGTCATCATTAAAGCAATGCCTTTTCTATTAACAGGTGTTTTACAAACACTGAAAATAACCCTGATCGCAGTATCACTGGGTTGTATCCTCGGTCTTTTTGGGGGGATGGGGCGCCTCTCCAATAACCGCTTTATCAGAGGGCTGGCCACCTGTTATGTAGACTTTATACGGGGAACCCCTCTGCTTGTTCAATTGTTTATCATTTATTTTGGTCTACCCCAGGTAGTCCAGAGTTTTAAAGAGTTGCTGGAGGTGTATTTCTCTTTAGGCCCCTTTTCCTCCACATCCCATATCCCCCCTTTTATTGCTGCTGTGGCCGCCTGCAGCATCAACAGTGGGGCTTATGTTTCCGAGATTTTCAGGGCAGGAATCCAGTCCATCGAAAAAGGGCAGAGGGAAGCGGCTCTCTCCTTAGGGATGACCCCGAGGCAGGCTATGCGGTATATCATCCTTCCCCAGGCTTTTCGCAGGATTGTTCCGCCACTGGGCAATGAGTTCATAGCGATGCTGAAAGACACATCCCTTTTGATCTGTATCGGTTATGCGGAACTCACCCGCCAGGGGCAGTTGATCATAGCTGACACCTTCAGACCCTTTGAGATTTGGTTTGCTGTGGCCTTACTCTACCTGATCATGACCTTAACTATTTCCCGCTTGGTCGACTTTACTGAAAGGAGGCTGGGCATCAATGGCCATCATCAGAGTTAGAAAGCTGGAAAAGAGTTTTGGCAAACTTGAAGTTCTGCGGGGGATCGATCTGGATGTAGAAGAAAAGGAGAAACTTGTCATCATCGGGCCCAGCGGATCAGGTAAGAGCACACTTCTCCGCTGCTTAAACCTCTTGGAAGAACCCACAGGAGGCAGTATCGAGTTTGCCGGTGTTAATATCACTGACCCTCGGGCAGACCTCCCTAAAATCAGAGAGGAGATCGGGATGGTCTTCCAAAGCTTTAATTTGTTCCCTCATAAAAATGTCACAGAGAATATTATCATGGCACCGATGATCGTTAAAAAAATGCAGGAGTCGGAGGCGAAAAAAATTGCTTTGAACCTCCTGGAAAAGGTAGGATTAAGCGATAAAGCCAATAACTATCCTGCAGAACTATCAGGGGGACAGCAGCAGCGGGTGGCCATTGCCAGGGCACTGGCTATGCAGCCTAAAGTGATGCTCTTTGATGAGCCTACATCAGCTCTTGATCCTGAGATGGTAGGTGAAGTACTGGAGGTAATGGGTGATCTGGCGAATGAAGGAATGACCATGGTTGTGGTCACCCATGAGATGAAGTTTGCACAGGAGATCGGTGACCGGGTGATCTTTATGGATGAAGGGATGATCGTGGAAGAAGGGCCACCCCAGCGGATCTTCACAGAACCGGCCAACCCAAGAACACGCTCTTTCTTAACCAGAGTAATGACATGATCAACCAACAATATTAAGGTGCTCTCCAATTGTGCGGATGTGCAGTTCAGGATACCGGCTCAGGTACATCCGCACTGAGCCCTTCTGCAGCTTCAACCGCACATCTCCAGGTGTGTGTTCCAACTGAACATTTCCCTTTTGAAAAAATTTTTCTCCCTCAATTACCTGAGCCTTAATCTGAGGGAGGCTCAAATGAGCAAGTTCAAAATCAACCTGCTCCATCCCCTTTTCCCTGGCGATGGCAGCCATTGCATCAACCTCACCACTTTCCAGAGCAGCTAATCGATCCCCCTCTGATGCTATCTGGGCTATTTCTTTTTGAGTTTTCTCTCTGGCCTGGTAGGCGTTTACTCTGCTGAACTCCAACGGTTTGTACATGTTCAGGTCCGCCCAACATTCCTCATAATCGATGGACAGTTCCACCTGATCCAGTTTGACTGTCAGCACAGGGTCATCAATACGCAATTTTATTTGAGGGTAAGTATGTTCAAGCCTCAGGAAGGGGATGGTCTGCACAAGCCCCAGTTTTCCGAAAACCTGGTCTATTTCTATACGCAAACCGGCCACCTCAATATCAACCTCTGCTATCAATAAAAGCTCCGCAGATGCCGCCTCTTTCATAAGTCTCATGCACCCGCTGCGACCTGCGCACCTCTCCCAGTTTTTTTAATACGGTAGATCTTTTTTCTTCAAGGATGTTTCTGATAATCTGATCCTCCTGGAGCAAATACCTGAAAGTATCAGCTA
This sequence comes from Clostridia bacterium DTU068, assembly GCA_001513545.1. GTDB lineage: Bacteria > Bacillota > DSM-12270 > Thermacetogeniales > Thermacetogeniaceae > DTU068. The sequence goes on along the minus strand of LFTQ01000144.1, from coordinate 9,812 downwards.
TCTCCCGGCTGGCCTTCTGTATCTCCTGGGACATCTCTTTTTCTGCTGCATCAATCCACGATTCTATCCCTGATTCATTCTTTAGCTGGTCCAGCTGTTTGAAAATTTCTTGCCGTTGATCAATAAGAGAGAGAAAAGCCTCAACCTCTCCGGCATCGATCTTATCTTTCATAACCCCTGTTATTTCCTTCAAAGATTGGGTCAGTTTCAAGGCTTCCTGCCAGACAGCATTATTCATAACCGGCTTCCTCAAATCTCTGCTTCCCTTCCCCTGGTGATTTTTGCTGCTTGCGCCCAGGTATCCCGCAGTTCTTCTGCAAAGGTGAGCACCTCATCCAGCATATCTGTGTCTTTCTTTATGTTTGCAGCAACCAAACGCTGTTTCATATAATCATAAAGCTGTAAGAGATTTTGTGAGATAGGATATTCCATGTTTAAATTGCCCATCAGCTCAGTGAGGATATCCTGGGCTTTCACGATCGAGATGTGTGCCTGAACAGGATTGCCAGACTCAACCTCCTGCTTTCCCCTTTTGATGAAAACAATAAGTCCCTCATAGAGCATCAATAAGAGCTTAGCCGGACTGGCTGTTTGTATAGAGGTTGTTCTGTACTGCTTATAAGGATTTGATACCGCTGAATACAATTTACGCATCTCCCTTGCTTATAATCCATACTAAACCCGTTTGTCGAAAAACAAGCCGATCATCTCCTGCAGTTTAACCGCCAACTCAAGTACTTCCTCAGGTGGTATCTGCCGGATCACTTTTCCGTCTACAGGATCAATCACCTCAACCACCAACTGTTCTGTTTCCTTGTGAAAAGTAAAGCTTAGCTGAAAATTGATCTCATAATCACTTTTCAATAACTCCACCAGAGGTTGTCCATTGAGCTGATCCTGCCCCACAGTCTTTGCCTGCTGCCGCACCCCCCCAGATATCTTGTCCACCTTTGGATCAAAGAACTGCCGGTTTACTGTTTCTCCAACGGTTTTTACATTTTCTGCCCGCATATCATACCATCTCCCCCGCGTTTATCACTTTACTCTATTTACTGGAGAAAACTAGTAAACTGCATAGTAAGCCACATACTCTGGGTGTTCATTTGAGCAATAGCTTTCTCCAGTGCTGTAAACTGTCTGTAATAACGATCCTCAATTCTTATATATTGATCATTCATTATATCCAAACGTTCATCAAATTGACGCAGCATACGGCTGATATAGCTGTTGTCATAAAGGCTGCCTGCTGATCCCGCCTGCCCGGTGATCCGGGTCATGGCATTATTGACCGCGTCATAAAGCCTAACAGCGATACCCTGTTGACTCTTATCGGTAATCTCATTCCCCTCCGCGTCCCTGGTTCTGGTGAAAAGCTCCATCACAGCTTCAGGGTTGGACTGCAAGGCTTCCCGCAGCCTTCCTTCATCCAGGTGTAGTTTTCCCCGCTCTGAATAATCACCAGTAGTGATACCGATCACACTAAGCCTGTCAGCTATAGTTGTATATTGTTCAAAACCATTGGTGACTGTTACCTCACCTGTTACACTCCGTACAATGCTCGCTAAAGCCCTCCGCATATCTGCCAGAACTCCGCCCAGTATAGGATCCCCTTTCAGCAGACCGCTTCTGGCCTTATCCTCCCAGGCGTCGATCTGCCGGTCGGTCAAATTGCCCTCCTGAATCTGCTCCTCTGTTAAGGGGGCATAATCGTGGTAACGCGGTTCATTCAACTTTTTATTGATCTCTTCCAGAATCTTGTTATAACTATCAACAAAGTTTTTAATGGAGTTGACCACTGCATCGATATCGTTTTCCACAGTTAAAAATACTGTTTTTTCCGGATCTGCTTCTTTAAAAGAAAAGGTCACTCCGTTGACCGTGTAACTATTATCATGGCTGGTCATACCATCCAATCCATTGATCTCAAAGAGGGCATCCTCTCCACCCTTCTCGTTAGCCATATCTATCTGCAGCACATTGGTCATGAATTCACCTGTAACTTGAATCTCCGCGCCCTCTCTGTTATTACCCGTTTTTACAGTAGAAAGGGCGATTCGATCTGTTCCTGCATCATAAAATGCCCAGACCCCTGCTTTTTCGTTATTGTTAATGGCAGCAATGACACTATCCAGGGAATCTGTATCACCATCAAAGGTAAATACCTCTCCATTAATTGTGAAAGAAAATTGATTGTCTTCAGTCCACCCAAAATTATCGTTAAGAAATTTATCTCTCTGGGACCAAAGGGATGCACTGGTATCAATAGGGTCATCAATTTTTGAGATCCGTCCTGCACTGCAGTTGGTCGCAACAGTGGCCAATTGCTTAACACGAACCTGGTATGAGGCGGGCACAGAGCTAGAGCTCACTGATACTGTAACAATATTCTCATCACTGGAGCTCACTTTCCTGGCCAGAAAAGTTCTCTGTAGCCTAAGGTCAAAAACAGTATTCCTCAATGAAAGCAGACTCGTATTGATCGCCCGGTAGTCCTCCTGGCGCCACTGCCAGATCTGTTTATTCTGCTTGACCTTATCAATGCGCATCTGGTAGCTTCTCATCAAATCTTTTACTATTTGGTCCACATCCAACCCTGAGGCCAGGCCGCTGATCCGGTTGATCACCGCCATTTCATGATCCCCTCTCCTGTTAACATTTCTCTTTTTTAATATATCGTCTGATAACCACAAATACTTTAGGGGCAAATGTGTACCATCCCAGTAAAAACCGGCAGCATAAAAAACTGCCGGTTATTTTGTAACTGTTTTTCAGCTATCTATTTATCTTCTTTATCTTCTTCCACATAAGGTATAGAACCGTAATCCTCATCTTTACCGAAGCCATAGTCCGGTCCATGTCCGGGTTTATAGTCTGGGGCATAGCCGGGATCATAGCCAGGTCCATATTCTGGACCATAGTCGTGGTCATGACCGGGTTTGTACCCTGGACCATAATCGTGATCATACCCGGGTTTATACCCTGGATCATAACTAGGGCTATAATCCGGACATGGCTTATATGGCTCATCACAAGGTTCCCGCCCATGCATCTCCAACAACATTTTCAGGGCTTCCATTTCTCTTTTTTCTTTCTGAATCATCATATGAATAATACATTTGCAGTAATTGCCTGCTACCATGTCGGCGATTTTTTGCCATAGTTCAATTTCGGCTTCACTGATTTTGAGCACACGCCGTATACTATCCTGCCAGGTTCCACTCATTCCATATCCCTCCTTTTGTTAATCATTTTTCTCATCTTCATCACTTTTTTGCAAAGGGTAATAACCGGGAGGCCTCTTTCGATCGTCCGGGTGGCATGGTCTGCTGTAATCACCTGTACATGCGTATAGAGTATTCCAAAACTCCGCACCCTGAGCTTCCCCTTTAATCATTCCCAACAGAGCCTGGCGGACCGGAGGTGGAGCCTTGCGAGCAGCCATGGTTAGCAGACCTATCTCCTCAAGATCATACTCGATCGCTTTTTCATAAAGATTGTGAAGATCTTTATAAGACACTTTATAATCCCCCTTTCAAGGATCTTTCTAGGTCAGCTTATGCTGCAATGTGCCATTAAGTTCCAAAAATGCAACCTGCCTGTGACTGATCTTCTAAATTTTTTATTGCTGCTCTCTAGTGATAAGCAGCACATACTACAATTTCTTGACACAGACTTCTTCCATTCTCTACTTGATTTTTTCTGAATATTGTTATAAAATAACCTAAATAAAAATACAGTGACTAACGCTGAATTCTCCTGAGAGAAGCGGGGAAACCAATCATTGGGGTGAATCCACACACTCATTTACATACCACAGCTTATTTTGTGGTTTTAGAAAACGAAAAATTATGAGTGTATGGTAGGGTTACCTTGCGACCCGAACCCGTCAGCTAACCTCGCAAGCGTGGGAAGGAAAGCCTTCAAGGTTTTGATTTGGTCATGAATCACTACCCTGATCAAATGCTTTCCGGGTAGTTTTTTCATTCTTAACTTACTCTCCCCACGGTCAGATGGCTAAGATAACCACTGACTCCGGTAACAGAGTGCACCTATTTTTCTGTTCTCGGACTTAACCCGAAACACAGTTTAATAGTCATTCTCTGTAAACAGGAGAATCTGGCAATATTAATTGTCTGATCTGCTTTTCTACTGCGATTACGGATGCCGTTTTATCGTCCCATACCATAAGAAGGATTCATCCAGAAAAGCAGAAAAAAGCAACAACTTCAAAGAAAGGACGGTGGAAGTGCATGGCTATCAAGCATGATGAAATTACTGTTTATCATCCGGAACATCTTCACCAAAACAATGACGCGGATACCAGAAGGCAGCATGCTCTGAAAAGAGCTTCTGAACTCAAGGGGAAGATTAAAGATTACCTTGCGGTCAAAGACAAAATTTATACAGGCTTTGATTTGGTGGAGAAGTATAATGAAGCCCGCTCCCGTATTTTGAATTATTTCAATGGGAGCGATGAGGACTGGATAGACTGGCGATGGCAGCTGCGCAGGAGGATCAGCACGGTTGATCAACTATCCCAATTTGTTGATTTAACTGATAAGGAAAAAGAGGAGCTTTATAAAATAAGCAGCCATCTGCGCTGGGCATTATCCCCTTATTATATGGCACTGGTGATGTGTGATAAACCCAATGGTGGTGTATGGCTGCAGTCCATCCCTAGCTATCAGGAAATCACTGATAACAATGGTAGTGAGGACCCAATGGCTGAAGGTTGGACTTCCCCCGCTCCCTGTGTAACGAGGCGCTATCCGGATCGCATGATCATCAATGTTACCAACAGGTGTGCCATGTTCTGCCGCCACTGCCAGCGCAGGCGTAATATCGGTGATAGAGATACCAATAGAAGCCGCAAAGATTTGGAGGCAGCCATCCAATATGTAAAAGACAATGAGGAAATTCGCGATGTTCTCGTTACAGGCGGAGACGCCCTGCTGTTGAGCGATAATACATTGGATTGGCTGTTAGGGGAACTGCACAAGATTCCTCATGTGGAGATTAAACGGCTCGGAACCCGTACCCCTGTGACACTGCCTCAGAGGATCACTCCAGAACTGTGTGCTATATTGGAGAAGTATCCACCTATATATATTAACACCCAGTTCAATCACCCATTGGAAATAACACCTGAGGCTAAAGAAGCCTGTGACAGGTTGGTCAAAGCCGGTGTGGTGTTGGGGAATCAGGCAGTACTGCTGCGTGGTGTGAACAATGACCCCCATGTAATGAAAAAACTCAACCAAGAACTACTGAAGCTGAGGGTCAAACCATACTATATTTTCCACGCCAAGAATGTAAGAGGCACTAGCCACTTCATCACATCTATTGATGAAGGACTGGAAATTATGGAGCACTTAAGAGGATACACATCAGGGCTGGCTGTTCCAACATATATTATCAATGCACCATATGGTAATGGCAAAACCCCCATCGCTCCAAACTATATGTTGGGCAAAAAAGGCAACCAGATCCTGCTCAGGACCTGGGAAAACAAAATCATACCCTACGAAACACCCTAGTTGTGAGCATCGTATAGTAGACAGCAAGACGCAAGGAGATGTCCTTGCGTCTTTTATTATTTTTATATTTTCTAACCACCAACCACCAACCACCAACTAGCCGGGATCGGGAACATCATCATATCAGGCGTTTTTTCATGGTATTATGAGCCAGGATCTCCAAACTGTCATCAAGTGGAGCCAGTGATATCTCTTCCTGAGGGGATAATGCTTTAACCAACAACAGGTCAGCAAAATGAGGGTTTTTGGCCAGCACAGGGCCATGTAAAAAAGTGCCGAAAGCATTTTTATAATGGGCGCCCTCAGTCCCATCCTTCCCATTGTTCCCCTTCCCCTTGATAACCCTGCCCAGGGCTTTCCCCTGCTCACCTAGGTAAGTACGCCCGGAATGGTTTTCAAAACCGATCAAAGTAGTGATATCTATATTCCCTGCCTTCTTCAGCTCATCCTGAAGATCAGCTGTTGCCTCCAGCAGTATATCCCCCACCGACCGGTCAGAGCCCGCCTCTGTGTATGCATCAAAAACACCGGCCCCAGGTATCACAGTTCCATCCTCAGCCTTTATATAACGCCCCAGAACCTGAAACCCCAGACCGACAGCCAAAAGAACAGCCCCCTTTTCCACAGCATCGACAATAAAGGGCGTTATTTTCTCTAGATTTTTCAAAACCAGGGTCCGGCGGCTGTCTGATCCTCCACCTATAAAAATAAAATCATACCTATTAAAATCCCCCCAGTCGCCCAGCAAAATCTGATCCACATCCACCTCTATACCCCGCCACTGGGCTCTGCGGCAAAAAACCAGCAGGTTCCCCCGGTCACCGTACAGGTTCAATACATCAGGATAAAGATGGCAGGCCCTGATCCGCATTTTTCGCCACCGCCTTTCCCATTTTCCGCAGAAGTTTAGCATAGTTGAAAAGGCTTGTATAGGAAGC
>LFTQ01000144.1:0-3224 GCA_001513545.1 Clostridia bacterium DTU068 | reverse complement strand
GAGACATCCTTCCCATCCCCTGCCAGGTCATTGATGGCAATCAAAAAAGCCTTTTTCCCCTCATGGGGCAAAATGGTTTTCATAACCTCATTGACACCTATAGGATTTTTGATAAGAGCCAGTGTACAGGGACGGCCTTGATAAATAAATTGCTCCAGCCTCCCAGTAGCGGTTGAGTAATCAGGAAGTGATGCTTCGATAATATGCTTAGGGATACCTATGATCAGTGATGCTGCACTGGCAGCCAGAATATTATAAACATTATAAAAACCCCACAGTTGGGAATACAGATCGATGCTGCCGTTTTTCAGCTCCTGTTCACCGCTGTTTTTATTTTGCACATACAGGGAAAAACGGAGCAGATCACTATTATCAACATCTAAAGCCAGGAAATCAGCTTCCGGTCTTTTGAAAGAGCAGTTTGTGCAGCGGTAATCCCCTAACTGGCTGTAGTGATAGTAATCATAGGTCAGCAACTCTCCACAGTCAGGGCAGAAGCTGCTCTCCCGGATCTCATTTTCCTCTGACCCTTTGCGGTCCCTCTCCCCTTCTACCCCATAGTACTGGACAGTAGTTCTTCCGCGTCCCACTGCCACAGCTAAAGGATCATCGGCATTCAGTAAAAGCTCAGTTTCGGGAAGACGGTCTATAGTTTTGCGCAGAAGAGTGATGATCTGGTCAAGTTCACTGTAGCGGTCAAGCTGGTCACGAAAGTAATTGGTAACAACAATCAGATCAGGCTTAACAGCAGGGAGGATCTTTCCCACACTGCCCTCATCAACCTCCAGCACAGCAGTCCGGCTTTGAGCAGCGCCGAAAAGGTTACAATCCTTGATCAATGCTGTCACCACCCCATTTATCATGTTGGCTCCTTCTCCATTCCCAATAACGGGTACTCCTGCCTGCCGGAGAAAATAGCTGATCAGATTGGTTGTAGTTGTTTTCCCATTGGTGCCGGTCACAGCAATAACCTTCTCATAGGCAGGTGCCAAATAAAATAATAATTGCGGACAGATCCTTAAAGCAACAGCTCCGGGCAAAGATGTGCCTGAGAGCCGGAATAAGCGGCAGAGAAAAGCTGTTAATCGACCAGCATAAAACGCTAACCAAAAACGGAGACCCTTATTGATTGAATTTTTATTCACAACTCTTTCCCCCAAAACCGTGCTGTCCCTTGCTCTTCATTATGGGTTATATCTCATCTTAATTATAACAGCTTGTCTATTGAACAAGAATACTTCTTCTTAATGTGTATCAGTTAATCTGTATCTTTCCTCATGGGGCAGCCATAAAGAGAGAAAAAATGTAGGGATAGGCAGCAGGCTGATAGCTTTCAGTACCGCCGGGACACCCCACACATCAGCAGCAGCACCGAAAGCCAGTCCTCCTAAAGCACCAACCCCAAAGGCAAACCCCAGAATTAAGCCGGAGGCAAGCCCAACCCTGTTGGGAATCAACTCCTGAGCATAAACCACAGTGACAGAGAATGTTGAGATCAAAACAAATCCGCTGAGAGCAGCGAATACCACTGCCCAGATGCCGTTACTGATAAGAAGAAGCCATAATAACGGTGTTACCAGGGCAGCGGAAAGCACCATAACCCTTTTTCTGCCAATCCGATCAGCTGCCATACCACCAAAAATAGTGCCTAGAGCCCCGGAGAGGAGAAAAACAGTCAGCAGAAGAGCGCCGAAATGCTTGCTACCGTTCAGGTACTCCTCTACATAGAGAGGTATAAAGTTGGTCATTCCAAGGTGTACCAGAGAACGTAAGATCACTATCATCACCAGCAGGAAAAGGGCTAAGAGCACACCCTTGCTCATCCTGCCATCTGAAGGATTTGCTCTCAAATCATTTTTCGCTCCATGGTTTTTATCTGCCAGTTGTTTTATCGCAGGCAGTGATTTTTTGAGAAGAATGGCTGTGATCACCGAAATAATAATAAAGATGCCCACACCCCGGCGCCCGCCAAGTTCCAGCAGCAGGGCGGCCATAACCGGGCCAAGCCCGTGCCCGATATTTCCCCCTACAGAGTAAATGGACAATGCTGTGGCCTTTTTATCCCCACTGATCAAAAAGGACTGTTTGGATGCCTCAGGATGGTAGGCAGCAGAACCAATACCGTTCACCGCTACAGCAAAAAGAATGAGCACATAACCAGGAGCAAAACCTACCAAAACCAGACCGACACCAGCCAGCAAACAGCCGGCAGGTAAAAGCCAAAGAATGGCTTTACGATCACTCCAAATACCAAAAAACGGCTGGATTACTGAAGAGATCAGATTAGAAACTAAAATAATCACACCGATTTCGGTATAAGAAAGGGAAAACTCCGATCTGATCACCGGAAGCAAAACCGGTAATGCCCCACCTGTCATATCTGTAACCATGTGTCCAAAACTCAATAAAAAAAGAAGACTGAGCTGCTGCAATGACTACTCCTCCCGTCTCTACCGGCAAAAATCAATAATGACTGGTGTTTATATCACAAAATTTCCTTCTACTGATCAACATAAGTATCATACGCCATCAAGCAAAAGTATTCAAGGAAAATAGACCAGCTCAATCACTGTTTTTCCCATCCCAGCATATTATATGGTAAATGTGGGTTAACATGGTTAGGAAACAAATATAAGGGGGTAGAGACAAGATGACTGAACAAGATTATACAACTGTTGAAAACTCAGCAGATACATTATCCCATTACCCGGGTATCCCACGACTCAGACTTGCCACAGCATATATACCGCCCCAGGTGTTCAGGGAAATGTTCCCACTTTCTGAGGCCCTGAATAAAGGAACACTCTTTCCGGAGTTGTATCGCCCATACAGGCGCTATCCTATGAAAGGCGAGGTGTAGAAAATGGATAGATCACGTGTAACAATGCTGCGGGAACTTCAGGAACTTGAGTTTGCACTGGTAGAACTCAACTTATACCTGGATACCCATCCCAATGATAATAAAGCACTTTCAACTTTTAATAACCTGGCTGCACACCTTGCAAAGGCCAAAAAGAACTATGAAGCACGCTATGGGCCGCTGATCAACTTCGGCCACTCAGGACCGGTTAGTTCCTGGAATTGGATCGATGAACCCTGGCCCTGGGAAATTGAGTATTAGGGGGGATATCCATGTGGCTTTATGAAAAGAAACTACAGTATCCTGTGCGTGTGAGTAAAAAGGACCTGCCCATGGCTAGATATCTACTGACCCAGTTCGGCGG
>LFTQ01000156.1:11532-13707 GCA_001513545.1 Clostridia bacterium DTU068 | reverse complement strand
CGATTTCCTTGCGCATGCCTGTGGTTATCACTTCTTTGCCCTCAAGCATGTCCTTTATCAAATCCACATAAAACCTGTATCCCACAATGACCTGTGAATGATTGATGGCTTCGATAGCATTTATGGTCATACTTGCTCTGCCGCCTGGCCCCAGTCCAACCACATAGAGTTTAGTCATAACCTTTCCTCCCTACAGAAACTGTCACACCATCCAGTGATCTTTTCCCTACTATAATTTCCCCTGAAGCTAAATAGGCGCATGGCTCGCAAACACAATCCACACCAACCGCACCTTTAACAAAAGAACTCCCGGCAAACCTTTTTTGGACAGAGTTTATTTGCTCCTTGGAAAAGGTCTTAAAATTGCAGCCCAGTTCCTCACAGGCTTGAATCAAGCCCTGTTCTTCCTTTTTTATGTCAATGCTTGCTATACAATCAATAGATTTAATGCTTAAATCATTTTCTTTAAAAACTGTGTTAATAGCATATAAAATTTCTTCCTTTGATTTCCCTTTTCTGCAGCCTACTCCCACTGTAAGGTTTTTAGGCCTCAAAACGCAGTATGGTTTATCACAGGATATTGCTGTGCGAGAAGTTATATAAAGACACCCATCATATTCGGTTTCCGAGATTCTGGGGTAATTTATCTGTTGATTGATTTCAGAGATAAGGCGCAGAGTGCCGCCATTTACCATAATAGATGTTATTGTTTTTGCATCTTCCATATTTTCGATAACCAGGCCACACCTCTGGGCAAACATATCCACAGCCTCTATTCCCCTTGCTTCAGAAGCAGTAGTTATGACAGCCTGTGCGCCAATAGCCTCTGCGATTTCACAGGCAAGGTCATTTGCTCCCCCTATATGCCCTGATAACAGGCTGATAGCATATCTTCCCAGATCATCTACAGCTACAACAGCCGGATCCCTGGTTTTATCCTTGATATATGGCGCGATCAACCTGACCGCGATACCCACAGCACTGACAAAAACGATGCGCTTATATTCTTCAAAGATGGCGCTGATTTCAGATTTAACTCCAGCTGGATATCCCCTATTGCTGTAAATGTCTGTGTTGGGAATCCACTGGCTGATGGTTTTGGCTAATTTCTCTCCCGCTTCTGTAAATGATATGACAGCACACTTCATTGAGCTGCTCCCCTAAAACCATGGGCAAAGGTAGAATCGTATAGTTTTGACCTCTCATAATCACCATCTATAAAATCCCCCACAAGGATCATGGCAAAGTTTTTGATTCCATTATCCTTTACTTTTTGTGCGATATCATCCAATGTCCCCCTGATTATTTTTTGATCCTCCCATGTGGCTTTATATACCACAGCTACCGGCACATCGCTTCTTCCATACCCCTGTTTCAGCTTATCAACCGCCTTTTCCATACTCCCAACTGACAAAAAGATAGCCATAGATGTTTTATGAGATGCCAGAAGTTCAAGGGATTCAGAGCTTGGCACCGGGGTCCTGCCCTCAAGCCTGGTGATAATAACGGTCTGACTGACACCCGGCAGGGTAAACTCACTTTTGATCGCTGCACAACTGGCTGTGAAGGAACTGACACCAGGCACCATCTCATATTCGAGGCCCTTTTGTTCCAGCAGATCCATCTGCTCCTTGATAGCCCCATAGATCGATGGATCTCCTGTATGGAGTCGCACAATATTCTTCCCTTTTAAGGCTTCCCGTTCCATCACTTCGATTATTTCTTCCAGGGTCATGGAAGCGCTGTTATAAAAGACACACCCTTTTTTGCAAAAAGTCAGATGCTCTTTTGATACCAAAGAGCCCGCATAGATGACAACATCAGCCTCTTCAAGAAGCCTTCTGCCTTTGACCGTAATAAGGTCCACATCTCCTGGGCCTGCGCCTACAAAGCTGATCACGCAAGTTTCCTCCTTCCAATAATAAGAGACATATAATCAGTATCTTTGATAATTTCATCTCTTGCAGAAAGCACCTGTTCATCTTCACATGTGCATCTTTTTACATATACATATTGAAAACCATGCTCTTCCAAAATATCCAGGATCTTTTCTTTGTTTTTATAGGTCTTGAGAACGCAAACTGTGTCTGCTGCCCTTAGAGCTTTTTTATCCAGCTCACCGTCGCACAGATAAAAGCTTTCCCCTTTCAATGCAATGGGCATTTTGACACGATT
>LFTQ01000156.1:10795-11494 GCA_001513545.1 Clostridia bacterium DTU068 | reverse complement strand
TTCCTCCATCAGATAGCAAAAGGTGCTGTAAACCATAGGGTCACCCAGGGTTAAAAACACCCCGCTTTCTCCCTCTTTTAATTCATTATCTATCACCCCAGCAGCCCTGGCGTATTTTTCCCTTCCTGATCCATCCATTGGGAAATCTAATTCGATAACTTTTTTGCCCTCTAGATAATCCTTGGCAATTTTTCCCGCAAAGCTCTCTGTGCTGCTTTTCGGTATAAATACCAAATCAGCTTGTTTGATCAGGTTATATCCTTTGACAGTTATATACTCGCCATTACCTGGCCCTACACCGATCCCGTGTACTCTTTTCACGGCTTTCTTCCCCTCGCTAAAAATATTGGATTTTGCGCTTTTAAAATCCCTGTTTTCTCCATGTATGATACTTGGAGCAATTTCAGTTCCATCTCTGTGTAAGAATGATGGTTTAAAAGTTCCACAAACATGTTGAGATTCTTTATAGTTATAAAGTTTGCAGCGATAATCCCTCCAGCAGACATTTTTGCGTGAACTGTTTCAAAGATCTGCTTTAAATTTCCGCCGCTGCCGCCGATAAAACATTTGTTTATCTGGCGGATCGCTCGAAGGCAATAGGGAGCCTGCCCTTTTATAATTTCAACAGCTACACCGAATTTCGATGCATTTCGACCTATTAGTTTTACTCCCTCTTCCTTTGCTTCAACTGCAGTGACA
>LFTQ01000156.1:5005-10765 GCA_001513545.1 Clostridia bacterium DTU068 | reverse complement strand
ATCCATCTCATGTTCTACCACCACCACTGAGAGGCTGGAATGATTCTCTATATCCTCTCCTATTCTCCTTACCACATACTTCTCTTCAGGATATGACAGGTCGAATCCGGCATAGATACAGCCTGCAATCCCCATTTGGTGCAATTTTTTTGAAATATAGCCCGGAGTATGCTCCTGGTCTGTCAGTATTACACTGATTCTGCTGTGTCTCACTCTTTCAAGGCCGCCTTTTCTTCCGTGAAGGCTGATAAAACACGCACCCTGCCAATCTTTTTTGAGCTTACACATCATATACTGAAAAGATGACAGCCCGGGGATCACTTCATCGATGGTTATCCCGTTTTTTTTGAGATATTCCACAATACCAAAAAAACACGGGTCACCTGATGCAAGTATGTCTAGATCATCTCGCTCCTTGATCAGATTTATTATTTCTTCTACCTTTTGTACAGCAATGACCTTAGCTCCGATTTTTTCGATAGCCTTGGATATTCTACCAAAAGCCACAAGGCATGGTGAGGAGGATATGATCCCTAATGCCTCTTGGGTCAGATATCTTACATCACCAGGCCCTGCTCCGATTACTCGAATCATCTTAAAGCACCCCGTATTTCATGGAATAGATATATACCTCAATATCAAAATCATTATCCTTAAGGTATTTCCTTAACCTTTCAATACAGCCCCTTTTCATATCCTGCAGGATAGATCGAAACCCGGATTTTATGATGACTTCCAATGCTTCTTCTGTAGTAGTGCAGGCTTTAACCCGGTTTAAAAGCTCAAGGGGTGTCTCGGCAAAAGCAAGGTAATAGATGAAGGCCTCCATTCTTATATCGCAAACCCTGCTGTGCGTATTGAATGCGCCTAAAGACAATTTGGAGAGCTTGCCTATGTGCCCGACCAGGGTAACTTTTTTAAACCCCTTATGATAGACATAAAGCAGAGTTTCACCGATATAGTTAGATATCTTAACACCTTTCCCCACAAGCCCTAACTGTTTAACCATATTTTCACCGTAATTTCCCGGGAACAGGATAATCTCCCGGCATCCCTCATCATATAACAGATCGATTTCCAGATATATGGTATCCAGCAGAGCTCTTTCCGACATAGGTTCAACTATTCCGGTGGTCCCTAATATGGAAATACCTCCTTCTATGCCGATATTGGGATTGAAGGTGTTTCTCCCGATTTCAGCACCTCGAGGGGCATAGATCAGAACATCAAAACCGTCAGGTGAAACCTTTCTGATTTCATTTTGGATCATTTTGCGGGGTGTTGGGTTGATAGCAGCTTCACCCACCTTCCCGAAAAGTCCCTTTTTTGTTATCCTTCCTATACCTTCCCCGCCATCGATAACGATCTGCCTGTCTGGCCTTCTTGAAACCCTTGCATAGATTTCCATGCCATCTGTCACATCGGGGTCATCACCCCCATCTTTGATGATGCAGCAGGAAGCATAACCCTGTCCCAGTTCAGGAGAGAGCACATCCAGTTCCAGTTTCACCCCAGAGGGAGTGTCTATGGAAACCTTCGATATCTCTCTGTTTTCCTGCAGCATAATCACACATGCCTTGGCTGCAGCAGCACTACAACTGCCTGTTGTATAACCACACCGCAGTTTTTTACCCCCCTTTACCACAAACATATCTTTCATCTTCCCACCGCCATATAAAGTAGAGCATTAACAATAGATGCAGCCACATTGCTTCCTCCCTTGGTGCCTACAGTTGTGATGGAAGGAATATCAAGCTCTCTGATAAACTCCTTTGATTCTGCAGCCCCTACAAATCCAACCGGCACACCTATGATCAATGAGGGGCTTACCCTGCCTTGTTTGATCAGCTCCCCTATCCTGAATAAAGCTGTTGGGGCATTCCCTATCACATAGATATCCACTTGATCCTGGGAGGCAATATCCACAGCTGCATAGGAACGAGTAGTTCCTTTTTTTTGGGCCAGTTCTTTTACCCGTTCATCATCTATATAGCACTTCAATTCCGAACCCGATTTTTTGAGGGCCTTTTTATTGATACCGGACCAGGCCATTCTGGTATCTGTAAATATCCTGCAACCCTGTGCCAGCAGCTTTAAACCGGTGTTAATAGGATCATCTTTAAACACAACAATGTTCTGATAATCAAAATCTCCGGTGGTGTGTATCATTCTTTTCACAACAGTAAGTTCATTTTCGTTAAAGTTCATGCCAACCATAGTCTGCTCTATTATTTCCATGCTTTTTTTCTCTATCATAGCGGGATTATTTAAATACATTTACCTGCCCCCCTTTCCTCTGCTGTCTGCATAATCTAGCATTGATAAAAAAGAATTCATATTTCCTAAAAAACTGATATGGGGATACCCTGCCAGCACATTTTTATATCTGTATCCACCGGACCAGGCTGCATCACCTTTGGTTTTTTTAATGCTGTATACGGTATCAGGGTTCGACAACACTGTGATGGATTTATGAAATTCATGGCCGGTCAGCCTATCCTTTGCTTTTCCCAGCATACAGTCATTTTTAAGCTCAATATCGATGTAGCCAAAGTTCTGCAGTTTATCTGTCATCAGGCTCTTACCTGGGAAAACCCCCGCCATTCTGCTGTCCTCTATGTATTCCATCAGATACATGAACCCGCCGCACTCAGCATAGATGCAGCCTCCCCTGTCGGCAAAAGCTTTAATAGATGCCAGCATCGTTCTGTTTGCGGCAAGTTCGGTTTTATAAAGCTCAGGGTAACCACCTCCTAGGTAGAGGATGTCACAGTGGGGCAGTTCTCTGTCTGTAAGGGGTGAAAAGTATTCGATGTTACAGCATTTGCTGAGCAGCTTCAAATTTTCCCTATAGTAAAAGGAAAAGGCCGGATCCCGGGCTACCGCCACAGTAATCTTTCTCACCGGAGGGTATTCCACCGGTATAAAATCCACCTCTTCCATCAGATTCACCAATAAATTTAAATCTATATTTTGTTTGATAATATCAGCAGCCATTTGGATGCGGTTGTTTATATCATCTACTTCAATGCTTTGAATTAGCCCCAGATGCCTGCTCTTCAGTTCAAGGTCACTCATCTTGGGTATGAAACCCAAAAGATGAAGGCCTGTATACTTTCGGATAGGTTCTTTTAAAAGTTTGAATGTTTTTTCACTCACCCGGTTTAGGATTACAGCTTTGATGGTAGAGCCAGGAAAGTCCGCCATACCTTTTATCTTGGGAACTGCGGAGAACATCTCTCCCTGCAGGGTATAAACCAGGATTGCATTTACGTTCAAGGATTTGGCAATGTCAAAACTTGAGTTTTCATATGTATTGTATATCCCGTCAAAATACCCCATCGCTCCTTCGATGACACAGTAGTCACCTTCCCCCATGGAAAGGGACATTTTCATACCATCCAAACCCTGAAGATGCATGTCCAGGTTTCCTGCATCCTTTCCAGAAACTGTCCGGATAAAAGCGGTGTCTATATAATCAGGTCCGGTCTTAAAACCGCATACATTAAAACCCGTATCAGCAAGCGCCCTGATGATGCCCATGGTCACAACAGTCTTGCCACTCCCGCTCGCCGGTGCTGTAATCATAATTCCTTTCATGTTATTCAGCTCCTTAAATGGACTTTTCACCTTTCAATAGGGTTTGGCTGCGTCCCAACTACATTCATATTCCAGGTCATATTCATACCTCTCTAAGCTCTCAAGAAAATAGGGAAAATAGCCTGGTATGGAATTGGCGTACTTTTTAGCATACAAAAACTTTTCTCTGTCATCATAGATGATGCCCAGCAGATCTCCACTATGGGCGCCGATTATTCCTAGGCCTCCTGTGTTGTGCATAATATCCTTTACCGGTTGGTAAATATCATAGGGAAGCCTAGAAAAATTCCTTTCAATGCTCAATGTTGATGACAGAGCAATCTTTGATATATCAGCTGTTCTGATCCCCTCTTTTAAAAGATAAAGCGTGTCTTCCATAGGCATCAGGGGTGGCAGTTTTCTTTTATTAAATGAGATGGTATCGATCATCTTTTTGCCTTCAAAGGCCAGTATATAAAATCTCATGTAGGGACCCAGGTATTGGTGGTTCTTTCCCTCTTTATAATCAAACAGGGTCATCTCTTTGAATATGATGCTGTCGGTTGGTTCTATTTCGATAAATTCTTCGATAACCTCGGATATGTCATATTCTCTGTTGAATAGTTTTAATAAACTGATATAAACCCCGCAGAGGTCTGCTGTAGAGCCTGCAAATCCTTTTCCTACGGGTATTGATGATTTAATATCTATATCAAAAGAGTTGCTTAAATCACCATAGCCCCATCGTTTGAGAATGTTATCCAATAGAGATGAGGATTTTTTGTATTTAAACCGGTGAACCGGGTGTTTACATTCCATAACTTTCACTGTGGTAAACAGATTCACTGGGCAGGACACCAACATATCGGTCCCCTGATAATTACCCTGTATGATTTCCCCACAGCTCCCCGGAAAAACAGTCACAGCCTCCATAAAGCCCACTCCTGAAAAAGACTGATATCACTATATGTTATAAGGAGTAAAGTAATTAGCAGGTAAATAAGCACAAGAAGAATTTCCGAACTGTACATTAATGTTATTGCCCTTTTGATATCATCTCTTTCTACTGATCTGTTTTGATCACCGATCACAGGCTTGTGCACCAACTCACCAAAATAAGTATGAGCTCCTCCTAGCTGTATGCCCAATAGGCCGGCAACTGCTCCCTCAGGATAAGCACAATTAGGGCTTTTATGGTTTTTTCGGTCCCTGATCATTATCTTGAATCCCTGGAATGGGTTATACTTGAAAATCGAAGAAACACACATCAAAATACCGGTGAGCCTTGAAGGCAGGTAATTAAACAGATCATCTGTCTTTGCAGGAATAAAACCGATATGCCTGTATTTTTCATTCATATAACCTAACATAGAGTCCATGGTGTTTACCATTTTATATACAAATGCCAGTGGGGCACCGCCGATCATGGCAAAAAGGAGGGGAGCGATCACTCCATCTGCTGTGTTCTCTGCCACAGTTTCCACTGTTGCCTTGACGATCTCTTCTTCATTGAGATGAGCGGTATCCCGTCCCACAATGAATGACACTCTATACCGGGCTTCCTGAAGCCCCTTTGAAAGCGAAACATATATTTTCATTGCTTCCCCATGAAGGCAGCCGGCTGCGATACAGGTATATAAGAAATATATGTTAACAACATGGTAAAAAAAGCTGTTTCCTTGTAACAATCTTAATATGTAATAAGGTACAAAAAATGCGAACAGAATATTAACAACAACAATCAAACCACCCAAAATCTTAAGCCCGTTGTCACTTTTGGCTACTCTTCGGGCTATTTTTTCCTCATATCCTATTATTTTCCCCATGAGTTTTATAGGATGGGGAAAGGAGTGGGGGTCACCTATTAACACATCAAGAAAAATTGCAATCAAAAGGTCAATCATGATTTTACTCCTGAAAATCCGTAGATATATCTAGCCATTATTTTTCTATGCCTTTTCTCGCTTTGACTCCCTTGGTGTAGTAGTGTTTTATTTCCTTCATCTCTGTTACCAGATCAGCCTTATCTATTAATTCCTGGGGAGCATACCTGCCGGTTAAAACAACTTCAGTTCTTTCATTTTTATTATCAAGCATCTTTAAAACTCTATCTAACGGGAACAGTTTATAGTGCAACGCTACATTTATCTCATCCAGCACCACCAGATCGTACTCACCTGA
>LFTQ01000156.1:0-4956 GCA_001513545.1 Clostridia bacterium DTU068 | reverse complement strand
CCATATTGTTTAATCTGCAATCCCTTAAGATAATTCCCAGCATCCAGCTCACTGTATTTCATTCCTTTGATAAACTGAGCAAAAAAAACTTTTTTGCCTGCACAGACGGCTCTCACCGAAAGACCCAGCGCAGCGGTAGTTTTACCTTTGCCATTGCCTGTATAAACTTGAATAAAGCCCTTATCCATTTACTCCCTCCAGCTTTTTTTCTAAAAAAAACTCCCTGCAGCAGGGAGTTTTACTCAAAATAAAAACCATCCGAGAAGATGGTTTTATAAACAATAGCTAATACTTCCCGCCGAAGTAATACCATTCAGGCAGGTCTCCTGGCTCACGCGTCATCCTCCTCCACCCTTCCCGGCATACACCAGTGGTTTGTGGAATCGTCTTCGTTTACAGTAGCGGGGGCTGCAGCGGATTTTCACCGCTTTCCCTATTAAACAAAGTACCTGAATGTTACATTATTCTGTTTAGACAAATTATAACCGTTATGTTAATTCAGATCAAGGTGTACTAATAAACAATTGTGTCAACTTTTCATACCAAAATTAAATCCATTGCTGCTCCATCAAGCCTACTCCTGGAAAAGATTGATGAGTTTCTGATTGCTTTGATGGTCTTTCACCGCAACCCTGATATATGATTTGTCAAGGCCGTCAAAAGTGGAGGCCTTCCTTATCATAAACCCCTGTTTGATAAACTTATCAAATACAATATCCTCATCATATTTCAAAAGCTTTAATAAAATAAAATTGGCATGGCTGTTAAAAGTCTTGACCCAATTTACTTGCGACAGGCTTTTTAGCATATATTTCCTTTCTTTGTCGATGTATTTTTTCGTTCTTTCAATATAAGCCTTATCTTTGAAAATACACCTTCCCGCCGCATTGGCAAAGGCATTCACACTCCAGGGCATTTCAATTTCCGTATACTTTCGTGCAAAACCGGTTGAGGCAAATCCATACCCCAACCTGAGCCCCGGCAGAGCAAAAAACTTAGTAGCTGCCCTCACTATGCATACATTAGACTGTATTTTAAACAAACTAATACTATCATAATCCGCTGGACAGAATTCAAAAAAAGCCTCATCAAGCAGCAAAAATGCACCTCTGGAAATCACAAGGTCATATACAGCTTTAAGCACGGGCTCCGGTATTCTCAGACCGGTTGGGTTGTTAGGGTTGCCAAGAATCAAGAGATCCCTGGGTTGTAAACTATTCTCAAGTTTTTCAAGGTCTATGCTGAAACCTTCAGCCAATGGAAGCTTTAACACGCTTTTTCCAAGCACCTTTGGTCTTTTGATATACTCAATAAAGCATGGGGTGAAAACCACTATCCTTTTAAAAAGGAGACACACATTGTTTATAATTTCCATTGCCCCATTGCCCAGGATTACCTGGTCCTGATCACATCCCAGATATGCCGCTACATTGGCTTTCAGTTCTCGATATTTTATATCAGGATAGCACTCAAGTTCAGTATAGGCAGCACTTATCGCATCTTTAAGGCTATCCGGTGGCCCCAAGGGGTTTATGTTACTGCTGAAATCAATGATCTCACCTTCGTATTTGTCACTGTAAGATATAACATCTCCACCATGAATCAATCATTTCACCTCAAAGGACTCTTGATATCGGACATGAAGTGATCTGCATTACAGTTTTACTGTTTTAGTCTCCCCGGTCAGGGAGCAGAAATCAGCCTCTCCCTCTTCAATATAAAAAAGCTCAAAAATTGAGTCATCCACTGAGTACAAATTTTTAAGTTCAGGCATTACTTCCAGTGCTTTTGCCTTGGTCTCGGGAGTAGTATGAAATACAGCTTTCCCCCTCAGACGTATCCATTTACCATCAGGTGCTGTTGTGGATACCTCAAAATAGGGGTTTGCCTGCAGTTGCTTGTAGACCTTCTTTTGATTGTTTGTGCAGAACCACAGCTTACCTTCATATTCCATTATAAAACCGAAAGGACGTACCCGGGGCTTATCCCCCTCCACAGTAGCAAAATAAAAGGTTGGGTTTTCGGTCAAAAACTTGAGAACTTCTTTCACTAACATTACCTCCCACAAAATATTATTTATCTATAACTGACAGCAACAAGCTATGATCGCTATATATTATTATACACATAAATATGATTGTTTTAACAAAGAAACTGAGTAATGACCCTCTGAACCGCACAGAGGTATAGTTCCGGTGATCGATCGCCTGGCACCGCTATAACTGCACTGTCAGTTTCTCTCCGTATTGGATAGTCCGTCTGAGGCATGCTCCCTGCCTTATGCTGGCGAATATCTCCTCTTTATGCTGGGGGAACCAGCGACAGCCTGCTAAAACAGTAACCCCTGTTCCCTTGAAAGCCTGGGGGTAGAGGGGAGTGGTTGCCCCGGTGAGAACAATTTCCCTGGCTTTAAGACAATAGGAAATAACCCTGAAAAATGTATCATTGAGAAGAGATGAACTGGTCAAAACAACCAGGTCACATTGAGGCAGGAGTTCCTCCTGCTGTTCTTCCGGATAAACACCCTCCGGATTTCCTCTGTCAAAAATGATCAAACGGCTTACCCTGGGCTCCAACTGCTGGGCTATGGGTTTGATATTCCCGATCATTCCCACCACATCACTGGGACGAGCATCAAAAACATCAGCTGCATCCAAAGCTTTGGTAGAAAGAGAATCATAATCAGCAGCTGCATTAGAGACCGCAACACCTACCGCCCTATACTGCGGATTATCTTTCAGCAAAAAGGATGCGATCTCCTGTGCATCCCTACCGACGATTTCTCCGGCCTCCGGCAGAGACTGAACTCCACACTCTATCTCATTAAGATTATAAGCAACACCGATTCCCCCGTCATCAAGCTCCACCGCCACCAGTTTTTTCCCTATACAAAAATCCCTGACCTTTTTCCCAATCAAACGCGGCAGAGCATTTTCATAGACCTTTTGCAGCATCACCCTCACTCCTTTTTTAAAAGGATAACTCAAACATAAACAATATTTCTTTTTCCTTCGAAATCAGCTATTTTGATATCCATATTATAAAGTTTACACAGATTACCAGATGTCATTACTTCTTGTGTCTCACCATCTTTCAGCATTCTGCCTTCTTTAATCATCAACACCTTATCTGCAAATCTCATTGCCAGGTTGGGATCGTGCATAGATACAATGGCACAGCATCCCTTTTCCTCTACTATTCCCCGCAGTATTTCCATGATTTTATGCTGATTATAAAAATCCAAGTGAGATGTGGGTTCATCCATAATAAAATACAATGCTTCCTGTGCGATAGCCCTGGCCAGAAAAACCATCTGCCTTTCCCCACCACTTATCTCCATATAGCATTTATCCCTTAAATGCCCTATGCCAAGCATATCCAGAGCCTGCTCTGCGATTAAATAATCCTTTGCTTTCGGTCTACCAAAAAGATTTAAGTACGGATTTCTTCCCATCACTACCATATCCAGCACTGTATATGGAAAAACCCCATTATGTTCCTGGGGTACATTAGCCATCAGTCTGGCAATCGCCTTTCTCCCCAACTGCTGGATATTATAACCATCGATCAGCACTCTGCCCCTGCGGGGTTTAAGTGTTCCATTGAGCAGCTTCAGAATAGTCGTTTTTCCCGAACCATTGGGCCCAAGTATTGCATAGATCTTACC
The DNA here is from genome assembly GCA_001513545.1 of Clostridia bacterium DTU068. Taxonomy (GTDB): domain Bacteria; phylum Bacillota; class DSM-12270; order Thermacetogeniales; family Thermacetogeniaceae; genus DTU068. Next base: position 1,289 of record LFTQ01000156.1, on the reverse strand, counting down.
CTGCTCAACGGTAAAACTGCATTCACTAATAAAAATATCCTCATTATAACCAAACTCTAAATTTATAGCTTTAATCGCCATATGATTTCACCTATCTCCAGGCACTACCTCTCCCTTTAATCAACAGGTACGCAAAAAAAGGAGTACCGATGGCAGCAGTAAGAATACTGATAGGAATCTCTGCTGATATTAGGCTTCGGGCGATATTGTCCATCAATACCACAAAAGCACCCCCGATCAGCATAGACATAGGGATTGAGTATTTATGATCAGGACCGACAATAATCCTGGCCGCATGAGGGATAACCAATCCCACCCATCCAATACTACCTGACACACTGACACAGCTTGCCACTATCAAAGTACCTAATCCAAGTAAAACCAATCTGAAACAGCGGGTGTTTATTCCCAATGAAGAGGCTTCTTCATCCCCCAAAGAAAGAATGTTTACCTTCCAGGAAAGAAGAATTATTAAAAGCATAGAAGGTATTAAAATAATAAGAATATTTAATACCATATACCAATTGGCGCGATAAAGACCACCCATAATCCAAAAGACGATAGCCGGCAGTTCTTCATAGGGATCTGCAGTAAATTTGATAAATGACAGTGCTGCATTGGCAAAGCTCCCTACGATCATTCCGGCCAGGATCAGCATAACAACAGGTTCACCCCGGCTGATGGAAGCTATACTATACGCCAGAATCATAGCCAAAATACCAAACATAAAGGCCAATATCTGCATTAGATAGGGAATAGATATATAGCGGGATAACACAATACCCAATGCAGCACCTAAACAACAGCCTGCCGAAACCCCAAGTATATCAGGGGAAACCAGGGGATTACGAAAAACCCCCTGGAAAAGCGCTCCAGCTGTGGAAAGAGCCGCCCCTACCAGCACAGCAAGCAAAATACGCGGCAGCCTTATATAATAAAAAACACTTGTATCTGAACTGGCCAACCAATTTGATGGTGCAGTTGTTAACAACTGCACCAATCTCATTGGTTCTATTTTGTATCTTCCTATGAAAAAAGATATAACCACTGCACATAAAAGCACAACTATCGCCAGAAAAATTTTTAGAGCAACTTTATTATTAAAAACTTTTTGGCCCCTATATTCCTCTCCCATCCAGATCACTGCCCCCAAGCTCAGTATAGGTTACTCCAAAGAACTCTTCATAGTAGCTGTTTACTTCTTTTTCTAGGTCTATATCTTCAAACTGCTCAGGGTACAGGGTTTTGCTCAACCACAGAATTCCCATTGCCGACTGTGGGATGGGAAA
>LFTQ01000125.1 GCA_001513545.1 Clostridia bacterium DTU068 | reverse complement strand
CGTACGGTTCTGTGAGAGGGATAACGCCGCAGAAAGCTACTGCGGCGCTACCCTACTCGATAGTTGTTGGTCTGGCATAGGTCGTCGGGAAAAAGAGGTTTTGCTGTGGGGGTAGAACACCCCCACAGCAGGATATATGGTACTGATGCCGATCTTCAGGATAATGGGAAAGGAAGGTGTGGGATAAAAAAACTGGTCGGGAAGGAAAAACGACCAGTTGATTTCACAGGCTTCTCCTTTCCACACTGGGAGGCAGGCCGGTTTCCCAACCTACCCTAACGGTCCAATCACCATAGTACAAAAACAACAGGCACTATTGGACTCGGAGAAATATTTTATTATTATTTATATTCTATGATATTGGATAAAATCCTTCAAGGGGGTATAAAAAAAATTTTGGATACTTGTCTTTTTTTGAAAAGTTAATGGGGACCTAATATCTTGTCAAGATATCTGTAATGTGACATGATAAAATAGTATAATTAAAACTGCTTATTTATTATGGCCCCTAAAGCTGGGGGCTGTTGGTAATAATAATTGTGCCAGGTTAAACATATAGTTGGATAGCAGGGATCGAAATCGCATTTGCCATCAGGAGGTGGACAGGCTGAAAGCGCGTGTTGTCCGTGTTACAATTGCTGTACTGATCATGATACTGCTGATTGGTATAGTCGGAGGATTGTATTATTGGGCCGAAAAATATAACTTAGAAAAACTGATCACTACCTATTATCTTATAAAAAACGAATACCTGGAGCAGGTCAGTACAGAAACACTGATCAATGGTGCAATCAAGGGTATGGTGGAGTCCCTTAATGATTCATATTCAGTCTATTTGGACAAAGATGCTTTTAAGAACCTGAATGTACAGATTGAAGGCACTTTTGGTGGTATAGGTGTGGAGATCGATAAGGACGAGAACAAACAGCTTGTGGTTATAACTCCTCTTCCGGGAACACCTGCTGACCGAGCAGGGCTCAAGAGCGGTGATATTATTGAAAAGGTCGATGAACAGGAGACTGCTAAGCTGACCGCTATTGAAGCAGCATCACTTATTCGGGGGGAACCGGGAACAAGTGTTACTTTGAAGATTTTGCGCGAAAAAGAAAACCGTTCTTTCATTGTTAAGTTGGTCAGAGAGAAGATTGCAGTACCATCAGTCAGAGGAGAAATACTGCCTGATTACCAGGAGATAGGTTATTTGCAGGTTTGGCATTTTAACCGCACCAGTACTATTGCCCAACTGGAGAAAGAGCTGAATAAGTTAAATAAGGAACAATTGGGCGGTTTGATTTTGGATCTGCGGGGTAATCCAGGTGGTGACCTGGAGGCAGCAGTAGAATTGGCAGGGTATTTTTTGAAAGAAGGACCGGTTGTCCGTATTGTGAGTCGCGATGGAGATGAGGAGGTTCGGTATCCCAGCAGGTTAACCCAGATCCAGGTGCCCCTTGTTGTGCTGATTGATGAGGGAACTGCCAGTGCTTCAGAAATTGTTGCCGGAGCCATCAAGGACAGCAGCAGTGGACTTCTTTTGGGAACCCGAACTTTCGGTAAGGGATTAGTTCAAACCCTATACAGCCTGGGGGATAATGAGGGGTTGAAGCTAACTACCAATAGATATCTGACTCCTAATGGGCATGACATCAATGATAAGGGAATCCAGCCTGATATTGTTGTGGAACAGCCTGAGGATACAGATGAGGATGTGCAGTTAGAGAAAGCTGTTGAGGTTTTGTATGAGCGTATAAATCAAGGAAAACAGGCGGCATAGGGGGAAATTTTAATGAGCTTTCCCTGGGTTGAGGTTATTTCCAGTTCTGCTGCTGCAGTGCTGCAGATCGTGATACAGCCCTTTTTTTGGCTTGTTGTTCTCCTGGTCTGGATGCAATACCGCCGTATGATGAAAACAAAAGAATCCATATACGGCCAGCGGGATTCTGCACTGCGTATTTCGCTGGTTTCTTTGGTTTATGGGATTATTGGCGGACTGCTGGGCAGTTTATTAATGATCATTTTCGGTGTAACCATCAATGGATTGGGCATTGCCTGGCTATGGGCGATTGCCCTGCTGTTAATGCTGTTCAGCCCTAGGTTTTTGTGTTTCTCTTATGCAGGTGGCGTTCTTGCGCTATTTTCCATTCTGCTGGGCTTTCCGGAAGTTAATATACCAGGTTTGATGGGGTTGGTTGCTGTATTACATCTTGTGGAGAGTGTTTTAATACTGCTGAGCGGACATCAGGATCCTCTTCCTGTTTATGTTCGCACACCAAGGGGGCGGGTAGTAGGGGCTTTTAATCTGCAGAAGTTTTGGCCTATACCCCTGGCTGTGATGATGATCCTCCTGGGATCAGCAGAACAACTACCAGGCGATCTGATACAAATGCCTGAGTGGTGGCCGCTGATCCGCCCCTGGGAGACTGCCGGCCATCAGGATATGACATATCAGATCCTTCCTGTTGTGGCTGCACTGGGTTATGGGGAACTGGCCATTACCTGCCTTCCCCGGGAGAGAACAAAGATATCAGCCGGTCATTTGGCTGTTTTCAGCATTGTTTTGTTGGGGCTGTCTGTTTTGGCTTCCCATTACCATCAACTGGCTGTTCTTCCTGCACTTTTTTCCCCTTTGGGCCATGAATTGGTCATTTTTTTGGGAAGGCGGCAGGAGATGCAGGGAAGGCCCCGCTTTGTTCCCCCTTCTTCCGGATTAATGGTATTGGATGTGATTAAGGGTTCAGCGGCACACAGGGCAGGCATTCGTTCCGGGGATGTGATCAAAAGTGTAGGTGGCCAGCCGGTCAATTCCCGTTATGAACTGCATCAGGCACTAACATTTGTGGGTTCTGTATTTATGTTGGAATTTACTGACGGAACCGGTGAGACCAAGCGGGTCCGGGTCCGCCGGGAGATAGGCGCACCTCTGGGCGAAATTTCCGTGCCCGAACCCGGAGACTTACCTAATGTGGATTTTGTAATGGGAAGCCCTCTTAAGAATCTGCTCAAACGTTTTCGAAAAAAATTACATTAATGCCCCAGCTGGCACTGAGTCTTTTTTTTTGCTCTTCATTTTTTCAAGCAAAGAACCAATGTCACCATAGCCCCCCTTGTTTAATAATATGTACAAATAATATCAGGGGGTGAGGCGCTGCCTGGCTTTGCTACAGCAGGTAGTCTTATATGAAAAAGAACAGGCATTATTTTGCCAGTGCTTTCACAGGTAGAGGTTATTTGTCTTTTTGGGCAGATCATTTCCAGGAGTTGAAGCGGTTGTATCTGCTTCAGGGGAATACACCCGGGACACACAGCCTGGTTTTACGGTCACTGGCGTTGGCTCTGACAGACCGCGGCTATAGTGTTAATTATTATCACCGGGCTGAGGACCATTTAATGGTTGAAGGATTGACAGTGCCTTCACAGGGGTTTGGTGTAATGAGCGGGAACCATCCCTATGCGGTGCAGAAGTTTTTTCCTGCTCATTTAGAAGCAGTGATAGTGGAACTACCGGGAAGTGCTGTTCCCAATAATATGAGCACAATATATGAGAGAGTTCTCAAATTTGTAAAGTCCGCGAGAGAAGTCTATTATTCAGGCAGCTGGACCCGCAGCACAGCAGCGGAACAATGTGCTTCAGGCGCAAACTTCTGGATAGAGGAATTCCAGGAGAAACCGTCCAGCCTCAGGCATTATTTTGCCGGGAGTGTTTCTGGAGGGCTGAATTTCCCCTGTGATTTTTTTGAGTGCTGTAAGAAGCGCTATCTGATTAGAGGCCCTTTAGGGTCTGGAGCTGTGGTGATGAATGATATCCTTGTTGAGGCACTATCCCGCAGATATACTGTGGAGGCTTATCACTCCATTATTGAGCCTTCTGATTTGGTGGTGCTATTTATCCTGGAGATCCAGGTGGCAGTTATCAATGGAACATGCTGTTATAATGAGCTGTCGCTGTTATCAGGGGATACTGTATGGGATTTGGGGAAGGGTGTAGTGGTACCCACCTGTTCAGGAACTTCTCATGAAGAGATCAAATTGAAACTTGCTGCAGCGGGAAAGGAACTCGATAAATATCATAAGAAATTGGAGAAAGGTGAGGTGTATCTTACAGCAGAAGAGATCGATGCTATCATATCCAGGATAATCAGGGAAACAGCCAGTTAACCAGTATATTTGCGTCCCTTACCTTCCAAGGTTGTGCCAGTGTCTGGCAGCTTCTTCGAGTTCCATCAATGCTCCGGCTTGATCCTTAGCCGTTATTGCCGCTCCTGCTCTAGCCAGGCTGACATCCAGCTGGTTTATTTCATTTCGTTCCATGCTGAACTGGATTCTTGGTGTTACCTTTCCCCAGGCTATTTCTAGGTTGTTCTGCTCCCTTTGGGCACTCTCCCAGTCTGCATTTCTGACATGTTCCTTGACAAGAGCGATTTTCTGAGGCACATTATCATCCTCTCCAAAGGGCTGTTTGAGGTACGAACCGGAGAGCATAATTGCGATGAATAAAGCCAGCATAGCAACTGGGAGCAGGTAGTAGATGATTTTTTTCATAACTTATCACCTCAATGAGGGCCAGGGTAATCCCCGATATCTGTAAGTTTTTTTAGGTGATCCTGATACTTGTCGACATACAGGTTTCCCTGGGCATTAAGGTTGGCCAGGAATACCTCAGAGGGATCATAGATCCCTTGGTTTTTCAGCTGGTTGTCCAGCCAGGCTCGATCCAGGTTAACCTGTTTCAGGTTTTGTTCCACCACAACCCCATCATAGATCAATTCAGTGTCTATTCCCTGATAATCAGTAGGAATGTTGAGATCCTGTGGGGTTACCGGCTGATGCTGTGACTTTTTAAGCACTGAAAGTTGGCCATTGACCTCCAGTACTGCGAATTCAACCTGTGATATATCAAATACATTTTTCTGACGCAGCTGTTCCAGGAGCTCACTGGTACGGTAGCGCAGTTTTCTCATGGCATCCTCCATGATTTTACCGTTCATGATTACCACAGTCGGTTCCCCATCGATATATTTGGATGCATACCGCCACTTCAAGGTCAGCCACTGTAAAGCCAATACAAGTATAGTCCAGACCGCCAAGCCCACCCAGTGGGGCCAGGCTCTGCTGGTAAGGTCCGTGGTCAGGTTGGCGGCTATCGAGCCGATGGTAATCCCCAGGACATAGTCAAAAAAGGTTAGCTGGCTGATCTGCTGTTTCCCCAGCAAACGCGCAAAGATCAGCAATGTAAAGAACGCGATGATCCCGCGCACCATTACAACAAGAGCTTCATTCAATACAGTCACTCCGAAGTTCTTTTCTTTTATTATTTCCCCTGATCACATTATTATGAGACCGATCAGGGAGACAGGTTGACGATCACGAAAACCGTTCCTCCGCACGACTCGGGCGATTTTATATCCCTGCGCTTGCGCCATAAGCTCCGGTTGAACTTGCCCTAAGACTTGTCGCAGACGACAGCCAACCGGCTCCTATGACGCCATCCTTGGCGCATAGTCGCCTAGCTCAACATCCATGTTTCGCTTCGGCTGTCGTTAACTGCTCCTTCGTCAAGGGCAAGTAACAACCTTCGCAGGTCGCTGCGCCAGCAGGGATAAACCGACCGATCAGTGGGACTGACCGATCAGGGGACTGTCCCCCGCCCGATCAGGTGGACAGGTTGACCCGCCCAGCCCTTATTGTGATAGATAAATCCTTTATGTTATAATGCGAAAAGAGAACTTTTGTTTTGCCGCTTTACCGGTCCTGGGACCGGAGATTCCTGGGGAGCTTTTCCTTTTTAGGGATCGGCGGCTATTTTGATCAGGGGGTATAATCATGGGATTTGTCCTGAAATCACCCTTTTCTCCTACCGGTGATCAGCCAGAGGCTATTGCGGCGTTGAGCAGTGGGATCACCAGTGGGGTGCCCTTTCAGACCCTACTGGGTGTGACCGGGTCAGGGAAAACCTTTACTATTGCTGGAGTGATTCAGGAGGTGCAAAAGCCGACCCTGGTGATCGCACCTAATAAAACTCTGGCTGCACAGCTCTGCGGGGAATTCCGGGAGTTCTTTCCTGACAATGCTGTGGAGTATTTTGTCAGCTATTATGACTATTATCAGCCTGAGGCTTATGTGCCCCAGACTGATACCTATATAGAAAAAGACTCATCTTTAAATGAGGAGATCGACAAACTGCGCCACTCGGCTACTGCCAGCTTATTCGAGCGGGATGATGTGATAATTGTGGCCAGTGTTTCCTGTATCTATGGTCTGGGTTCACCAATAGACTATAAGAATATGGTTGTGTCTCTGCGCCAGGGTATGGAGGTGGACAGGGATCAGGTAATCTCCCGGCTGGTGGATATCCAATATCAGCGCAATGACTATGAGTTCGCTAGAGGCCGCTTTCGGGTACGGGGGGATGTAGTGGAGATTTTCCCAGCCTCTTTTACAGAGAAGGCCTTGCGTGTGGAATTTTTCGGTGATCAGATCGACCGTATTTTGGAAATAGATACGCTGACCGGAGAGGTGTTGGCCCGCCGCTTGCATGCGGTTGTTTTCCCTGCCTCCCATTATGTCACCGCCCCGGAGAGGATGGAAAAGACCCTCCAGGGGATTGAACAGGAATTGGAAGAACGCCTGGAGGAGCTGCGCAGAGAAGGAAAACTGCTGGAAGCCCAGCGTTTGGAACAGCGCACACGCTATGATATGGAAATGCTGCGGGAGGTGGGGATCTGTAAAGGGATCGAAAATTATTCTCGGCATTTGACCGGCCGCAAACCAGGGGAGCCTCCTTACTGTTTGCTTGACTTTTTCCCGGAAGACTTTTTGGTTGTCATTGATGAATCTCATATTACTGTGCCCCAGATCAATGGCATGTATGCCGGTGATTACAGCAGGAAGAAAACATTGGTAGACTACGGATTTCGACTCCCTTCTGCACTGGACAACAGACCGCTGCGCTTTGATGAGTTTTTAGCCAAGGTGCCGAGGATTGTTTTTGTTTCCGCAACCCCTGGACCTTTTGAAATAGATCACAGCCAGCAGGTGGTGGAGCAGATTGTTCGTCCTACTGGTTTGGTTGATCCTGAGGTAGAGGTGCGCAGTGCAAAGGAACAGGTGGATGACCTGGTTGAGGAGGTCCGTTTACGAGTAGAAAAGAAGCAGCGGGTCCTGGTGACAACACTTACCAAAAAGATGGCCGAGGATCTGACTGATTATATGCGGGAGTTGGGGATCAAAGTGCGCTATTTGCACTCTGAGATCAATGCCTTGGAGCGGATGGATATTTTGAGGGATCTGCGCCTGGGGGTTTTTGATGTTTTGGTAGGTATCAACCTGTTGAGAGAAGGTTTGGACCTTCCAGAGGTGTCTTTGGTAGCGATTCTTGATGCTGATAAAGAGGGTTTTTTGCGTTCTGAGCGCTCTCTTATTCAGACCATCGGCCGTGCTGCCCGGAATGTGGAGGGTAAGGTGATCATGTATGCAGATCAGATTACTGACTCTATGCGGCGGGCTATTGATGAGACCAACAGAAGACGCAGTATCCAGATGAAATATAACAAAAAACATAACATAACACCCCGCACCGTCCAGAAGGCTGTCCGTGGTGTTATCGAGATTACTCTTCCCGCAGAGGTAGCCGAAGAAAAGGCATCTTATCATGGCAGAAAGCCCTTGTCCAGTATGAGCAAAACTGAGCTGGAGAAGCTCATTTCTCAGATGGAGCATGAGATGAGCAAGGCTGCTCGGGAACTGGCCTTTGAAAGAGCTGCTGAGGCTCGGGACCTGATGATAGAATTGCGCAAAGAACTGCTTTCCCGGTCTCGTAAGAGTAGGGGGCGAAGAACTTCAGAAACCAAGAACAGATAAACAGGAATGGATATGACAGGGAGGCAAAAAAGTATGTGTGCCAGGTTAAATAAAAATGTTCACCTCCCGATGCGGGATAAGATCGTAATAAAGGGAGCCCGGGTCCATAATCTGAAAAATATCGATGTGGAGATACCCCGTAATAAATTGGTGGTGATTACCGGCATTTCCGGATCAGGCAAATCATCACTGGCTTTTGATACAATTTATGCCGAGGGGCAGAGACGCTATGTGGAGTCTCTGTCTGCCTATGCCCGCCAGTTTCTGGGAGTTGCCGAAAAACCTGATGTGGACTATATTGAGGGGCTTTCCCCGGCTATTTCCATTGACCAGAGGGCAGGCAGCCGCAACCCCAGATCCACTGTAGGAACTGTTACTGAGATTTATGATTATTTGCGCTTGTTGTTTGCTCGTATCGGCAGACCTCACTGCCCTGAGTGCGGCAGGCCTGTTCAGCAGCAGACAGTTTCCCAGATGGTAGACCATGTTCTTTCTTACCCTGAGGGTACCAAGATTCAAATACTGGCTCCTGTCATTCGTGGAAAAAAAGGCGAACACCAGAGGATCCTCCAGGATCTTCAGAAAAAGGGTTTTGTCCGCGTACGGGTCAATGGTGAGATTCGGGAACTTGATGAAGATATTACACTGGAAAGGTATAAAAAACATGATATAGATGTTGTTGTTGACAGGGTAGTGGTGCGTCCAGGATTGGAAAATCGCCTGGCTGATTCTCTAGAAACTGCTCTGGGGCTTGGTGAAGGGATCGCTGTGGCTGCACCCCTTGAGGGGAAAGAAGTTGTGTTCAGCCAGAATTTCGCCTGTCCCCAGTGCGGGATCAGTTTGGTGGAGATTACCCCCCGCCTTTTTTCTTTTAACAGTCCTTATGGAGCCTGCACTGAATGCTCAGGCCTTGGCTACAGGATGGAAGTGGATCCTGAATTGGTGGTGGATAGGGAGAGATCTGTCAGAGAGGGGGCTCTGCTTCCCTGGACCCATTCCACTCAGCACTATTACCCGCAGATAGTGAAGTCCTTTATGGATCACTATGGGTGCGGTTGGGATATTCCATATAAGGACCTTCCAGAGGAAGTGCAGGAAAAACTCCTTTATGGTACAGATGAGAGGATTCGCTTTCATTATGAGGATGCTTTTGGTCAGACCAGGTCCTGGTACGGCACTTTTGAAGGTGTTGTCAACCATCTGATGCGCCGCTACCGGGAAACAGAATCAGAGGATATACGGGAAGAGATAGAGCAGTTTATGACCTCCCGTCCCTGCCCTGGCTGTGAAGGTGCAAGGCTGCGCCCGGAGAGTTTGGCTATAACGGTGGGTGGAAAGAACATCGCAGAGCTAACAAGGTATACAATTTTAGAAGCCCGCTCCTTTATCAATAATCTTTCACTTACAGAGCGGGAGAAGCAGATTGCCAGGCAGGTGATCAAGGAAATCGATGCCCGCCTGGGATTTCTGGTCAATGTGGGGCTTGACTACCTTACTCTGGACCGTTCAGCAGGAACCCTGGCCGGGGGTGAAGCCCAACGGATCAGGTTAGCCACTCAAATCGGTTCTGGGTTGGTAGGTGTTCTTTATATCCTGGATGAACCCAGTATCGGGCTGCACCCCAGGGATAACACCAGGTTGATCAAAACACTCAAAGATCTACGGGACCTGGGAAATACCCTTATTGTTGTTGAACATGATGATGAAATGATGCTTAATGCTGATGAGATCATCGACATCGGCCCCGGTGCCGGAGTGCATGGCGGTAAGGTGGTAGCCCAGGGAACACTGGAGGACCTGGTTAAGGTGGAGGAATCGATAACCGGCCAGTATTTGAGCGGGCGGCGTGAGATACCTGTGCCAGAAGGGCGGCGCGAGCCCGGGGAACGCTGGCTGCAGGTGATAGGTGCAAATGAATTTAACCTGAAAAACATCGATGTGGACATACCTCTGGGGCTTTTTGTCTGCATCACAGGTGTTTCCGGGTCTGGGAAAAGCACTCTACTGGATGAGATCATATATAAGGGTTTGGCCCAAAAGCTCCACAGGGCTCGGGCTCACCCCGGTGATTTCCAGGAGATGCACGGTATCGAGCATCTGGATAAAGTTATCAAAATTGACCAGTCTCCTATCGGGCGCACTCCTAGGTCGAACCCTGCTACCTATACAGGGGCTTTTGATGGGATCAGGGAACTTTTTTCTCTGACACCAGAGGCCCGCATGCGGGGCTACCGTCCTGGCCGATTCAGTTTTAATGTGCGCGGGGGGCGCTGTGAAGCCTGCCGCGGTGATGGCATTATCAAGATCGAGATGCATTTCCTACCTGATGTTTATGTCCCCTGTGAAGAATGCAGGGGAAAGCGTTATAACCGTGAGACTCTGGAGGTTAAATACAAAGGGAAGAACATTGCAGAGGTCCTGGACATGACAGTCAGTGAAGCAAATGAGTTCTTCCAGAACATACCCAAGGTAAAACGGAAACTGCAGACCCTGGTGGATGTGGGATTGGGATATATCAGGCTTGGGCAGCCTGCAACCACTCTGTCAGGTGGAGAGGCACAGCGGGTGAAACTGGCTACAGAACTGTCCCGGCGCAGCAATGGACGCACTCTTTATATCCTGGATGAGCCTACAACAGGGCTGCATAAGGATGATATCAGAAAACTGCTGCTGGTATTGGAAAGGCTTGTGGAGAGCGGGAATACGGTTGTTGTCATTGAACACAATCTTGATGTGATCAAAACAGCCGACTATATTATTGACCTGGGCCCTGAAGGGGGAGACAGGGGAGGACAGGTGGTAACCACAGGCACACCTGAGGAGGTAGCTGACTGCCCCTACTCCTATACAGGGCGTTATCTGAAAGAGGTGCTGCAGGTTTCCTGTCCCACCAGGCGCCGGGCTGATAAAACCTCTTTGGCCAGCGGTTAACAGACCGCTCAGACCGATCACCGGGACAGGTTGGGTGATCGCGCGATCAGTGGGACACGCGATCAGTGGGACAGGTTGAGTGATCGGCCCGATCACCGGGACTGTCCCCCCGCCCGATCAGGGTGATTTTTTATCCCTGTCGCTTGCGACATAAGCTTCGGTTGAACTTGCCCTAAAACTTGTCGCAGACGACAGCCAACCGGCTCCTATGACGCCGTCCATGCGCATAGTCGCCTAGCTCAACATCCATGTTTCGCTTTGCCTGTCGTTAACTGCTCCTTCGTCAAGGGCAAGTAACAACCTTCGCAGGTCGCTGCGCTAGCAGGGATAAACCGACCGATCGGACCGATCACCGGGACTGTCCCCCCGCGCGACCAGGGGGACAGGTTGCGATCACGAAAAGGGTGAAAGATATGGCATCCACTAAAAGTGTAGAAGAACTAAAAAAAGAGATTGATCTGATCCCCGACCGTCCGGGGGTTTATATCTTCCGCAATGGGTCCGGGAGAGTTATATATGTGGGAAAGGCAGTCTCTCTCCCTAACCGCCTGCGGTCCTATTTTCAGCCGCGGGGTCTGATCGAACGGATCAGGAAAATGACGGAGGAAGCCGCAGATCTGGAGTATATCATCACTGACACTGAGGCTGAAGCCCTGGTTCTGGAGTGCAATCTGATCAAAGAGTACAGGCCAAAATATAACATTATGCTCAAGGATGACAAATCCTATCCTTATATCAGGGTGACTGCAGAAGAATTTCCCAGAGTGATGATGACCCGCAACCTGGTGAGGGATGGTTCCCGCTATTTCGGCCCTTACCCCAATGTAGGTGCGGTCAAGGAAACCTTAACCCTCCTGCGCAGGCTTTTCCCATTTCGCTCCTGTTCTGACCGCAGGTTGGCGCCCCGCAGCAGAACCTGTCTTAACGGCCAGATCAAACAGTGCTTGGGACCCTGTGTGGGCAATGTATCCCCTGAAAAATACCGGGAGATGATTGAGCAGTTGGTTCTTTTCTTAGAGGGAAGAACCCGTGAAGTGGAAAAAAATCTTCACCATCAGATGAAAGATGCTGCAGAAAGGATGGATTTTGAAGAGGCTGCCCGGCTGCGCAATCAGTTGGATGCACTGAAAAAACTGCATGAACAGCAGAGGGTGGCTCAGGCAACAGGCAGTGACCGGGATGTGCTGGCAGTGGGGACTTACGGGGATGAGGTGTGTGTTTTTTTACTGCGTGCCCGTGGTGGGAAAGTGGTTGCTCAGGAACACTATTTTCTTTCCGCAGCAGAGGAAACACCTGTAGGTGAGGTTCTCGCTTCATTTATTAAAAGTTACTATCAGAGTGGAAGGGAGATACCTTCTGCGGTTTTGGTGAGTTCTCCGGTGGGTGAAGCTGAACTGCTTGAGCATTGGCTCGCTGATCTAAAGGGAAGTAAAGTGGAGATTCGGTTTCCTAAACGTGGGCGGGGGAAAGAACTGATGGAGATGGCTTTGGAAAATGCCAGCCTGATGGCTGAACAGCGATACCGGCGCTCCTTAAAAACTCAGGAAAAAGGTAGGACCCTGGTAATGGCACTGCAGGAGGCTCTGGGTTTGAAAAAAGCACCCAGGAAAATAGAGTGCATCGATATCTCACATCTGGGTGGTCAGGAGACAGTAGGCTCTCTGGTCCGTTTTACTGACGGTCAGCCTGATAAAAAAGGATACAGGCACTACCGGATCAAGGCAAAGGTATGTGGTGATGATTATGCTGCCATCAGGGAAGTTGTAAGGCGCAGGATAAAAAATAAGGACCTGCCTGATCTGTTTGTCTTCGACGGCGGTAAAGGCCAGCTCAGTTCAGCTCTGGATGTTCTCCAGCTGTCAGATGCCTCCTCTCTGGATGTCGTTGCTCTGGCTGAGAAAGGGGAAGAGATCTATCTACCTGGGCGCTCTGCACCCTTACTTCTTCCTCACAGTCACCCAGGACTGCACCTACTGCAGCAGGCTAGGGATGAAGCACACCGCTTTGCCCTCAGCTACCAGGAAAAACTGCGCCAGCGCAGATTGAAGGCATCTGTATTGACTCAAGTCCCTGGAATCGGCAGGAAAAGACGGGAAGCCTTATTAAAGCATTTCGGTTCTCTTGCTCGTATACGCAAGGCATCTGTGGAGGAATTAGCCGTTGTACCGGGGATGAACAGAAAGACAGCAGAGGTCCTATACGAATTCCTGAAAAGAGATTCTAATCAGTCTTAAATGATTGTAAACAATATTTAAATGATGCGTATTTTTTTACATTTGAGCATTTAGAAACCCTTGACTCAAGGTGAAATGGCAATTATAATTTATTAAACAATACTGATTAAGTATAGTTTATGGAGGCAGTTTATTGATTTTAAATCAAGCAACCGATTATGCATTCAGAGCAGTTCTCTATCTTTCCTTACTGCAGCCAGGTGAAATAGTTGAGGCAAAGGTTATCTCCGAAAGTCAGAATATACCATTGCGCTTTTTGCTTAAAATTCTGCGCAGTTTGGCGAGGGTTGGGATCGTAAAATCATATCAAGGTGTGGGAGGGGGATATTCACTGGGGAAAAAACCGGCTGATATTACACTCAGAGATGTCTTAGAAGCAGTAGAAGGTCCTATCCGCATCAACAAATGCCTTATTGACCCTGACTATTGTAATAAGCAAGCCACACCCCACTGTCCGGTACACTGTGTTCTTGCATCCATTCAGCAAACCATATCTCAGGAATTTGACAGGTACAATTTTGAGCAGTTGAAGGAATATGCGAAGCAATATTCAAAATAAGGCATCCCCCCTCACAAAAAATTTTTGTCATAAACTATACCAAAACGATATAGTTTATATAAACACAATTTTAAGGGAGGTATAAAAAATGAGGTTATGTCTTTCAGCAGACAAAACCATTACTAAATTTCTGAAAGATCATCCAGATGTAGAAACATCCTTTTCTCGTGAACCAAGACAGTCTGTCAAATGCGGTTTTGGTCTGCAGGGGGTTTGCTGTCGGCTCTGTTCCAATGGACCTTGTCGTGTGCTGCCCGATTCACCACGGGGGGTGTGTGGTGCTGATTCTGATACCATTGTGGCCAGGTACTTCCTGCGGGCCGTTGCTGCAGGTGCTGCTTGTTATCTGCATGTTGTGGAGAATGCTGCCCATACTCTGGCAAAGCTTGCAGAGGAACCAGACACTACCTTTAACAATCAGGTGCTCCAAGAAATGGTGGAAATCTGTCAGGCTGCAGCAGATGACCACAGGGAACAGGCGACAGTTTTAGCTGATTATATTCTCCATGATCTCTATCTGCCCCGCAGCAAGAAAATGACTCTGGTCAATAAGCTGGCTTATAAGCCTCGTTTGGCTGTTTGGGAGAAGCTGAATCTGATGCCAGGAGGGGCGAAATCAGAGGTTTTTGATGCCTTGGTCAAAACCAGCACAAACCTCTCCAGTGACCCTTTGGATATGCTGCTCCATGCTCTGCGTTTGGGTATTGCCACCGGACTTTACGGCCTGTACTTGACCAACAAACTTAATGATATCATACTCGGTGAACCGGAAATTGGCATGACAAAGGTGGGCTTTTCTGTGATTGATCCCGATCACATCAATATTATGGTTACCGGTCACCAGCACGCTCTTTTCAAAGGGATTCAGGATGAGCTAACCACAGAATGGGCAAAAAATGTGGCTGAGCAGGTGGGAGCAAAAGGCTTCAAGATCGTAGGCTGCACCTGTGTCGGCCAGGATATGGAGTCCCGCCATGCCCACTGCAGGCGGGTCTTTGCCGGGCACGCAGGCAATAATTTCACCAGTGAGGTTCTGCTGAGCACTGGTGCTGTTGACCTGGTGGTCAGTGAGTTTAACTGTACTATACCGGGTATTGAAGAGGTCTGTAGCAAGCTGCTGATCAAACAAATCTGTATCGATGATGTGGCGAAAAAAAAGAACGCGGAACTGATTCCTTATACATATGATAACGGCAGAGCTATCGCCAGACTGGTGGCAAAGGAAGCCGCTGACAGCTATCAGGAACGCCGGAAGGGTGTTAATATCGATCTGCCCGAACACGGTTATGACAATTCATTGACCGGATTCAGTGAGAGAAATCTGCGCTTCTTCCTGGGTGGCAATTATGAACCGCTAATCTCGCTGATTACAGAGGGCAAGATAAAGGGTGTGGCAGGAATAGTCGGTTGTTCTAATCTTACCGCAGGGGGCCATGATGTTTTCACAACCGGGCTAACTAAAGAATTGATAAAAAAAGATATTCTGGTGCTCTCCGCCGGCTGCACCAGCAGCGGGCTGGCTAATACCGGTTTCATGACACCTCAGGCTGCGGAATTGGCTGGAGATAATCTGCGCCAGGTCTGTCAATCACTCAATATACCACCGGTGTTAAACTTTGGCCCCTGCCTGGGTATCGGCAGGCTTGAGGAGGTAGCTGTTGCTTTGGCAAGTGCTCAGAATGTTGATTTATCTCAGCTACCGCTGGTATTGTCTGCACCCCAGTGGCTGGAAGAGCAGGCTCTGGCTGACGGGAGTTTCGCTCTGGCTCTGGGACTGCCGCTCCATCTGGCACAACCGCCTTTTATAACCGGAAGTAAAATGGTCACAAAGGTTCTGACCGAAGATCTGGAAACACTCACCGGCGGCAGGGTTATTGTAGACGGAAATGTGGAAACAGCTGCAGCAAAACTGATTGACATCATCTCCCAGAAGAGAACAGCCTTGAAGATATAGGGGGTGAGGATTTTGAAGGCCATAGTCATACGCCCTGGGTTGTGTAAGGGCTGCAAAAACTGCCAGTTTGCTTGTATGGTTGCTCATAGTGAAGGAAAATCACCATATTTTTTGGATCTAACTGATCAAGGAAACCAACCCCGGAATACTGTGCTGCTCGGGTATGATGGTGCTCCATCACCTTTAACCTGTCGACACTGCCAAGAGGCTCCTTGTGTGATCTCCTGTCCCTCAGGGGCTATGTATCGGGACTCAGATTCAGGGCTGGTGTTGCACAATCAGGAACAGTGTGCAGGCTGCTGGATGTGTGTCATGTCCTGCCCCTATGACTTGATTTCTCCTGATTCCCGCGGTAGGGCTGCGGTAAAGTGTGATTTTTGTATAGGAAATGAGCAGCCCTACTGTGTGGAGAACTGCCCTACAGGAGCTCTCTCAATTGAGGAGATAGAGGATAGTACCGAAGGGATAGGAACAGAAGAAAGGAAAGAGGAAAAAACAAGATACCTCATTATCGGTGCCAGTGCTGCCGGCCTTGCCTGTGCTGCTGCAATCAGAAGGGAGGACCCATGGGGACAGGTCACTGTTATAGCAGAAGACAGTCTGGTCTATTCGCGCTGTTTGCTCAAAGATATAATCAGCGGTGCCAGAAATAAAGAACAGCTCAATTTTATCGGAGAGAACTTTTTTGATGATCAGGGGATCGAGTTTATACCTGGTAAGAAAGTAACCGCAGTAGATCCCCGCCAGAAAATGGTGTTTACACTGGATGGTTGGAAGACAACATATGATAAGCTTTTAATTGCGACAGGTGCTAAACCTGTGCTGCCTCCGGTGGAGAACCTTGCCTCAGGGAGGCAGGTTTTTGTCCTGCGCAGCCTTGAGGATGCGGAAGGGATCATTGATTCAGTGGAAACGAACAAGAGGGTTATCATTCTGGGCGGTGGTCTGGTGGGCCTGGAAGCGGCTGAAGCGCTGGTTGCAAAGGGTGTAAGGGTCACAGTCATTGAACAGGCGGAACACCTCCTGCCCTTGCAGTTGGATAGTTATGCTTCATCTCGTTATGCGGAGCTATTTCGTTCACATGGGGTTGGGATCATAACAGGACAAAGAGCGGATAAGATCCAGTTGGATGAAGACAGCAATGTGTTAGGAGTAGAACTGGATGATAAGGGGTACCTTCCCTGTGACCTGATAATTGCGGCTGCCGGAGTTAAGCCGGAAATATCGTCCCTCTCTGATATAGGGATTGCTGTGAATAAAGGTATTATAGTTGACCAGCAGATGAGAACAACAATACCTGATGTCTATGCTGCTGGTGATGTCTGTGAAACCCTGGAAACCTTGACCGGGAAGGTGTCTCTCACACCGATATGGCCTGCCGCGGTACAGCAGGGAGAGGTAGCTGGACTGAATATGGTAGGGAAAGATGTTGAACTGGTTGGCACTTTTGCCTATCAAAATGCCATGTCCTTTTTTGGCCTTCCTACGATCTCCTTTGGCTGGCCCGAGCCTCCTGATGACAGCTATCAGGTAGAAACAGATGTATCACCTGATTATTATCAGAAGGTCATTTATAAAAAGGGGCGCCTTGTGGGAGCAATATTTCAAGGGGATCTGTCCGGTGCAGGAACTTTCGGTACACTGATCAAAAAAAGGATTGATACCTCCAAGTATCAGGGAAAACTGCTGTCAACAAATTATACTTATTACCTGTCACCTGAGCTGGTTATACGAGATTAAAGTTATCAGTTCCATTATAGCCGTTGATGAACAAATGTTCCTCAACGGCTTTTTTGTTCGCCCGGCATGTCTTCTGATCTCCTAACTCCCTTATCCTGTCTCCTGGATAAAAAGAGCGACTGTTTAGTTGGCCTTCGCTCTCGAAGTTGCTTCCAACTAACAGCTGTTGATATGTTAAACTAGTAGCAGCATATATAATTAGTGTGAAGCCGGCATATCTCCGGAGAACTATAATCACATATAAAGTGGAGGCAATTAAGAATGCAGAGGATTAAACTGGTTGCTGTTGACCTTGATGATACACTTTTGCGGGATGATCTGACCATATCAGAGTACACACAGGAAATTCTGCGCCGGGTGAGAGAGAGTGGTGTTGTGGTTACAATCTCCACCGGTCGGATGCTTCCTTCGGCCAGGCCTTATGCAGAACAGTTGGGTTTTGATGTCCCGATCATCACTTACCAGGGCGCGCTGGTTAAGAGTGTTTTTTCAGGGGAAGTTATTTACGAGTGTCCGCTTAATGAAGAGGTAGCCAGGTTGGCAATCCAGTACTGTCGCAAGAAAGGGATCCATGTGAATTATTATTTGGAGGATAGGCTCTATGTGGAGCGGGTCACACCGGTAGGGGAGCATTATGAGCAGTTGTCAGGGGTTCCTTTTACCAGGGTGGATGACCTGGAGGAACTACTGGAAGCCGGGCTTCCCTATAAGCTGCTGATCATTCAGGAGGAGCAGTTGATTGACCAATCATTACAAGAACTGCGGGAAATCTTACAGAAGGAAGGGCTGGATGCTCACCTGACCATATCCAAGCCCACCTATCTGGAAGTCAACCACACTCAAGCGACCAAAGGAACAGCATTAAAAAAACTGGCAGATTGGTTAGGGGTCAGCCGGGAGGAGGTTATGGCCTGTGGGGATAGTTTCAATGACTTGGAGATGCTGGATTTTGCAGGATGCAGTGTTGCTGTGGCCAATGCCTATCCTGAGGTGCTTTCAAAAGCAAAATATATTACCTCCTCCAATAATGAGGATGGTGTTGCCCGGGCACTGGTAAAACTGGTTCTCCGCTCGGCAGAAACCTCCCCGTGAACGGCAATTTAGTGGTTGGTGGTTAATCGCTGGACAATAGTGGGCAATGCCCATGATATTGATAATGGCCAGGCTGCAGAAGTAGAGGTCGGAAGCTAGAAGTCAGAAGTCGGAAAGGTGATTAGCAATAAAGCAAGCTTTGCACCGCAAGGCGAAAGGGTAAAAAGTATATATTGGAGAAATTGAGGTCACTAATATATTAAGATACAGGTTGGAGCTTGTCACCTACAGAAAGGAGTAAACCCATGGATGAGTTGATGGTTATTGATACCGGTCACCTGATAGAAAAAAAGGGGGGGGAATTCAGTTCTCAGATCAAGGATACCTTTAGCAGATTTCAGGATGATCTGCGGGAAAAGAGGAATCCCATCACACTTTCCTTCCTGGATGAGGAGACCATCGCTGAGCTAAAATCCATTGCCAAGAAGCTGCGGGAGAAATATGAGAATATCCTGATTCTGGGGATCGGTGGTTCAGCTCTGGGAACCAAGGCGATGCTGCAGTTTTTGTATGGCTGTTATTATCAATTGGAGCAGCACAAGCCGCGCATCTTTATTTTGGATAATATAGATCCAGCTACAATATCCCAATTAGAGAGGATTTTGGATTTCCGCAAAACAGCTTTGATTTATACCAGTAAATCAGGTTCAACTGCAGAGACTGCTGCTAATTTTATTTATTTTTATAACAAATACAAAGAAGCAGGCGGGGATGAACGGGATATTGTGATCATCTGCGACCCCGGAGACAATGGGATCAATCGTATTGCTAAAAAGTTGGGCTGTTATCTGCTCAGGTTCCCCAAAAATCTGCAGGGGAGATATTCGGTCATGTCCCCTGTGGGTTTTCTCCCGGCAGAACTGGCAGGGATCGACTGCCGGGGCTTTCTGGATGGGGCAGGCGCTGTGCACAAGCTGTTGACCACAAAACCATCAGAGGAGAACCCGCTGCTGGTTTTGGGTGGGGCAATTTATGAGCATTTCCAGGCTGGGAGAACCCTCCATGTGCTGTTCAACTATAGTGACCTGCTGCAGCAGTTTGGACTTTGGTTTATGCAGCTGTGGGCGGAGAGTTTGGGGAAAAGGGTGACATTGACCGGAGAGGAGGTTAAAGTAGGAGCAACACCCCTTTCCTGCTTGGGGACAACTGATCAGCATTCTCTTCTCCAATTATTTAAGGAAGGGGCTGCTGACAAGATCTTCGGATTTATCAGGATCCATCATGTGCCTGAGGACCCGAAAATAATAGGGGCTTTTCCCTTTGAGGTAGAATACGCTTATTTTGACGGGCATACCATGCAGGAACAACTGTATATCGAGCAGATGGCTACAGAAGTGAGTTTGGTCCATGCCGGTCATCCCTGTTACCGGATCACAGTTAGGGAAGCGTCTGCTGCTGCACTGGGGGGGCTGTTCTATTTATATGAGGCATTGACGATTTTTGTGGCCAATCTGTTTAATGTAAATCCATACGACCAGCCTGGGGTGGAGGAAGGTAAAAAGATCGCCTACTCCCTTTTGGGCAGAGAGGATCACCTTCCCAGACAGAAAGAATATCAGGAGATGCTGGACGCTTACCTCAAGGAAAGCCGTGTTTTTATAGTAAAATAACAATACTTTTTCATGTTTAAAAAGTAATTGTTGGATGAGATTAGGAGGTAATCCATGGATAAGGTGCTGGCTGTGGATTTGGGTGGTACTAAAATTTATTCGGCACTGGTGGGCAGGGGTGGAGAGATTATCTGTGAAGATAAATGCCTTACTGGACCTGAGAAGGGTGTAGAGGCAGTTATTGAGCGTATCACTAACAGCCTGAAGTGTGTGTGCCCTGCCTGTGAGCAACCGTTGGGTATCGGTGTTGCTGTACCTGCATATATTGACTCGGAAAAGGGTGTTATTCTGTTTGCACCCAACCTTAAATGGAGAGATGTTGATCTTAAAAGGGCACTGGAGGAATCATTTAACCTTCCAGTCTGGATGGATAATGATGCCAACCTGGCTGCCCTGGGAGAGCACCGTTACGGTGCAGGCCGGGGATATCATGATCTGGTTTATATAACTGTGAGCACAGGGGTAGGGGGCGGGTTGATCCTTAACAATCAGCTTTACAGGGGTGCTTTTGGTGGGGCCGGGGAGTTTGGCCATATGATTGTTGATGCTCACGGCCCGATCTGTTCCTGTGGAAATAAGGGGTGCCTAGAAGGGTTAGCATCAGGCTGTGCCATTATGAGAGATGCCAGAGATCTGGTGAGATCTGACAGGGGCAAAGGCATACTGGCTGCAGCTGAAGGTATAGAAGGAGTGGATGCCTGTGCTGTGGGTAAAGCAGCACTGGAAGGTGATCCAGAAGCCAAGGAAATACTGGCAGCTGCTGGCCGTTATCTGGGGATGGCCATCGCTAGTGTGGCCAATCTGTTAAATCCAGAGATGTTCATCATCGGTGGGGGGGTTGCCTGTGGGGTAGGGGAACTGCTGCTTGAACCCGCCTATGATGAAGCATACAGGCGAACTTATCCACCCTACCGGGAACAACTGAAGATAATCCCAGCAGCTTTGAAGGGGCGTTCCGGATTGCTGGGTGCGGCAGCATATGCCTGGGACCAATTGCAGCAAGGAAATCCTTCTGGTGATTGAAGTTAATGGTTTGGATCATTTGTGTGGGCTATTACGCATTGTTTTAATGGATACTAAATGGATGGTAACACCAATCGCGATAATGATTAACAGGATGCGCAGCAAAAGGTTTTCAATAATAAATAACACTGAATACCCTATGGTCAGCCAGAGCAGTGATATACCCAGTATTTTTGCGTGGAGCGGAATACCCCGCCCTTCCCTGTAGTTTTTAATATATTCACCGAGCACCGGGTGGTTAATCAGCCGCTCATAGAGCTTTTTTGAACCCCTAGTGTAACAAGCTGCAGCCAGTAGCAGAAAAGGTGTTGTAGGGAGCACCGGAACAAAAATACCTATAACCCCTAATAAAACAAACGATGTTCCTAATATAATAAAAATTGTGTTAACATATTTTTTAATAAACATATAACCACCTAAACAAAAATTATAGCATAGCGCTTTTCGTTAATCATTCTTTTTTTATCTATTTTCTAAAAAAATTCCATCTATGTAAGGGGCTGCTGTTTTATTTTTTACAAAGAAGTGTACTTTACATAGCTATTTAGATAAGGTATGCTCGTTGAGAGTGAGCACTGATATCATTGACAGAGGAAATTATGTAGCTAGACGGAGGCAATAATGGAGGATTTTATTATAGATATCATCAACCGGTTTGGTTATCTCGGTGTTTTTTTATTGATCATAATAGAGAATTTTTTCCCACCGATACCATCAGAGATAATTCTGACTTTTGGGGGTTTCATGACTACCTGCAGCAGGATGACTGTTTGGGGGGTTATTATATCTGCTACAATAGGTTCATCTTTAGGTGCAGTTGTCTTATATATTCTTGGAAGGATATTAAACGGTGACCGGCTCGAACTGTTATTTGACAGCAAGTTTGGAAAGATGCTGCACCTGAAAGTAGAAGATGTGAGAACAGCAGGGAAATGGTTTAATAAGCATGGTTATCAAGCAGTATTCTTGTGCAGATTTGTTCCCATCGTACGGAGTTTAATATCTATACCAGCAGGGATGGCTAAGATGAGATTGGATACGTTTTTGCTGTTAACGATCCTGGGTACCTTTATTTGGAATGCTGTGCTTGTTTATTTAGGCAGCTTGGCGGGAGAAGCCTGGGGAATAATTGCTTCTTATATGGATTATTATACAATGATTACCGCTGCGGTTTTAGTGATTCTTGTATTAGTATTCGCAGTCTATTTCATCAAAAAAAGATTTATAGGACATTGAGTTGATGGGCCTGCACCGAAAAAGCTGAAATAGCGAGTAAAATGAAAAAACAATGATCAAAGGCACAGTTTCTGTGCTTTTTTTGTGCAAAGTTGGGATCAGCTGAGGGGTATATATGAATCTGTCCATATGATAAACTAGTATCAGGGATAGGAGTCATGTAACTGGAGAGAAAGGGGAGAAAAGATGGGGGAGATTCAACCGATTCGGCTGGTAATTGTAACAGGGCTTTCCGGTGCGGGTAAAACTCAGGCTATCAGATGTCTGGAGGATTTAGGCTTTTTCTGTGTAGATAATCTACCACCGATGCTGATTCCCAAAATAACCGAACTCTGTCAGCAGTCATTGGGCAAAGTAAACCGTGTAGCACTGGTAATGGATGTGCGGGGCACCCTCTTTTTTGACTCTTTGGGTGAAGAACTGCGAAAATTATCAGAACAGGGGATCAAGTATGAGTTGTTATTTCTTGAGGCTTCTGACGCTGTTCTGGTCAGACGCTACAAAGAGTCACGCCGGCAGCATCCCCTTGAGGAGGACCGGTCCGTACTGGATGCCATCCGCTCTGAGCGTGAGCGACTGGAGGAACTGAGGGGTGCAGCCAACATTATCCTGGACACAACTGAGTTGACCGTCCATGACCTGAAGAGGAAGCTCAAAGAAAAATTCTCGGATCAGGATAATGGTGCCCTGTTCACAGTTACTCTGATTTCTTTCGGTTATAAGTACGGGATACCCCTTGACGCGGATCTGGTAATGGATGTCCGCTTTCTTCCCAATCCAAATTATGTTGATGAATTAAAAAACTGTACAGGACAGGATCAGAGGGTTGTTGAATATCTTTTTGAACATGAGGAAACCAAAAGCTTCCTCCGCCTTTACAGCGATCTTTTGCTCTTTCTGCTGCCCTTATATATCAATGAAGGGAAAACCCATTTGGTGGTGGCTATCGGTTGCACCGGTGGACAACACAGATCCGTGGTTCTCACCGAGAGTCTGGCTGAGATATTGGAGAGGGAAGGATACCATCTGTTTGTTCACCATCGGGATCTTCCCAGGGCAAAGGTGGATAGATCATAATGAAGGTGCGGGATATAGCTCGTTTCTTCTCTGGATTTTTCCGCAGCCAGACATTGAAACGGGGGCCCCGTATCGCTGCTCTTGGAGGGGGCACAGGACTTCCTGTTCTGCTGCGTGGGCTGAAAAAGTATACCTCCAATATTACCGCTATTGTGACTGTGGCAGATGATGGGGGGAGTTCAGGGAGGCTCAGGGGAGAATTCGGTATATTGCCGCCAGGGGATATTCGCAACTGTCTGGTGGCTTTATCAGAAACAGAATCTCTTACGGAAAAGCTGTTTAATTACCGTTTCGGCCAGGGAAAA
Source organism: Clostridia bacterium DTU068 (assembly GCA_001513545.1). Taxonomy (GTDB): domain Bacteria; phylum Bacillota; class DSM-12270; order Thermacetogeniales; family Thermacetogeniaceae; genus DTU068. The sequence continues at coordinate 11,072 of LFTQ01000125.1, read as the reverse complement.
GGCCTGGCGGGACACAGTCTGGGAAATCTGCTGATCACCGCGATGGTTGATATAACCGGTGATTTTCAGACAGCTATCCAGGAGATAAGCAATGTGCTTAATGTCTGTGGGCAGGTTGTACCCTCTACTCTGGATCATGTGACACTGAATGCAGAACTGGTTGATGGCACACATATGTTTGGGCAGAGCAGGATAGCTAAGGTAGATACCCCGATAAAAAGAGTTTTTCTAACCCCTGCCAACTGCCGGGCAGTACCGGATGCGGCTGCAGCCATTAAGCGGGCTGACCTGATCCTATTAGGCCCAGGAAGTCTCTTTACCAGTGTCTTGCCCAATTTATTAGTTCCCGAAATCAGCCTGGCGGTTAAACAGACTCGTGCGGTAAAATGCTATATTTGTAATATTATGACTCAGCCGGGGGAAACCTCTGGTTTTAAGGCCTCAGATCATCTGGCTGCTATTTATAATCATATGGGAGAAGGCTGGTTGGATTATATAATAATTAATAATAAAAAAATTGCCCCTGTACGCCTTGTAAAGTATGCCAGAGAAGGAGCTGAACCAGTAGCTGTGGACCTGCGCACTCTGCAGAGAATGGGGGTTAAGGTCTGGCGAGGAGATTTGTTAAATGAACAGGAATTAGTGCGCCATGATCCGGAGAAACTGGCCTTGGCGGTGCTTTCTTTAATTAGATAAAGGGTGATCAGTGATGTCCTTTTCTATGCAGGTAAAGGGTGAGGTTGCGCGGCTCCCTTTTGAGCTACAGTGCTGTCGGTGGGCGGAACTAGCAGCTCTGGCAAGGGTGTTGGGTGTTGTCCGCCTTGGTAAGCAGAAGATGCTGGTAATGGAAACAGAGGCTGCTGTGGTGGCCAGGCGCATTTTTCTGCTATCCAAAAAACTGGGGTGGAGTAGCTTGATTACCATCAACCGCTATTCCCGGCCGCGCCGCCGCCGTCTGTTTACAGTACAGATTCCCTTAGTGAAGCAGCAACATTACCTGCTTCAGGATTTGGGTTTTGTTGATAGGGATCAGGTTTTGATGGATACCCTTGATCCCAATATCCTGGAAAAGAACTGCTGCAGAAAAGCATTCTTAAGGGGATGTTTTCTGGGCAGTGGTTTTGTCGGTAACCCTAATAATGCTTACCATTTGGAATTGTCCTTTAAAACCCCGGCCGGAGCAAGGGAGGCTGTGAAAGCCCTGGCCTCTTTCGGTGTAAAACCCAACACCAGGGAGCACCGTGATGGGTATGAGGTTTATCTTAAAGAAGCGGATCAGGTAGTAGAGTTTTTGCGGATTATCGGAGCAAATCAAGCTGTTCTGCAAGTAGAAAACTGCCGTGTTTTAAAAGATATGCGCAACCAGGTTAACAGGCTGGTCAATTGTGAGACTGCAAATTTGGAAAAATCGGTGGAGGCTGGCCTAAAACAAGTTGCAGTGATCGAGGAGATCCAGTCATTGGCTGGTTTGGGTGTCTTGTCTCCTGCCTTGCGGGAGTTGGCCGAACTGCGTCTGCTCTATCCGGAGGCCAGCCTGGCTGATCTCGGTAAACTCCTTACCCCTTCTTTGAGCAAATCCGGTGTCTATCATCGTTTCCGGGAAATCAGTCGGATTGCAGACCAACTAAGGAAAAAACAGAGTATGGTAAAGAGAGATGGAAGCCCGAACAATTAATCACAGTAAAACAGATCTCATATCTTATAAGGGAAAGAAGGAATCCTTCAATGAAAAGAGAATTATTACTGTGAGAAAGGTTGGGGGGTTATTATTATGCGCTTGAGTTATGGCATGAAGCTTGAACAAACGCAAAAGCTGATCATGACGCCAGAACTTCGCCAGGCAATCATGGTATTGCAGTTGTCATCGATGGATTTAGCACAGTATATAGAGGATGCCCTTCTGGAAAATCCACTTCTTGAGGTGTCAGAAGAAGAAGCAGAGGATAAGCCGCCAGCTGATAAAAATAAAGATGATTTTGCTCAGGAGTGGTGTGATTATCTTTCTGAATGCGGCCAGATTGACCGTTCCTTTGATCGGGCCTGGGCAGAACACGAGGAAAAAGAGCAGTACAACCTCGAACATTTTGTTCCCGAAATCCCTACTCTGCAGGAACATTTGTACCTCCAACTGCGTCTTGTCCTTTCCAGAAACAAAGACATTGAAATCGGTGAATTTCTTATTGGGAATATCAATGACCGGGGATATTTGAATATCTGCCTTAAAGATGCCAGTCTTATATCAGGATATCGGCAGGAGGATCTTGAACGGGTTCTGAAAATGATCCAAAGCCTAGATCCCCCTGGAGTAGGTGCCCGTGATCTTAAGGAATGTCTGCTTATTCAGCTGGAGCAGCGAGGTCAGCGCACCCCGGTTATAGAGAAGATTGTTGATTGCCATTTGAATGATATTGCCAACGGAAATTTGCTGAAGATCGCCTCAAGCCTGGGACTGACTGTGCAGGAAGTGCAGCAACAGGCTGATTTAATCAAATCACTTGACCCCATACCTGGGCGCAATTTCGCCCAACCCAGTGATAACCGCTATATTACCCCAGATGTAGTGGTGGAAAAGGTAAATAATGAGTATATTATTATTGTTAATGATGTAGCTGTACCCCGCTTGATGATTAACAGCAATTATAAGCTCCTCATCAATCAGAAAAATAACTGTGATTCAGGGACCGTTGAGTTTATACAAAATAAGATGAAATCCGCTCTTTGGCTGATTCGCAGTATTGAGCAGAGAAGGCTTACCCTTTACCGGGTGGTTCAGTGTATAGTTGACTACCAGCGTGAGTTTCTGGATCGGGGTATCAAATACCTAAAGCCCCTTAATCTCAAGAACATTGCGGAAATAGCAGAGATGCATGAATCCACTGTGAGCAGGGCTATTGCCAATAAGTATATCCAAACACCCCAGGGGCTGTTTGAGCTCAAGTTCTTTTTCACCAGTGGGGTGGAAAATGTAGCAGCTGGCAAGATGGTGGCTACTGAAACCATCAAACAGTTCATTAAAGAAATGGTTGAAGGGGAAGACCCCTATGAACCTTATAGTGACCAGCAGATATGTGAAATGCTGACCACTAAAGGGATTAATATCGCCCGCAGAACTGTAGCGAAGTATAGGAAGGAAATCGGTATCCCTCCTGTGCGTCAGCGAAAACGCTACCGCTGATAGAAAAAATAATATGAAAATCCCTGGCGCTGTTAATGCGCCTTTTTAATTTGCTTGGCATTTCTACTGAACCGGTGGGTTAAAAGAGACCTAATCTGCGGGAAGGCAACAGCAGGGAGGGGTGTCACATGGTAAAGATGGGGTACTTGCGTTAATTTCTGGGTTGCATTGCCAATCAAATAGTATATAATTTTATTTGAAATGTTATGTATTATATAGGTGTTTTTTAATAAATGATGTAGCAGTATATCAGGCAAACAGTATGCAATAGTTTACAAGTATCAGCTGGGCGGCAGATGCTTTTCTTAAGAGCTCATATGCCGGCTGATGGCACAAGACCTATATAATGCAGATAAAGTCACATAATATTATTATCGAGTGAACACAATATTTTTTATTATTGAAGGGAGGATACCTTAATGGCAGTAAAGGTAGCTATTAATGGATTTGGAAGGATTGGTAGATTAGTTATGCGGGCAGCCGCTGAAAAACAGGATATCGATGTTGTGGCTGTCAATGATCTGACCGATGCAGAGACCAATGCTCATCTTTTTAAATATGATTCTGTTCACGGTACATTTCCCGGTGAGGTAAAGGTCACAGAAGATGAGATCGTGATCAGCGGAAAACCTGTGAAGGTTTTCTCGGAAAAGGATCCTCATAATATTCCATGGGGGGATCTGGGTGTACAGATAGTTGTGGAAGCCACAGGTAAGTTCCGTGATAAGGAAAAGGCTTCCGCTCACCTGGATGCTGGAGCGAAAAAAGTTATCATCACAGCACCGGCAAAAAATGAGGATTTTACTGTAGTGATGGGGGTAAATGAGGACAAATACGAGCCAGCCAATCACCATATCATATCCAATGCATCCTGTACTACCAACTGCCTGGCACCTGTAGCCAAAGTCCTCAATGATAAATTCGGCATTATACGCGGTTTAATGACCACAACTCATGCCTATACTAATGATCAGCAGGTCTTGGATCTTGCACATAAGGACCTGCGCCGTGCTCGGGCTGCTGCTCAATCAATGATTCCCACAACAACCGGAGCCGCAAAAGCGGTTGCCCTGGTGCTGCCTGAGTTGAAGGGGAAACTGACAGGAGTTGCAGTACGTGTACCCACACCTAATGTTTCCCTGGTGGATTTGGTTGTGGAGTTGGGTAAAGCAGCAACTGTGGAAGAGATCAACCAGGCCTTTAAGGATGCGGCAGCAGGGGAGCTGAAGGGGATTTTGGCTTATTCAGATATACCTTTGGTTTCCAGGGACTATAATGGTGATCCCCACTCAGCCATTGTGGATGGTCCCTGCACTATGGTGATCGGGGATACCTTGGCCAAGGTTTTCGCCTGGTATGACAATGAGTGGGCCTATTCTCTGAGAGTGCTTGATTTTGCCCTTTATATAGCAGGCAAGGGACTGTAAAGGAAAGGTGGCATCAATAATTGGACCTGAAAACCATTAAGAGTCTGGACATAAAAGGAAAAAAGGTTTTAGTGCGGGTTGATTTTAATGTTCCTTTAGATGATCAGGGGAAGGTAGCTGATGACACTAGAATCAAAGCTACTCTGCCAACAATAGAATACCTTCTGGGTGGTGGGGCATCAGTGATACTGATGAGCCATTTGGGGCGCCCCAAGGGTAAGGTGGTGGATAAACTCAGACTGGATGATGTGGCCCGGCGTTTAGGAGAACTCCTAGGAAAAACCGTAAAAAAAGTGGATGACTGTATTGGGCCTGAAGCAGCTAAAGCTGCACAGGAGCTCAAACCGGGGGAGGTTCTTCTTTTAGAAAACCTGCGCTTTCACCCTGAAGAAGAGAAAAATGACCCTGAGTTTGCCAGGAGTTTGGCTTCACTGGCAGAGGTCTATATCAATGATGCCTTCGGTACAGCCCACAGAGCTCACGCATCCACTGCAGGGGTTGCCTCATACCTGCCTGCAGCTGCAGGCCTGTTGATGGAAAAGGAGATCAAGGCATTGGGCAGTATCCTTGCTGATCCGGATCATCCCTTTGTGGCTGTGCTCGGTGGGGCAAAGGTAAGTGACAAAATCGGTGTTCTTAATAATCTTTTAGGACAGGTGGATGCCATACTTTTAGGCGGTGGAATGGCCAATACCTTTTTAAAGGCTAAAGGTTCCCAGATGGGAGACTCCCTAGTTGATGAGGATAACCTGGAATATGCGGCTGATTTTCTAAACAAAGCAACAGAGCGGGGAGTACGGGTGGAACTTCCTGTGGACTTGCTGGTAACCGCTGGTGAAGAAGGGGAAGTAAAGACTGTGGATTCCCAAAAGGTGCCTGATGGCTGGAAGGCCATGGATATCGGTCCCCGTACAGCAGAGTGTTATGCTCAATTGATTAAAAAAGCGAGAACCGCTTTTTGGAATGGCCCAATGGGTGTTTTTGAAAAGGATGAATTTGCCGGTGGAAGTGAAGCAGTGGCCAGAGCCTTGACTAATCCGGATTTGGTCTCTGTGGTTGGTGGTGGTGATTCACTGGCGGTACTGGAAAAGTACGGGCTCAAAGAGCAGGTAACCCATGCGTCTACAGGTGGTGGCGCTTCTCTGGAGTTTTTGGAAGGCAAGAAATTGCCTGGAGTTGCGGTTCTCTGCAGGGACTAGATTGCTGACTTGAGGAGCGAACCGGAACTGCTTATTAAAGATCATACTGATCATGCGGCACCATTATGGTGTTACTGGTCATTATGTTAAGGGAGGAGAACTCATTATAGTGAAAACAAAAAGGATGCCTTTGATAGCAGGCAACTGGAAAATGAACAAAACACCTGCCGAAGCGGGGAATTTTGCTAAACTGCTGCGGGAGAGAGTGACAAATGGGGATAGTGTGGAGGTCCTGGTTTGTCCGCCTTTCCCTGCACTTGCTGCAGTTGCTTCTAAGCTTGCGGGAAGTCATATTGCCTGGGGCGCTCAAAACATGCACTGGGAAACAGAGGGTGCTTATACCGGAGAAGTATCCGGTCCTATGCTGCAGGCCATGGGCTGCCGTTATGTTATACTGGGGCACTCAGAGCGCCGTACTCATTTTGGAGAAACCGATGAGGTGATCGCTAAAAAGCTGGTCACTGCTGTTACCTGTGGGTTGTGGCCAATTTTGTGCCTGGGGGAGAACCTGGAAATTCGGGAGGCCGGAAAGGCAGTACCGTACTGCCTGGAACAGTTGAAGGCTGGGCTTTCCGGTATCAAGGAGGGCCAGCCGGCATCTCTTGTTGTTGCTTATGAGCCTGTTTGGGCTATTGGAACCGGAAAGACAGCAACCCCAGAGGATGCTGTAGAGGTCATCAAAGCCCTGCGTGAACAGGTTGCTGAGATGTATGGAGAAGAATTTGCTTCTCAGCTTCGTTTTCTTTATGGGGGAAGTGTGACACCTGAATCCACCCCCTCTTTTATGAATGAAGAGGAGATCGATGGACTACTGGTGGGTGGAGCCAGCTTAAATATCGAAAAATTTGTAGCAATCATACAGTCTACAGCAGAAATAAGGGGGAAAAGTGTTTGAAAAGCCCATTAGCGCTGGTAATCCTTGATGGCTGGGGGATTTCTTCTGAACAACGGGGAAACGCCCTCCGGCTGGCTGAAATACCATATTTTACACATCTTCAGAACAACAATCCCCATACATTATTAATAGCATCAGGAGAAAGAGTAGGACTACCCGAAGGGCAGATGGGGAACTCGGAAGTGGGCCACCTTAATATCGGTGCTGGGAGGGTGGTCTATCAGGATATCACAAGGATCGCCAGGTCCATCCAAACCGGTGAGTTTTATCATAATCCCGTTCTGGCGGACGGAATGCAGAGGGTAAAGGAAAAAGGGAGCTCTCTGCATCTTTTCGGCCTGCTTTCCGATGGTGGGGTGCACAGCCATCTGACCCACCTTTATGCTCTCCTGGAGATGGCACAGCGCTGTGAATTGAATAAGGTTTATGTTCACGCTTTTCTTGATGGTCGTGATGTTCCTCCGACCAGTGGTTTGGGTTATATCGAGAGCTTAGAGCAGAAGTGCAGTGAGTTGGGTGTTGGTGAAATAGCCACTGTAAGCGGAAGATATTATGCGATGGACCGGGACAAAAGATGGGAACGTGTGGAGAAAGCCTTTCGGGCTATTGTATATGGTGAAGGGGAAAAGGCCTCATCAGCAGCTGCAGCTGTCAGAGAATCATATGCAGATGAGGTGACAGATGAGTTTGTAGTACCCAAGGTAATTCTGGATCATGAGGGAAAACCGAAAGGATCGGTCCGTCCCGGTGATGTGGTGATTTTTTATAACTTCCGTGCCGACCGGGCCCGGGAGATCACCCGCAGCTTTGTGGACCGGGATTTCAGTGGTTTTACCAGAAAAGAGTACCCTGATGTCCATTTTATCTGCATGACCCAGTATGATGCCACAATTGAAGCGCCTGTCGCCTTTCCGCCTCAAACACTGGAGAACACTTTAGGGGAGATCCTGGCAGCCAATGGCCTTAAACAGCTGCGTATAGCTGAGACCGAAAAGTATGCCCATGTGACCTTCTTTTTCAATGGAGGTGTGGAAACTCCCAATCCAGGGGAGGAAAGGATTCTGATCCCATCACCCAAGGTTGCCACCTATGACCTGAAACCGGAGATGAGTGCCCCGGAGGTTACAGAACGGGTTATTGCTGAGATCAACCGGGATCTTTACGATGTGATCATCTTAAACTATGCCAATCCGGATATGGTTGGACACACAGGTGTACTGGATGCAGCTGTTAAGGCGGTTCAGGTGGTGGATAGCTGTCTTGAGCGGGTGGTGGACGCTGTTTTGGAGAGGGGAGGGACAGCTCTAGTTACCGCGGATCATGGGAATGCTGAGATGATGCTGGAAAATGGCAGTGAAGAGCCCCATACCGCACATACCACAAATCTCGTACCCCTGATATTGGTCGGTGAAAGATTCAAGGAGGTGCGGCTTAGAGACGGCGGCTCCCTAGAGGATATAGCACCAACTATGCTGGAAATTCTGGGGATACCTAAACCCCCGGAGATGACCGGTAATTCGTTAATTGAGGAAATATAAATCAAAAGAAGGGAGGTAAGCCTGGGTTCTTCCTGTTTCTAAATGGGAGAACCAGGTGCCTGTATGCCAGAAATTATCGATGTAACAGCTCGGGAGATATTGGATTCCCGTGGCAATCCTACTGTGGAAGTTGATGTTTTGCTGGAGGATGGCAGCTTTGGTAGAGCTGCAGTGCCCTCTGGGGCATCTACTGGAGCCCATGAGGCTTTAGAACTGCGGGATGGAGACAATGAACGTTTTCTGGGAAAAGGTGTCTTAAAAGCAGTTGACAATGTGATGAACATAATTTATCCCGAGGTCGTGGGTTTGGAAGCTCTGGATCAGATAACTGTTGATCAGACCATGCTTGAACTGGATGGAACACCACATAAGGAAAAACTGGGGGCCAACGCCATCCTGGGGGTTTCCCTGGCAGTGGCCAAAGCAGCAGCAGATAGTGTGGGCCTTCCCCTTTACCGCTATCTGGGGGGTGTAGGTGCCAGACTGATGCCGGCGCCCATGATGAACATCCTCAATGGTGGCAAGCATGCTGATAACAATGTGGATATTCAGGAGTTTATGGTGATCCCCATGAGCGCAGATAGTGTGCGGACTGCTATAAGAATAGGAGCTGAAATTTTTCACAACCTGCGCAAAGTCCTTAAGAGCCGTGGCTATAATACTGCGGTGGGTGATGAAGGGGGTTTTGCTCCCAACTTGAAATCCAATGAAGAGGCTTTAGATTCAATAGTGGTAGCCATCAGAAAAGCCGGATATGAACCTGGAAAAGATGTTTTCCTGGCTCTGGATGTTGCTGCCACAGAGCTTTATGAGGATGGCAAATACCAATTCAAGAGCACAGGCCAGTCCCTGACCACAGATGAAACTATTTCATTCTACGAAAAACTGACCGCCAACTACCCGGTGATCTCTATTGAGGATGGGTTAGCAGAGGATGACTGGGAGGGCTGGGCAAATCTGACCAAGGCTCTGGGCGATAAGATTCAATTGGTGGGGGATGACATCTTTGTCACCAATAAAGAGCGGCTGGCCCGGGGTATCAGGGAAGGTGTAGGCAACTCCATACTGGTCAAGGTCAACCAGATCGGAACCCTGACTGAAACCCTGGAAACTGTGGAAATGGCCATGAAAGCAGGTTATACTACTGTGATCTCCCACAGATCCGGTGAAACCGAGGATACCACAATTGCTGATCTGGCTGTGGCTCTTAATGCCGGGCAGATCAAAACCGGTGCCCCCTCACGTACCGACAGAGTGGCCAAGTACAATCAGCTGATCCGTATTGAGGAGGAACTGGGAGAAGCAGCTGTTTACAGCCGCTGGTATCTATAATTAATACTGACCGATCGCGATCAGGGGGACAGGTTGGGTGATCGGGCCCGATCACCGGGACTGTCCCCCCGCGCGATCAGTGGGACGGGTTGACTGATCGGACAGATCAGAGCGATTGTACCCAGCGCGATGGATGGGCTGCGGAATATGCTTTACAACTGGTTCCTCCCAGTGCTAAAATAGATGTATCTTTGAGCTGGTGAAGTAAGTTAAGCAAAGGGGAGACTATAGTTTGTTAAGGACCATTTTGATTATTCTAGAGGTCTTGGTCAGTGTTGGTTTAATTACTACAATTTTGATGCAGTCCGGACGGGCTGCAGGCATATCAGGTGCGATCGCTGGTGGCGCCCAGTCACTGTTGGGAAAAAAGAAGGGGCTTGATGAGTTCCTCAGCAAGATATCTGCAGGGCTTGCCGCTGCGTTCTTAGTCATCACTTTACTGCTAACTTTTATCGAATAAATGATAGTAATTTTTTTATAAAACCGGTACTATTAAATGTTAAAAATACCTGAAGCAAAAATACTTATTATGAGAGAAGGGGTATATAACAATATATCCCTTTTTATATTATCTGTAGATTGCCACTCCTTTAACCCTGATGGAGGTTGCCGCGGATGATTTAAGCACTTAGCCTCCTTTTTATTCTAGTCTTACAGATGTACAAATTCACGAATAATTTGAATTTCACTTAAGGCAGAATAACAATAATACCAGTTTTGTGAACAGAAACAATCTTATTTGTGGAATCATGCAGTTGGCGGTTGTTTTTGCTGCCGTGTAATACTAAAATTGAGAAAGAAATGAGTGAGGTAGTTTATGGCGGAGAAAACACAGCAAAGAAAAAGAATAATCGGCAGAAACAACAATCAAGAGAAAAAAGTTATTGATTGTCTACAGTCGGCCAGCAAGCCTCTGAATTTAGCGGATCTATCAGAACAGTTGGGGCAAGAGCCGGGTGTCCTTGAACCTATGCTGCAGGAGATGGAGGCAAGGGGTCAGGTAATCAGGACACGCAAAAACAGATATGGATTGCCTGAGAAAATGAATCTGATCGTAGGAACAATTCAAGGACATCCGAAAGGGTATGGGTTTCTGATCCCTGACAGTAAAAAGGAAGATATTTTTATCTCAAGGGAAAATATGGACGGAGCAATGCATGGTGATCGGGTTGTTGTCAGGCCGCTGGGATTCAGCTTGCAGAGGAAGCATGTTGAAGGGGAAGTAATCAGGGTTTTGGTGCGGGCAAACACCACAGTTGTGGGAACATTTGAAGAGGCTAAACGGCAGTTCGGCTTTGTTGTTCCAGATGACAAGAGGTTGGGATGGGACATTTTTATCCCCACAACCCAGGCCAAGGGTGCTCGTAATGGAGATAAAGTGGTTGTGGAAATAACCTCCTGGCCAAAAGAGCGGAGAAATCCAGAGGGAAGAGTTATCGAGCGTTTCGGAGCTGTGGGTGAGCCAGGGGTTGATATTCTTTCTATTGTCAAAAAGTACGGGCTTCC
>LFTQ01000052.1 GCA_001513545.1 Clostridia bacterium DTU068 | reverse complement strand
TCAGTTATTCTCGTTACAATCAGATACGCATCAGCGATATTAATGTTTAAAGACTTAGCGAGCTGATAGATCCTACCTGCTGTGCGTACCCCTTTTGCTGTTGGATCGGAAATAACAAGCATTACATCAACATCTTCAATGGTCTTACGGCTGATATGTTCAAGACCTGCTTCATTATCTATCACAAGATAATCATAACTCCGATCCATGTTCGCTAAATGACGCTTTAAAATGTCAGTCGGAAAACAGTAACATCCTGGCCCTTGTGGCCCTCCCATTACCAACAAATCAACATAATCAGTTTCAACAAGGGCACGGTGTAGTTCGAATTGTAAGTATGTTTCCTTGGTCATCGATGTAGGAACATCGCCTTTCTTAATATCAACGAGGATTTGTGAAATGGTATTCTCAACTTCATACCCTAAAGCCTCGTTGAGATTGGCATTGGGATCAGCATCAACAGCGAGAATTGCACCTTTCTTTTTCTCTATCAGGTACTTGATCAGAAGTGCTGCGACGGTTGTCTTCCCAGTTCCTCCTTTTCCAGCCATTGCTATGTGCTTTGCCATATCTGGACACCCTCTCTGTTATTTAAAGTGTCACCGAGCCACCTGTCTTTTTCTATTACGCACCTAATTTTAACTTGGCAAATGACCCGATTCCATTGGCCTCACGCGGTCCAACGATAACTTCCCAACCGGAAAGCTCTTCGATCTTGCCCTTGATAGC
>LFTQ01000024.1 GCA_001513545.1 Clostridia bacterium DTU068 | reverse complement strand
CCCAACCGGCATAAAGTTATCTGTCAATTATTTGTTCAATTTAAATCCCCTGACCAGCACAATTGGTGTACCGGCATCAGCGGAACCGGCAACCAGGTCTGCCAGTGTGGCGATGATGCTGGTTGCACTGCGGGGTGTTGTCCCTAAATCTTCGGTAACAACATCATCCTGTTTCTTCTCTATTTGAGCTCTGATCTCTTCCTTGGAATATCCCTGTCTGTGAAGGGTATCAACTACCAGTTTCAGTTTGGTGCCGCTGCGCAGACCTGCTGATTTAAGACCACTGCTCACTCCGATAGCAGGATGGGGATCAGCCAGTTCATAAATCCCTGTATCAGGGTCCTTGTAAGCACCATCTCCGAAGATAAGCACCTCTACATTTCTGCCGCTCATTTCATAAATCTTATCCTTAATTCTTTCCGCAGTACCATCGGGATCTTCAGGCAGCAGCTTCAAAACCCCTCCCTTGAAATCTGAAACATTGGAACCGATCACTCCCCAAGGTGCAGGCCCCACATCCTGAATTGTGATCACCGGTACCATCGCCCCAAAGGAGAGGAACTCCTCTCTCAGCTTTTCCCTATCATGAACAGCACCGATACAAACACCGTCTATATAGCCCATATCATAAATTTTAAAGGGATTATTGGTATAGATTATCTCTCCACGAGCCCCTGCTTCTTCGATTGTGCTGACATATAAATCCTGATAATCCACATTAGTGATAGGATGAGTAAAGATGTTGTTTCCCCGTTCATTGGAGAAAATCACATCAGGTTCGTAGTAGCTGTCAAGTTGCTCAGAAAAATCTAATGTCTCAGGCTCTACTTCGGTTTGCTCCAGATATTCATTGGCATCTACTATGGTTAGATTATGGTGTTCCAGATTTACAGCAATAGCTAAAGCCTTCTCAGCCTCAGGGACATCCTGCTGGATACCAACCGCTTTTCTGGCTGCTTTTTTCAGGTCAAAAAAGGTTACTTCTACAACCGCGATTCTTCCATCAGGCATCTTCACAGTGAGGTCAGCAATTCCTTTACCTGTAATTTTACGAATGCTGATAATATGGTAACCGATCTCCTGCAGTTTCAGGGCAGCAATAATCTCCCTGATCAAAACATTGAGCATCGGTGTGTTTCCTCTGGCCTCTAGCAAGCTCTGCAGTGTCTTCTTCAGTTTCAGACGTATAATAGCAAATTCCTCATTGATTACCTCATTGCCGACCTCATCAAAGGGAATAGGGAATTGAACGATCACCTTCCCTCCCCTGGTTGCCATGGCAATCGCTTTCAATATCAAGGCAAATCGATTACGGCTGGCTATAGGACTGATCATGGCAACAGTGCTGCCCGGTTTCAGGTTCAACTTCTGCCGCACTTCCTCAGCCAGTTCAGAACAGCTGACATAACGGTTTTGTGACCTGGCGACCACAGCCTCAGTGATGCAGATGATATCCCCATCAACTGCCATATCTTTAACAGCATCAGCAGTAATAGAAGCAATATCATCATTGGGTACAATCAATCCGATCTTCAAACCTATCGCTGCTACACCAGTGTTTTTCGGCAGATTAAAATTATCCATTGGCTCCATCCTTTCTTGGATGACCACTGTCCTGATTAGGATGCC
>LFTQ01000005.1 GCA_001513545.1 Clostridia bacterium DTU068 | reverse complement strand
AATATCTATGGTATTACGTTCTCAGATAAGAACAACACAGGTGATGGTCATAAAATGGGCCTGTGGGTAGGAGCAGCTATTGATGAACCACCCCATGCCCCCATGTATTTTGATCAGGGCCTGGAAGGGTTGCCTCCTACTTATAAACCTGTCCCTCTTACCCGTCAGCCGTGGTTGGGCGTGAATTTGCGTGGAGAGCGTTTCGCAAATGAAGATCTGCCTTATGGTTATGTGAGCAGATCAATGCTGCAACAGCCGGGCCATATGAAATGGGTCATATGGGATGCCAAGTGGCCGGAAGAGGCTCCGAAGTTCGGCATGACCGCATGTAAAGCGATGACACCGCCTCTGCATGTCCCTGAGGAGATCGATGAACTCATCGAAAAAGGGATCATCAAAACCGCCGATTCTCTTGATGAGTTGGCACAAAAGATGGATGTGCCTGTTGACACCTTTAAGGCTACTGTGGCAAGATACAACGAACTGGCGAAACTGGGAGAGGATAAAGACTTCGGTAAGCGCGCTGCTTGTTTAACGACCATAGAAAAAGCACCCTTTTATGCGGCGAAGCTGGCAGTGACTTTGTTGGTGACCCTGGGAGGTTTGAAAGTAAACGATAAACTTCAGGTTTTGGATACCAGCGACAAGGTTATTCCGGGGCTATATGCTGCTGGAAATACCTCCGGATGCTTCTTCTCTAACGACTATCCTAATGTTATGCCCGGTTTGAGCCACGGCCGCTGCATTACCTTAGGATATATCGCCGGTAGAAACGCAGCTGCAGAGTAAATGGAAAATAAGGTTACAGAAAAAACTGCTCCGGCGTTTATTG
>LFTQ01000188.1 GCA_001513545.1 Clostridia bacterium DTU068 | reverse complement strand
TACACAGACTTTTGGAAGTGGTGGCTGTTTTATCCCTGGCTTTTTTTGATGCTGATGGTTGTGTCCCTGGCTTTTATCAGCCGGGACCTGGAGCGCATCGCTGACCCCCGCTTGGGGAAAAAATAAATGTTTATTGAGAGGAGAACGATCATGAGTGCTGACAAACCCTTACTTGACATCAGAGAACTGTCAGTGACTTACACATCTTCAAATCCAGCCGTAACAGCGGTCTCCGATCTATCCCTGCAGATCAGAAAAGGAGAAAGCTTAGGTATTATCGGCGAATCAGGCTGTGGAAAATCCACCCTGGCTCTGTCCATCATGAGGCTGCTGAAAGATGTGCGGACCGAAGGTGAAATACTATTCTCAGGTGTAAATCTTATGGAGCTGACTGAACCGGAGATCAGAAAATACCGCTGGGAAAAGATAGCCCTTGTTTTCCAAAATTCTTTAGAGGTGCTCAATCCTGTCTTGACCATAGCAGAACAAATTGGAGAACCCATCTGGGCTCATGAAAAATTAACAGCCAAAGAGAGCAACCAAAGGATTATCAAAGTATTAAATATGGTCGGCCTTGACCCAAGCTGGAAAAACGCTTACCCACACCAACTGTCCGGTGGCATGCGCCAGCGTGTGCTGCTGGCGATGGCTTTGGTATGTGAACCGGAGTTACTGATTGTAGATGAACCCACAACAGCTCTTGATGCCGCCAGCAAAAATGAGATCTATCATTTACTGCGGGATCTGCAGAAAAGAATAGGATTTGCTATGATTTTGATCTCCCATGATGTGGCATTTATCTCCCGTCTTACCTCCCAGGTGATGACCATGTACTGCGGTCAAGTGGTTGAATACGGCAGAACATCTGATGTGCTGAAAAACCCAATGCACTGCTATACCAGAGGGCTGCTTAATGCTTCTGCCCAATTTTTCAAATACAAGGACCTTTGGGGCATCGGAGGTAAACCACCTGAAGAAATGCGTACATATGAGGGGTGTCCCTTTGCACCCCGCTGCTGCCAGTCATCTGACAACTGCAGAAAATCCAGGCCGGAACTGCGCTATGTAGCCCTGGAGCGCCAGGTGGCCTGCCACAAAGGAGGGATTGAATCCTTCCTTAAAGCAGAAGGGATCAAAAAAAGCTTTCAGGTCAAAAACCGGGTGATTCAGGCTGTTAAAAGAGCAGACATCGAAATCAGAAGTGGTGAGGTTGTTGCTCTCGTGGGTGAATCAGGATCAGGCAAATCAACCCTGGCACATACCCTGGTGGGTATCCTTTCCCCAGATGAGGGAAGTGTTTTTTTCCGTGGAAAAAAAGTGGAAAACCACTGGGCAACCAGGATGATGGAGGGTATGCAGATTATTTTCCAAGACCCTTTTTCCGCCACCAGCCACAGAATGAAGGTGCTGGATGTAGTCAAAGAACCCCTGGATATCATGAAGTGGGGCAGCGGAGAGGAGCGGAATGATGCAGCATGCAGAGCCCTTGAGGCAGTACGCCTTCCCGTTAATCAGGAGTTTTTAGAGCGTTACTGTTACAGCCTAAGCGGAGGACAAAGACAGAGAGTTGCCATTGCCAGGGCACTGGTTACCAATCCTAAATTGGTTATCGCCGATGAGATCACATCTATGCTGGATCCCTCCAATCAGGCCAATATCCTGCGTGAATTAAAAGGTCTGCAGAACAGATTCGGTTTTGCCATGCTTTATATCACACATGAACTGCACCTGGCCCGTAAGGTTGCAGATAAGGTTTATGTGATGCATCAAGGTGAAATCGTGGAAAAAGGCGATGCCAGCGAGGTTTTTGAAAAACCGAAACACATGTACACCAGACAGCTCTTCAGTGAAGCATTTTATGAAGAGGGTCGAGGTTAAGAAACAATTCTGAAATAAATGATAGAACTATATGATAAACTGGCCAATGGAAGAGGATTTTGGGTTTTGGGAAGTGTACAAGTTAAGAAAGAACTATTAGATAAACCGGCCTTAGCGGCCGGTTTATCTTTGTTAATCAGACAGTTACAAAACCAATGTTCCGCCTGGGGTATGGAGCAGTTTGAAAATACGCTCTTCCTCCCCGGTTAGGGCATTTATGTAAACCAAAAAATCTTCACCATCCATCTTTGCCTTGAACTCATAGGTCAGCCGTTCATGGCTGCCATCTGAGGGGATGACCGCCATCCTCTCCTCCTCCACCTCCAGCTCAGGATTGAGCTTTTTTCTTGCCTCACTGATAGAGATCTTCGGTTGAGGCAGATCCCGTTCACGGTGAGACATAAGGTAGCCAAGGGCATCATAGGTCAAAATCTGGCCGTTATCCAGTGCAACCAACACCTTGATCAAGTCAGGGTAAACAATCACATCACCCTCTTTGTAAGCAAAGGAAACTGTAAGGGTATTGCCCTCCTTCAAGGTGTAAGTAGGCACCATGTTTTTGATGCCCCTTGACTTCAAGAAGTTTTCAGCAAAGGTGCGTGCCTGCTCTTCAGATATTTCGGACTTATCGACCTGCCGGGAGTTGGTGTAATAAATCACATGTCCCCCGGTTTTGGAAACATTGGCTGTAATAACATTAGGTGAATCGTCATCTCCGGTGCGAAACTCAAAACCGTATGCCGGTATCTTCCCTTTTACCGTACCTGTAGCTCTTTCTTCTTTAACTTTCGCTCCCTCCTTAAAATCCACAAAACCGCGGGCTTTTTTTTGGGCTTGCTCAGCAGTGACCTCTTTACCGGTAACACCTAGGGGTTTAGCGCGCTCCAGGTGATCGGAAAAAGGGCCATCATAGATCAGAGTAGGAAGTTCCTGCATTTGGCTTTCCACATTGCGAAAAGACCGGTCAGCAGACATTGACCCTTTGGCAAAATTACTGCTGATCCCCTTTTGAACCTCGGACCAGCGAAACTTCCCTGCAGCTGCCTGCTGCTGCACCTTGGTTAATTCCCGGTTTAGTGCCTGAGCTGTTTTATACAGTTCCCTCATCGTAGAGCGGTCCTCATCAGTCATCTTGGTCCCATCGTCCCGCTTGGTGATGGCATAGGCATAATCCCCCACCTGGGTCAGGAATTTGGAAGTCTTGGCTACCACATTATGGGACAGAGGAAGTTGGTGCAGATTCTCCTGGGCAGCATTGGCGTTGTACCAGAGATCAGAAAAAAGATTGTCCATATTATTGGGAGATCCGCTGGCCAACCCTTTAGACAGCAAAGCCTCTATATTTTTGCTTCTCTGCATTACTTCATAAAAGGCCCTGTTGTATTTATTTTCTATTTGCACTTCAGCACTGCGCCGAGCCTGGGCCTGACTGACACCCCAAAAAGCTGTGATTCCCAACAGAACAAACAGTGCTACAAGGGCTGCTGTGTATTGTCTCAGGTTCATAATTATCCCTCCTATCTTGCAAATACATGGTCTCCGATCTGAGTGATGATCGGCCGCGACCAGATCCATGGTCCCACCGGTTTACTGGGATTCCAGAAAAAGAGCGCCCCATAGGTGGGATCAAACCCATTCAACGCCTCGGCTGCAGCACGGACACAATCTTCTGTAGGCTCACGGGACCAGATAAGTCCGTTTTCAACAGACTCAAAGGACCAGGGCTCGAATATCACACCGGACAAGCTGTTGGGAAAGGAACTACTGCGCATCCTGTTCATGATAACCGCTCCCACCGCCACCTTGCCCAGATAAGGCTCATCCGCTGCCTCACCCATAATAACCCGGGACAGAAGATCAACGTTGTCAACATTGCTTTCCGGGCTCGCTTCTGCAACACTATCAGCGGAATCGGCTCTCGGTTCAACATCAGGCCCACCCTGACGCCAAACAAGATATCCTGCACAGAAAAACACAAGGGAAAGAGCTATAAGAGCGGCCAAGCCATATTGCGGTTTTTTCATATCCATCGATAAACCCCCTTTATATCCAAATTTTGTTTGATAGTTATAATGTGTGAAGAATTTCATTTTTTATACAAAACTGGACCGATTAAAGGGACAGTTCCTCCCTTGTCCTTTGGTTGCTGTTGATTTTTTTATCAAAAAAGTCGCTTGATTTAATACCAATAGTGTTATATAATTTTAAGCTAATCAACTTTTTCCGGGCGGCCTGCAAAAACGCGTTTTTCCACTGATTTTGCTAACTTTTAGAAAAAATCAGAGAAAGGGTGTGCGCTATGAATGAAAGAGAATTTGCGAGAAAACTTGAAGAAATCAATGAAGAACTAGACAGAGTAAAACAGAAAATAAAATGGATACTTTCAAGACAGAACAGCAATGATGAAATCTGCAAGAAAAAACTGCAGTTGCGTTATGATGACAAAAGAAGCTTTTTTACCCTTGATTAACAATCTGCACAGATAGAAACCCTAATCCATATTTGAGGAAAGCAGCGGCTGGGTCAGTAAGACCAGCCGTTTTTTTGTTCACACGGACTGATCAGAGGAACAGCCCTCCGGCCAGCACTGATCGGGTTTGAGCACAGGCAGAACCCTGCTGTAATAGGTTCGAAGGAGGAAAAGCGAAGTATATAGCGAATTTTTATAAAACAGTACTATACGAGGCGAAGAGCAATGTCAGTCATTCAGTCCAAAATCAATACCGGTCTGAACAGGTTGAAATTATATGGGGAACTGGTGATGTTCAGCCACAGCCTTTTTGCCCTTCCCTTCGGGTTGATGGGGATGCTGTTGGCAGCTAATGGGCTTCCTGAGATGCGGGTATTTTTTTGGATCATTGTGGCTCTTGTGGGGGCACGCAATGCAGCCAACGCACTGAACCGCTTGATCGACGCCCGTATTGATGCAGCCAACCCCAGAACCGCCGACAGGCACCTGCCCCAGGGGCTTGTTTCCGGCAAAGAGGTGCTTTTGATCAGCATCGCCGGTTTTGCTCTTTTTTTGTTGGCTTCCTGGCAGTTGAATCCCTTGTGTTTCAAGCTGGCACCTGTGGCCTTATTTATTATGGTGATTTACTCCTACACCAAAAGATTTACCTGGGCCTGCCACCTGGTGCTGGGTTTTGCCTGCGGAATCGCTCCTACAGCCAGCTGGCTGGCGGTTACCGGAAGCTTTGCACTACCCCCTATGCTGTTGAGTGCGGCAGTGATGTGCTGGGTAGCAGGATTTGATATTATTTACGGCACACTGGACACCGAATTTGATAGAAAAACAGGGATTTATGCAATTCCTGCCCGGTTTGGGGTCCCAGCAGCATTAAATATCGCTAAAGCCTTACACCTGGCTGTGATCTTATTCTTGATCATGGTGCCTTTCTTTTCCGCACCCCCTCATGCTGTCCCCGGTCTTTTTTATTATCTGGGTATAGCTGCGGTGGCTGCACTCCTCTGCTGGGAGCATTTGATAGTAAAACCTGATGACCTGAACAGGGTAACGACCGCTGCTTATACAGCAAACCAAATCATCGGTGTCACCCTGTTGGTCTTTACTGTTTTGGATGTTTTTATTCATATTTAAAGAGGGAGAATAGCAGATGCAAAAAATCAGTGAGGTAGCCAGAGTAGAACTCCTGGCACCTGCAGGAAAATGGGATGTGTTGGAGGCTGTGATTGGAGCAGGGGCAGATGCCGTCTATCTGGGCGGCAAAAAGTTTAATATGCGCCTGCACCGGAAAGATTACAACTTTACTGAAGATGAGCTTAAGTCAGCTGCAGAATATGCCCATGAAAGAGGAGCCAAAATCTATGTGACGGTCAACAATCTGTTAACAGATACAGAAATGCAGGAACTCCCCAAGTATCTTTCTTTCCTTGAGGAAATCGCTGTAGATGCGCTTATCGTACAGGACCTGGGAGTTGTAAAAATTGCCAAAGATATTGGTCTGACCATACCCCTACACGGCAGTGTGATGATGAACGCCCACAACCTTGAGGGTTTAAAAATGCTGGAGGGGTTGGGGATCAGCAGGGTGATCCTGGGGAGGGAGTTGACCCTTGATGACATTAAACTGATGAAGACCAGGACCTCCCTGGAACTGGAATACTTCACCCATGGAGATATGTGTTTCGCCCAGAGCAGCCAGTGCTACCACAGTGGGATGCTCTTCGGCAAAAGCAGCAACCGGGGCCGCTGTATGAAGCCCTGCCGTTGGGCCTTCGACCTGGTAGACCGGGAAAGCGGTGAGGTAATACCAGTGAAGGTACCTGGCCCTTATTTTCTGGCGGTCAAAGATATGTGCCTGCTCCCCTATCTGCCGGAGGTGATCTCTTCCGGGATCTGCTCCCTGAAGCTGGAGGGGCGAATGCGTCCAGCAGATTATCTAGCAGCTCTGGTTGGCTTTTACAGGCGGGCACTGGATCGCTATTATCAGGACCCAGTGGGCTATACAATGGACTGGGATGATTTCCATGAGCTGGAAAAGATGCGGGTGCGGGATTTCAGCCCACTCTATGCCTTCGGCAATCCAGGTACTGATTCAGTCGGCTATACAGCTGAGCGGGAACCCCGTTTTTTCAGTAACGCTATCAAAGAACCGGAAATCACAGCTGATAATTTTAAAGATTCACCTTTACCATTGCCCAAAGAAACAAAAAATACAGCTAAACCGCTGCTGGCTGTGAAAGTTGGTAGCAAATCAGCAGCTCTAGCAGCTTTAGATAATGGTGCTGACCTCCTTTATACCAGCGGAGAGTCCTTTCTTTCCATGGATAAGCCCTGGGAGTTTGCCGACTACACTGAGGTAGTATCCAAAGCCCATGACCTGGGGAAGCGTGTAGTGATCGGCTTGCCGCGCATCACTATGCCCTGGGAAATGAATAGTACACTGCTTTTCCTCGAAAAGATACGGGAATTAGACCCTGACGGTGTGCTGGTTACAAATCTGGGGACCATCTTCGCAGCTTTTCAGAACACAGCTCTACCCCTTTACGCTGACTACTCCTGTAATATTGCCAACCAGGAAGCAGCAAAACTGCTCAAAGATTATCGTGTTGCCCTGATTACAGCACCCTTGGAGTTCTGCTGCGAGGATATTTTAGCAATGCCTGGTGAGCACCTACCTATGGAAGCGGTGATTCACGGGTTACTCCCTACCATGGTCAGCGACCACTGTCTTCCGGCAGCTCTGTTAACAGAAAAAACAAAACACCAGTTTTGCGGTGCGCCCTGTCATAAACGGAACTATGGCTTAAAAGACACCGCTGGACAGGTGCACATATTGGAGATGGACCAGGACTGCAGAAACCATATTTACCTGGCCAATGAACTAGCCCTGCTTCCCTACCTTCGCTCTTTTTACGGGGCAGGGTTTGCCAGCCTGCGTTTGGAAATACCGCTATATAAAGCAGATGAAACAGCCGCAGTCACCAGGGTTTATAGAAAAGAGCTGGACAAACTTTGGGAGGATGTTGATACCTATACATTTGAGGAATCCAGTTGGCAGCAGTTGACAGAGATCAGAAATGTGCCTCTGGGCACCGGACCTTATACAACAGGTGTAAAAGCCAGGGAAAATCAAAAGGAGAGTGAAAAACAATGACAAAATACTGGGGGCCAGAAGAGATCATCAAAAAGAAGAAGGAGTATATCATACCCTGCCTCTACCATTTCTACCAGGAACCTGCACAGATAGTAAGAGGAGAAGGGCAGTATCTCTATGACAGCACCGGGAAGAAGTATCTGGATTTTTTCGCCGGTGTTTCGGTAATCAATGCCGGACACTGCCACCCGGAAATCACAGAACGTATCTGCCAGCAGGTCAAAACCTTGCAGCATGTGTGCAATATTTATCTCACCCAGCCTATGCTGGAACTGGCAGAAAAGCTGGCAGAAATCACACCGGGCAGGTTGAAGAAAAGCTTTTTCTGCAACAGCGGTACTGAGGCCAATGAGGGAGCTGTCCTACTGGCAAAAATAGCCACAGGCAGGAGTGAACTTTTGGCTCTGGAGGATGGACTCCATGGTCGCACCTATCTGACCATGAGCCTGACAGGGATGCGTTTCTGGCGCACTGACCCCACACCGGCCGGGGGAATATCTTTCGCACCCAATGCCTACTGCTACCGCTGCCCTTTGAACCTAACCTATCCAGCCTGTGACCTAGCCTGTGCTGAACAGCTGCGCCGGGTGATCGAAACATCCACCTCAGGTGAAGTGGCTGCACTGATCGCTGAGCCCATACAGGGGAATGCGGGGATCGTTACACCTCCACCGGAATACTTCTCACGATTAAAGGAAATCCTCCAGGAATATGGAGTCTTATTGATCATCGATGAGGTGCAGACCGGATTCGGACGCACCGGAAAATGGTTTGCCATTGAAAACTGGGGTGTAGAACCGGATATTATGACCATGGCCAAGGCCTTGGGTAATGGCGTACCTATCGGTGTTTTCACCTCCCGTCCGGAGATAGCGGACAAGTATACACGCCCTGGTGCCTCCACCCTGGGGGGTAACCCGGTCTCTATGACAGCCGGCCTTGCCACACTTGAGGTTATTGAAAAAGAAGGGCTTATCCAAAACGCTGCAAAACTTGGCACCTATCTTAAGGAAAAACTGCTGGAACTGCAGGACAAGCACCCATTAATCGGTGATGTGCGGGGAATCGGACTGATGCAGGGGGCAGAACTGGTCAAAGAGGGCAAAGAGCCTGCAGCTGAAGAAGTTGACAGAATCCTGGAGATTATGAAAAACAAAGGGATCATCATCGGTAAGAACGGCCGCTCCAGGAATGTACTGGCTTTTCAGCCGCCCTTGGTCATCAATAAAGATAATGTGGATGAAATGATTACAGCTTTAGATGATGCCTTCACACAAGTAGAAAAATAGTTTTAATTTTTATTGAAAGAAGGTGGCGTTTGTGCCATTTGGGGCACATATGTCAATCGCCGGTGGTATGTATCAAGCTGTCTGGCGAGGGCAAAAAGCCGGTTGTGATACTATTCAGGTATTCGTCAAAAATGCCAACAGATGGAAAGCTAAAGAGCTTACCGAAAAAGATATCAACGATTTTCTACAGGCGCTTAAAGAAACGGGCATTGGTCCTGTGGTGGCTCATAACTCATATTTGATCAATCTAGCCTCCCCTGATGAGGATCTCTGGCTAAAATCTCTGGAGGCCATGATAGTTGAGGTGGAACGCTGCACCTCTTTAGGGATCCCTTATCTTGTAATGCACCCAGGTGCACACTCGGGAGCAGGTGAAGAGGTAGGACTTACCCGCATCACCAATGCACTTAATGAAATTATCAAAAGAACTGAACACTCCCAGGTGATGCTGCTATTAGAGACCACTGCTGGGCAGGGTTCCATTTTAGGGGGGCGCTTTGAGCATTTGGCTGAACTGATCAGCAGTTGCTATTATCCAGAACGGTTAGGGGTCTGTCTAGACACCTGCCATATCTTTACTGCCGGCTATGACCTGCGCACAGCAGAGGCCTGTGAAAAAACCTTTCGAGAGTTTGATGAGATTATCGGTTTGGATAACCTCAAAGCGATTCATGTCAATGACTCCAAAGGTGAACTGGGATCACACCGTGATCGTCATGAACACATTGGCATGGGACAGATCGGATTGGAAGGTTTTCGCTGGATAGTCAACAATCCGCTGCTCAACCCCCTACCTATGCTCTTGGAAACCCCAAAGGGGCCTGATTTGAAGGAAGATATGGACAATCTATCACTCTTAAGGAGTCTAATAGAGAAACAGGAATATCAGTAATTCAACTACCCAGGCGGTCTTTTTCTGCCTGGGATTTATTAAAATAATAGGAGGGTCATCACTTGCTGGCACTTATCAATGGAAAAATATTAACCATGGCAGAACAAACTTTTGAAAAGGGCACTGTTGTAGTTGATCAGCAAAAGATATCTGCCCTCTACCAGGATCCGGTTCCACCTGATGGAGCCCGGGTCATCGATGTGTCGGGAAAATATGTTTTACCGGGATTTATCGATGCCCATACCCATATCGGCATCTATGAGGAGATTTACACTGAGGGAGATGACACCAATGAAATAACAGATCCGGTTACCCCCCACCTACGTGCCATAGACGCAGTTAATATGGAGGATTTGGCATTTACTGATGCTCTACAAGGCGGTGTGACCACTGTGATGACCGGACCGGGAAGCGCCAATGTGATCGGTGGATTAAGCGCAGTACTGAAAACCTCAGCCAAAACTGTTGACCAGGCTGTCATGAAAAATCCGGCCGGCCTCAAAGCAGCTTTTGGTGAAAACCCAAAACGGGTTTATGGAACTCAAAAAAAGATGCCCGCCACCCGTATGGCAACAGCTGCACTGCTGCGGGAAACACTGGTCGCTGCCAAAAACTATGCAGACAAAATCAGAATGGGCAAAATGGATCCTGATAAACTCCCGGACCGTGATTTGAAAATGGAAGCCATGCTCCCAGTCATTACCCGGGAGATCCCCTTACTGATACACGCTCACCGGGCTGATGACATCCTCACAGGGCTTAGGGTGGCAGATGAATTTGATTTAAAGGTTATTCTGCAGCATGCTACTGAAGCACACAAAATAGCCGAAGAACTCAGAAAAAGAAATGTACCGGCTGTTGTTGGCCCCACATTAGTCTCCAGGGCTAAGGTGGAGCTGAAAGACAGCAGCCTCAAAACAGCAGGTATTCTTGCCCGAGCCGGTATCAAAGTAGCCATCATCACTGACCATCCCATTGTGCCCATTCAATATCTCCCTCTGCTGGCAGCACTGGCTGTAAAAGGTGGAATGGATGAGGATGATGCACTGAAAGCCATTACCATCAACCCCGCCCAGATCTTAGGTTTAGCAGACCGGGTGGGAAGCCTTGAACCGGGAAAAGATGCAGATATCATAGTTCTCAGCGGCCACCCCTTTGACTGGCGCACCAAGGTTGAACTGGTTTTGGTTAATGGAGAGATTGTTTACAACGGAATGAATTCAGAAAAAGGAGCCGTTTGATATGGAAAATAATTATTCAGAGCTGACCACCTCACGCATTATTATCAAAATCGATGAAGGTTGTGTACGGCATGAAAAAGATTTAATAGTCAGAGAAACAACCCTGACCGTTCACATCAATTCAACTGAGGTGGCCACACTGGTCTGTTCACCCCGGGACCAAAAATATCTGGCAGTGGGTTTTCTCTGTGGTGAGGGGATCTTAAAAAAGAGGGAAGATATCATTTCAGTGGATATGGATCAAGAGCAGGGAGCGGTTTATGTTAAGACCAGAACCGATCTCTCTTTTGCTGATCGATTAACTGTAAAACGCCGCATTACCCCCAGTGCAGGGGGCAGTGGAACCACTGTTTCAGCTGATGGGATCAGCTTCCCTTCACCGGTTCGATCTCATTTACAAGTTAGGGTGGAAACAGCACTAAACCTTGCCAATCAATTACAGGAAAGATCACAGCTCTTTCAGCGCACAGGTGGAGTCCATAATGCAGCCCTGGCCAAAGGGGAAGAGATCTTGATTTTTCAGGAGGATATCGGCCGCCATAACACCCTGGATAAAATTCACGGCCAGTGTTTCCTGGAGGGAATATCAAGGGATGACAAAATGATTATCTTCAGCGGCCGTGTTTCTACAGAGATACTGCTTAAGGTAGCTCGTATGGGAGTGCCGGTCCTGATCTCCCGTTCGGCACCCACAGATCGGGCTTTACAGCTGGCTGAGAAGCTGAACATTACTGTTCTGGGTTTTGTACGGGGAAAGCGGCTCACTATTTATACCGGTCAGGAACAGGTGATATTTTAAAGGGATAGATTTCAGCTCTCCGGGCAACAATATCTTCTGAACCCTAAGCAGAAAGGATAATCGCAATGGAAACACTACGGGATAAGCTGATTGATATTATCAAAACACTGCCTGAAGACCGGTTGCAGATCATCCTCGATTTTATCAACCAGATGAACCAGTCCAGCTACCAATTAGATGATTTCGATGAACTGCAGATGGAATTGAGGTCGTAAGAAACCAAGAACAAGGTGCCAGGCTTACGTTATAATGGCACCTAATTCAACGTTCAAATTCTGACATCAGACCTCCGGCATCTGACTTCTAAAACAGTTACCCTGAAATCCGCGAGCTGTAACTCTCACTGCAGGGAATACAGACAAACTTCCCATCTCTCACCCTTGCCCTCGGTTCCATCACCATTTCACCACACCTGGCACAGGGCACTGAATTAAAGATGCGTGCTTTATCAGGCAGATCCACTTTGGATTCCTGCACCTGCAGCAGTTCATCCTGTGGAGCCTGCAGTATATCAGAGACCACCTTGAGCTGCAGCTTTTTCATCTTTTCTTGATCTTCCGGGGTCAGCTCACCTCTGCGCCAGCGATCCCTTAAAGTCACAAACTCCTCAGGAAACGACTGCTCATTGGGTGTCACCACGATCCGAACCGCTTTTCCTGTATCCCGGCAGACAAAGGTATACGCATTTTTCCCATAGTCTTTAAAAATAAGGTTGCCCTTCCCCATAGTGCAGCCTGTTACAACCTGGACCGCATCAACACCGCAGTTGTCAGTCTCTGCAATGACAACTACTTCTTCATCTGGGGCTCTTTTAGCCTCAATCAAATCCATCCCTGCTTTGGCAGCCCTGTATCCGAAAGCTAGGCCAAGACAGACATGGCCGTGAAACTCCATTGCCTTTTCCCAATCAGTTTTTTCCCGACACATGTTTAATTCCTCCCTATACAGAAAATAGACACCTTAGAGTTTGCCCCTTCATCCTGAAAGGAAGAACACCTCCGTGGTGTCATTTTCATTATTTATTGTTTCGACACACTATTATGATATCCTTCCCGACATTCTGTTTGGTAAGCAAAATAAAGAATATTTCCTCCCCTACAGCAGATAATAAGCCTGTATCGGTTAGTTTCAACCTAACAGAAAGGGGAAAAAGATGCGGGAGATCAGTATCGATCTTGGGCCCTCCATCGGCACCGGGGATATAGAAGTCATCAAAGCGGCAACATCAAAAATGGAACCTGGGGATCACCTGCTGCTGAGTTTGGAAGCAGCAGATGCCCATGAAACAGATAGAATTTTAGCCCTGCTGGAAAATGAAAAAATGGACTACCAAACTCACGGCAGCCATAGCGGACAAAGATTTATAATTATTGCCACACCTCGAGGCAATACATAAAAGCTCCACTAAAACATTTTTAGGAAGGATACTTCCTTTCCTGATTATTGTTATTCATTATTAACAACATTGCGCTTTTTAAAAAGGGTAAAGAGTTGTTTGATCCCATAGCTCACAATAAAAAAGGCGAGTGCAACCAGTACAACACAGCCTCCGGCAGCCAAACCAAACTGATAGGAGGCGGTCAGCCCCAATAAACTGGAAGACACTCCCAGGACAAGAGATAAATAAACCACCTGACGGAAACTACGCCCCACAATCAGTGAAGTCAACACCGGAATCACCATTAAGGCTCCAACCAGCAGGGTGCCTACTACTCTGAGACTGACAGCAACGGTCATAGCTACTAATAATATAAAGATGCGGTTGAGCAAATCAACAGGCAACCCTGACACCCGCGCCGCTTCTTCATCTGAACAAATAAAGTACAGTTCCTTTGACATAAAAATTAAAAATAAGAGGACTGCTGCCCCTACAATTAATATCAACCAAAGATCAGCAGCGCTGACGGTCATCAAACTGCCGAAAAGATAAGATGTGATATCCAAAGCTCCCCCTCTGGACAATCCAAAAAAAACAACAGCCAGGGCAAGCCCACCACTCATCACCAGAGCCAGCAGTGCATCAGCTGAGAGCCGGGAGCGCACTCTCAGGTGATCCACCATCAATGCCCCAATAATAGCTACTACCAGGGTCAATAAAGGTGAAAAATCAGCAGCCACCCCGATCAAAAGCCCGAAGGCAACCCCTGCCAGAGAAATGTGAGCAAGGGTATCAGCCATAAATGAATAGCGGCGCAGTACCAGAAAAACACCCAGAGCAGGACAGATCAGCCCTGTTATAAGACCTGCGATCAGAGCACGAATCATAAAATCATAGTGCAGCATACCCATCAACAGTTGTTCTCCTTTTCCTAATTGTGACAAGGTCAGGATTATTTATTTAACAGGTTTTACAGATGCCCGCAGTTAATTGGCGGCATAAAGGTTCATTCCATAAAGATCATTGAGTTTAGATGGAGTCAAAACCTCTCGCGGTGTGCCTTGATAGAGCACTTTTTTGTTGAGGCAGATAATCCGGTCAGCCCAGGAACCTATCTCACCGATATCATGGGAAACAATAAAAATAGTAATACCCCGCTCTTCTTTGAGCTGCTTCAGCAAACAATAAAAATCGTAAAGATAACGGTCATCAAGTCCTGCCTGAGGCTCATCCAAAATTAATATATCTGGATGGCCAGCCAGTGCTCTGGCTATAAAGACACGCTGCTGCTGGCCTCCGGACAGCTCCAGGAGCGGCTTATGCTGAAATGAAAGAAGCCCCACCATTTCCAAGGCTTCTTCAACCGCCTCCCAATCTTCCCTTTTCAGAGTTCGGCAGAGCCCAACTTTGCCAAAACGCCCGGCAGCCGCAGCCTCTCTGACAGTCACCGGGAAACCATTATTAATAACTGCCCGCTGGGGAACATAACCCAACCTGTGCCAATCTCTGAACTGCCGCAAAGGGGTTCCGAAGACCAGCACTTCCCCACAAACCGGCGGCATGAGTCCCAGGATCAGCTTTACCAAAGTTGTCTTCCCTGAGCCATTGGGGCCAATCAGCGCCAGGTACTCCCCTTTTTCTATGGTCAGATTAATATCTTCTAAAATAACTCTATCATTATAGGAGAAATAGATGTTCTGAAGCTCGATTACTTTCATATTTTCAGCTACCTTCCTTATTCAGCTAGTACTTTTTTTAAATTCTCTAGATTCTGGTGCATCAAATCAAAATAATCATAGCCATTTTTGATGTCCTCTTGTGTCAAAGCTCCGATGGGATTGAGTACCATTGTTTCCACCCCGATTTCCTGGGCGATGGTCTCAGCAATCCTTGGACTGCTAGTGGCTTCATAGAATATATACTTAACATTTTGTTGACGAGAAAAATCAATTACTCGTGCCAGAGTTGCGGCATCAGGCTCCTGCTCCGGGGTTATACCCAGAACTGGTATTTGACAGAGACCATAACGGTATGCCAGGTAGCCAAAAGCAGCATGAGAAACCACAATATCTCTGTTCTGAAATTGAGAAACTGCTGTTGTGTATTCTTTGTCCAGCTGATCCAGCTTGTCAAACAGCAATTGGGCATTATGCAAGTAATAGTCAGCGTTCTCGCTATCAACCGCCGCAATTTCCTCTGCCATGAAAGATACTATATCTTTGGCCAGCACAGGGTCCAGCCAGACATGAGGATCGAATTCTCCTTCATGTTCCCCATCTTGCAACCCCTCAGATCTATTTGCTCGCAGAAAGTTCGTGACTCCAAGCTGTTCTTCTTCCGCAAAGCTGAGAAGAGGAAGTCCTTCTGTAGCCTTAATTACTTTTACTTTTTGGCCTTTCAATTCAGGGAGAATTTTCTCAACCCATATCTCCATTCCAGCACCATGATAAATAAAAACATCTGTTTCATAAATGGTTTTCATATCTGATGGAGCAGGTTCCCAATGATGTGGTTCACTTCCGGGAGGTATGATTTGGGTGACCGCTGCCCGATCACCTACTATCCCCCGAGCGAATTCAGCCAGTGGATAGATTGTTACTGCAACCTGCAGCTTTGACTCCCCATCTTCTGCAGTGGTCTCTGCCTGCTGACAGCCGCTGAGCAAAACCACAACAAAAATGAACACCATTAAACACGAACATATTTTCAGAGAGTTCTTCCACTTAACCATATTTCTGTTTACCCTCCATAATTAATCTTCCCGGCACTGAGCACAGTATCCATAGATGGTAAAACTGTGCTCCTCAATCTTGAAATCCGCATAACTCTCTCTTACCCGCTCTATAATATCTTCAGGACAATATGCTATTTCTCTAACATAGCCGCATCCCAAGCAAACAAGGTGGTGATGATGTTCCCCCTGGATAACCAGTTCATAACGCCGTGATTGGTCTTTAAATTGCAGTTCGTTAACAATGCCTTCTCTGGTAAAAGTAGCCAGGGTCCGGTATACTGTGTCCAGACTTATACCAGGGTAACGGGTTCTGACACATTTCATAACCTCTTCAGCATTGACAGGTTGGCCGCCGGACTGTGCCCTCTCCCAAAGAACCTGTAGAATTTCCTGGCGTTGTGGTGTCAGCCTCACACCCAACCTTTTAAGGCGCTTGAGAAATTCCCCCGGTATCATGGTATTCCTCCTAGTTAGGAATTATTCCTATTTCTTTGGCATTATTACTTTACTGCAAAGCAAATTGAATGTCAATTTTTATTACCAAGAGCAGATTAACCAGATAAAAAATAAACCCTGGTAACATTTATTAATGTTGACCAGGGTTTAAACCTCTACTCTGCCGCAGGATAGGAACCCAGCAGTTTAAGATATGTTGTTATGTTTGAGAGATTACACAACAGATCCCGAACTACCAGGTCAGCAGTCGACCCAAGAAAATCCAGAAAGAAAATATATTCACCCAGTTTATTTTTCGAAGGTCTGGACTCGATGCGGGTCAGGTTAATACCGCGCAGGGCAAATTCCCGAAGCACAAGATACAATGCCCCTGGCCGGTCACAAACACCAAAAACCAGTGATGTTTTACAGCGGAAACTTCTTGAGGACAACTGCTCTCGACCGATAGCAAAAAAGCGTGTCATGTTATTCGGATAGTCATTTGCCTGTGGGATAAGCACATCAAGGCCATATACAGCGGCTGCAGTTGCAGGTGCAAGTGCTGCCCAAGGTTGTTCACTTTCAGCTACCAACATAGCCGCGGCTGCTGTGCTGGTGCACTCCTGCCAATAAACATGAGGAAGGTTTTTGCGTAGAAAGTCCCGGCACTGGGCGAGGGCTTGAGGATGGGAGAAAACTTTCTCGATCTTCTCCATAGAGACTTTCGACCGGGCAAGCAGGCTGTGAACCACAGGTACAATTATTTCCCCTTCTATTGCCAGATCACAAGGACCGGCCAGCAGATCATAAACAAGCCCTACTGAACCCTCTGTAGAGTTTTCCACAGGGACTATCCCCTTATCCAGCATACCGGAAACAACCCCTTTGATGATATCTTCCAGTGAACTGCACTCTACCAACTGCCAACCTTTTCCCTGACAGTACTGATGAGCAGCAAGCTCAGAAAAGGTCCCCTTTGGTCCTAGATAACCCAAACAAATACTGTTTTCCATTAAAGATCACGCCCCATTGCTGCAGCTATCCCCTGCAGTTCTTCCATCATCTGTTGAAAATCCTCAGTAGAAAGAGACTGTGGACCATCACATAATGCACGGGCAGGATCCGGGTGAACTTCAACAATCAAACCATCTCCCCCGGCTGCCAGCGCTGCCTTGGACATAGGAATCACCAGTTTACGGCTGCCTGTGGCATGGCTGGGGTCAGCTATCACAGGGAGATGGGACAGCTCTTTTACCAGGGAGACAGCGCTCAAATCAAGGGTGTTGCGTGTAGCGCTTTCAAAGGTGCGAATGCCACGCTCACAGAGAATCACCTGCTCATTTCCTTCAGATAATATATATTCAGCAGCCATCAGCCACTCATCGACGGTTGCTGAAAAACCGCGCTTCAACAACACCGGTTTATTACATCTTCCCACAGACTGCAGAAGTCTGAAGTTCTGCATATTTCTTGCTCCCACCTGAACGATATCAACATAGTCCAGAGCCATCTCCAAACTGGGCTCATCCAGTACCTCAGTAACAACAGCTAAGCCGGTCAGCTGTGCTGCTTCAGCTAGCAACTGCAGCCCCTGTTCACCGAGGCCTTGGAAGCTGTAAGGTGATGTCCTGGGTTTAAAGGCACCACCGCGCAAAACCTTGGCTCCGGCAGCGGCTACCCCTTGAGCAGCGGCAAACAGCTGCTCCCTGCTTTCCACAGCACAGGGCCCTGCTATAACCACCAACTCTCTGCCTCCAAACACAGCATCTTTCACTTTGATCAGACTGTTCTCACCTTTCACCTCACGGCTCACCAGTTTATAGGGTTTCATGATCGGCACTACCTTTTCCACCCCGGGTAAAGCCTCCAACCCCAAAGAGTTGATCACCGTTCTATCACCTACCGCACCGATCACCAAGCGCTTCACTCCATGGATAAAATGCGCCTGAAAACCGGCCTCTTCCAATCTCCGCTTAACCGCAGCTATTTCCTCAGGTTTTGCTGTTAACTTCATCACAACTACCATGCTCATAACCCCCTTCTTATCAGATAAATAAAAACCCGCCGCTCCGAAAAGGGACGAAAGCGGCGGGGCTTTTCGCGGTACCACCCTATTTGGCCATCAGGCCCACTCATCAAGGTACGGGAATGATTCCGGCTGGATAGCAAAGCTTCAGCTAACAAAAAAGCTTCTCCTCCATAAGGGACGAGAAGCTGATGCTTTCCGCGTTACCACCCTGATTGGCACATAAATAAACGCGCCCACTCCTTAAGAGTACAGGAAATCATTCCGATACCCCCTCCCGTATAACGTCGGGAGATAACGTTCGAACCTACTTGCCGCTGATGCGGTTTCAGCAGACACCTCCGGAGAGAACTTCAACTAGCCATATTCCAGGGATGCTTACAGTCGGTGACATCCCCTCCCTGAGGAACTGGGACCAGCCTACTTTTCTCCTTCACTGGTTTTAATATATTTTTTTTGTATTATAGTCATCCTACAGCAAAAAAGCAACAAAAAAATTAGGGGTAATGGGTAAAATAGTTCCTTTAACCCATTACCCCTCTACAGCCGTCATTCTATAGATTATTTTCTATATGTTTTAACTTCATTAACTATCTC
>LFTQ01000090.1:1203-3410 GCA_001513545.1 Clostridia bacterium DTU068 | reverse complement strand
GCTGTATTTCTTGCAACAATCATTGCTTCAGCGGTCGGTACACTGGTTATGGGCCTGTTTGCCAATGTTCCCTATGCCCTGGCCCCCGGTATGGGTTTAAATGCCTTTTTCACCTATACCGTGTGCTTTGCTTTGGGTTTCACCTGGCAGCAGGCGCTGGCAATGGTTTTCATCTGCGGTCTCATCAATATTATTTTGACGGTGACAAAGATTCGCAAGGTGATTATCACCGCAATACCGAGAGGCCTGCAAAGCGCGATAGGTGGAGGTATCGGTATTTTTATCGCCTATATCGGCATCAAGAGTGCAGGACTGCTTAGCTTCACTTCTGACCCGGGGACCTATACCCTTCTCGACAGCGGCACTGTTATTGCTGATGCCAATGCAGTTCCCGCACTGGTGGCTTTAAACGACCCCACAGTTCTGCTTGCTTTGACCGGCCTTGCTCTGACCGTTATTTTACTGGTTTTAAAGGTAAAAGGGGCAATTTTGCTGGGCATCATCGGCACCACATTGATCGGAATCCCTATGGGTATTGTGGATGTTTCTGCTGCTGGCGTTTCTTCCGGTGTTGCCCAATCTTTCTCAGAACTGGGCACAGTATTTGGAGTGGTTTTCAGCAGCAGCGGCTTTCCTTCCCTTTTTGCTGATCCTTCAAAAATTCTTCTGGTTCTGATCACAATTTTTGCGTTCAGTATGACCGATATATTTGATACAATCGGTACCTTCATAGGTACGGGACGCAAGACCGGTATCTTCGATGAAGAAGATGAAAAAGCGATGCTGAGCAGCAGCGGTTTTAAATCAAAAATGGACAAGGCTCTTTTCGCCGACTCAATCGCCACCTCTATCGGTGCTTTATTCGGCACCTCCAACACAACCACTTATGTGGAAAGTGCAGCAGGAATCGGCGCAGGCGGCCGTACCGGCCTGACCAGTGTTGTGACCGCTCTCCTCTTCATCCTAGCAATATTTATTGCTCCTGTGGCGGGCCTTGTCCCGGCGGCTGCAACTGCACCAGCCCTGATCGTTGTCGGTATAATGATGATGTCTGCGTTCAGAGATATTAAATGGGACTCCCTCGAAGATGCGATTCCTTCTTTCTTCGCCGGAATATTTATGGCTTTCTGCTACAATATTTCCTATGGTATCGCAGGCGGGTTTATTTTCTACTGCCTGGTCAAGCTCTGCAAAGGGGAATTAACAAAGGTACACCCTGTTGTTACAGTTTCAACGATTTTCTTTATCCTGAATTTCATTGTACTCGCCCTTATATAATAATGAACACCAATGCTGCACAAATAAGAGAGCCCAGTTGATCGCTGGGCTCTTTATTGTTATGTTTTCCGCTACACTCCTTCAACATAAAAAAACATATTTTTAAAAAGTATTAGAATAATGAAGAAGGTTTTTTATTAGATTCGTAGAATAATAAAAACTAATAATGTTAAAAGTAAATATCGTGTAACTGAGATTATCGGCGCCACGGAGGTGTCTCGTTCTTCCAGAAGGAAGAAGCCTTTGTGGTTTTTTTATTTTTCGCGTGAAGGAGTTGATTTTATGGAGTGCTGGAAAACTGGGATGAAGTTTTTCAAAGGGCTGTTGGTAGTGGCAGCTATCTTTAGTCTGACGGTTTTAGCTGCCGGCTGTGGGGGACAAGAAAAGTCGCAAGGAGAGCTTTCTACTGGAATCGACATTTACACTGTTGCCGATGCAACAGGAGACTGGGGTTACCCTTCACCATATGCCCATTATTCACGGGGACCCGGTTATGTAAGGATGATTTTCATTTTCGATACCCTTGTCTGGAAGGATGACCAGGGTTATATCCCTGCCCTGGCAGAGAGTTGGGATTACCTTGAGGATGAAAATGCTTACATTTTCAAGCTGAGAAAAGATGTAAGCTGGCATGATGGGGAAAAATTCACACCCCAGGATGTTGAGTTCACATTTAACTATATCAAAGAACACCCTTATCAATGGGTTGATTCAGGTATTGTGGAAAGGGCTGAAGTTGTTGATGATAGCACAGTAAAGGTTTTTTTGAGCAAACCATATGCTCCCTTTATGGATAATGTGGCCTGTACCCTGCCTGTTCTCCCTGAACATATCTGGAAGGATGTAAAGGACCCTGAGCAGTTCCAGGAGGAAAAGGCTGTGATCGGTACTGGGCCCTTTAAGCTTGTTGACTACAACAAGGCCCAGGG
>LFTQ01000090.1:0-1104 GCA_001513545.1 Clostridia bacterium DTU068 | reverse complement strand
TTCAATATTTTGGAGTCCCCCTCTGACTGGAATGCCAAGCTGATGATCAATCATCAAAAACCCCCATTTAATGATAAAAGGTTCAGACAGGCCCTTGCTTATGCCATTGACCGAGAACAGTTGGTCGCCACCTGTCTGCGGGGTCATGGTCTGGCAGGAAGCCCGGGATTTCTTCCTCCTGACAGCCCCTGGTATAACAAGGACATTGAGCAGTATGCCCACAATCCTGCGAAAGCAGAAGAACTCCTGGAAAGCCTGAGCTATACAAAGAAGGACGGTTTCTATCAGAAGGATGGGAAAGTGCTGGAGCTTGAACTTCTTTTCCCTGGCAGCAGCACCACCCCTGGGGAACGGGAAGCGGAAATGATCAAACAGCAACTGTCAGCGGTGGGTATTAAGGTCAACCTGCGGAGCCTGGAAGCGAAAACCCTTGATAATCTGGTCAATGAGTGGAAGTTTGACCTGGCCTTAAGCGGTCATGGCGGGATCGGTGGAGATCCGGATTTCTTAAGCAGAAGCATTATCGGCCAGGGCTTTAACAGTGCCAGATACACAGAGAATGAATCCCTTGTCAGCCTGCTCAAAGAACAGCAGCAGGAAATAAAGGATGAAAAGAGAAAAGGGATCATTGCTGAAATCCAAAAGCTATATGCTGAAGAGGTACCGGCGCTGACCATTTATTACCCGACATGGTATTGGGCCTGTAATGATAAAACTGACCTTTTCTATACAAAGATGGGAATAGCTATCGGTGTTCCTCTTCCTTTGAATAAACTGGCTTTCGTAAAATAGAGGTGGAATTCTATTGAAAAAAGCAGGATCTGCAGTAAGCTACCTGATCGCATTCGTCATAATTCTCATGATCAATTTTTTGCTGCCGCGGTCGATGCCCGGGGATCCCCTGATGGCGATCTATGGGGAAGAAGCTTTAATCGCTATGACACCGGAACTGCAGGCTGAGCTTACCCAGCGGTTTTCTCTCGATGAGCCGCTGGGTGCTCAGTTTGTGTCTTATATCAAAGCACTTCTCCATGGGGATATGGGTTATTCCTATTATTACAAGGCCCCGGTGTTTGATGTGATCGCAGCCTCTCTCCCCTGGAC
>LFTQ01000070.1 GCA_001513545.1 Clostridia bacterium DTU068 | reverse complement strand
TGTCCTCCTTCTGATCAAATGACATCTCTCCAAAATAACCCGGCCCTGATAATGCTCAGCAGAGGGGTAGATGCACTTTTTTGATGGCATCAATAAATGAAACCAATTGGTGATGTTTAACCCGGTAGGAAACTCTGTTGGCAACCAACCTGGCGGTGGCCCCTGTGATCTGTTCTATTGCTACCAGCTTATTTTCCCGCAGTGTTCTTCCGGTTGAAACCAAATCGATGATCACCTCAGCCAGCCCTACCAGAGGCGCCAGTTCAATATTACCGGAAAGTTTGATAATCTCACCCGGCAGATTGCGGCTGCGCAGATAAGACTCCGCAACCTTCGGGAATTTTGTTGCCACCCGCAGCCGTCCAAAACGGGACAGATAGGCAGACAGCCCACCCTGGTACAGCTCAAGTTTGGATTCAGGAACAGCTACCACAAATTTACACTCACCAAACCCCAGATCCATCAGCTCACAGATATCCTTACCCTGCTCCAGGATCACATCTTTCCCTGCAACACCCAGGTCCGCAGCACCATACTCCACAAAAGTGGGAACATCAGCTGCACGGCAGATAAGATAGCGTATCCCTTTTTCCGGATCACTGTAAACAAGGCGGCGCCCGCCCTTTTCCAGATCAATTGCCAACAATCCGGCATCCTTTAAAACCTTCTCCACAAGGGGAAGCAGACGCCCCTTCGGCAGTGCAAAAGTTATCACTTCTTTATTCATTTACCTCACTCCACTTTCTCATAGTTATCCATGACCAGTATGTGAGGTATCCCCTTCCGGGAGGCATAGGCTATAGCTTCCCGCCTGGGCCGTTCTGTCAGATCAACCTCTACAATAAAACCATCCTGTCTCAATTCCCTTGCTTTTTTCACTACCTCACCCATATCAAGGCCAGTAATAAAATAATCAGGGGTTTGGTCATCACAGGAAAGGGAGTGTTTATCCAGTGCGTCCAGAATACGGTCTATGGTAAGGGCAAAACCAGTGGCTGGACAGGGAAAACCGAATTTAGCCAATAGTTCATCATACCTCCCCCCACCACAGACGGGGTAGCCCACCCCCTGGACATAACACTCAAA
>LFTQ01000054.1:5250-10949 GCA_001513545.1 Clostridia bacterium DTU068 | reverse complement strand
AAAAACCCGGTCTGTTTGACCGGGTTTATTTGGTCACTTTACAGCCAGCGCATCAGTGCCACCAGCAGCACTACAGCACCCAGTAAAAAGCGGTACCAGACAAAGGGAAGAAAGTTTTTCTTTTGCACATACTTTAATAAAAAGCCTATACTTGCTGCTCCTGACAGTGCAGAAACCAGCATTCCGATCAAAAATGGAGCATTAACCATCCCGGGGTTTGCCAGAATATCAGGCACTTTGATCAAACCCGCACCGAAAATGACCGGTGCTGACAGCAAAAAAGAAAACCGTGCCGCTCCCTCCCGGGTAAGCCCGAAAAGAAGACCAGTGGTCATGGTGATCCCTGACCGGGAAACACCGGGGATAATGGCCAGGGCTTGGGAAATACCGATCATCAGACTCTGCCCCAGGGAAATATTATTTACATTAGTAAGCTTTCTTCCCTTTCGATCAGCCCAGTAAAGTAGAACACCCAGCACAATCAGCATAACCGCAATCAATAGAGGATTGCGGAAAACCGTTTCAGCCTTTTCCTCCAGAAGAAGGCCCATGATAGCTCCTGGAATGGTTGCCAGCACCAGATACCAGAAAAGACGGCCCTCATTGCTTTTGGTACCCTGAAAAGCTCCCCGAATCAATTTGACCCAATCTCTCCAGAAGTAAGCAATAACAGCTATCAGTGTTCCGATATGCAATGCGATATCAAAGGTCAGACCCGGATCATGCCATTTAAAGAGCCAGGGAACTAAGACCAGGTGTGCTGAACTGGAGATGGGTAAAAACTCCCCTAAGCCCTGTACTAAACCCATCACCACTGCCTGCCAAATTGTCACAAAAACTACCTCCTGTCATCCAGTTAAATAATGTTATATTTCTTACTGTAACTGCTAACGAATACGCCGCACACTGCTTTTTCCCTGGTGCATTTCCATCAGATATGCAATATCTGCGGAATCGGCCAGATGCTGGTTGTGGGAAACCATAATTACCTGCCGCCCCAGTGATTGGCTGAAACCCTTGAGAAATCGCGCTAACTGTGGGGCATATTCTTCTGAAACATGCTTCCCCGGCTCATCCAGGACCGCAGGTCCACCCACCGGTGTTGGGAAGGCATGGAGCAGAGCAAGCCGCAGAGCGAGAGAGATAACATCCACAACCCCTCCCCCCCGGGCATCCTGGGGAGCAGTTTCTACCCGGTAATCACCATAGTTGGAACAAACATAAAACTCTGCCTCTGGTCGATCACGCTTCTCCTCTATTACTACCTTGAATTCCATATCAGCTCCAAAGACAAACTGCAGTGCCTGAGTAACCATCAGTTCCACCTGGCGGCGGCCCTGCTCCCTGGCATGTTTAGCTGCCTCAAGCAGCAGGAGGCGCACCTGTTCCAGACACTCCTCCTCCTGACGGGCCTTTTCCAGCTTCTGTTTCAGGGAAGCTTCTTTTTCCAAAAGCTTGGCCTGCTCTCCCCGCTGTCTGTGATACACCGCTTTCAGTTGATCAAGATTCTTTTTCAAAAGATCGATACCACCGCTCACCGGGAACGCTCCTTTTCCAGCAGATCCCATGGAATCAGCTTATTTGCTTCCTCCAGCAGCTGATCCATCTCCTGCTTTAAGCTAGCTATTTTGTCCCCCAATTCCTCTGGTTTGACACCATACTCGGCAGCCTTCTGGTAGAGCTTTTCCCTCTGCTGCTCCAGCAGTTCCTTCTGACTTAAAGCTCGCTCCCTCAAGTCACGGGATCTGCGCAGAGCCTCTTTCAGGTGATTGATCTGCTTTTCATACAGAGCTTGTTCCTTAGATTCTGCCATATCTTCCCCCCCCTATCTATATTCATCAAGGACTCTTTCCACAGCTTCCTGATCCAGATCTCCATAACAAACTGGACATCTTTCAATCTTCAGCAAAAACCCCCTGAATTTCTCCAAATACTGGTTGATTTCCTTTTGATAGCGCTCTGCTGCCAGACAGGACCCCCGGTAAGTTTTTTCTAATTCCTGCCACTCCTGTCGCATCTTCTGATAATCTGCCAATCTGCGCCCGTTTTTTTCTATTTTTTCTAGATTATTTTCTACCTTTCCCAATTCTTTTGTTTTCCCTGTGATAAACACAATTTTCTTAATATAGTGTTCTATATATTCCAGTTCACGCTGTACTTGGCTGAGTTCCCTCCACTCCTGAAAGCGGGGTTCAGCCTTCTGCAGATAGGCATCAACCACTGGTACCTGTGCGGTTTCAGCAATAACCTGCAGGCAGCGTTCAAACTGCAGGTTGACCTGATTTATCTCTGTACCCAGGGTAATCAGAGATCTGTACCCTTCAAGAACTTTTTTCAGTTCCCGGTATTCTGCCTCAGCCTCATCAAGACCGGTAATGGCAGCCAACACCTTCCGGTTCTTTGCTAATGCAGCCTTATTCTCCTCCCATGCACTTTGCAATAAGGAGAGTTCTTCAATCATCTGAGAAGCTTTTTCTATGCGCTGAAGCAAATCCTTGATCTGTTCGATTCTCTTCTCCAGCTCTGGTAGGTGTTCATATGCTGTCAAGGCTTCTGTGATCTGCTGCAGTTCCTCCTGGCACCGCTTCTCCTGCTCTCCCAGGCGTCTTAGATCAGTGTTTACAGACCGCTGGGCTAAGTCGATAATATGGACTCCCCCTAGCTGTCCGATCACCTTTGCTCTGACCGCCCCATTCTCAGCCAGGAGAAAGGGCCCTTCCAGTTGGGCGCCGAAATTCAATTCCACCTTATTGTGTTCATCAATAAAAATCTTCCTGACACCGGAAGCCTGGATGATTTCAGCGGGGATCTCATTGCCAAAACCCTCAAAAACCAGTTCTTCCCCATCGGGTTTTCGTAATAGGTACTGGTTTTTCCCTGTTGTGCTCCGCAGGCGGGTGATCAGTGTTCCATCATTCAATTCGATAGTTGCCTTACAGACCTTGGCACCGGCTCTGATAAAACTGCTCCCCCGGGGCTCATTATAGAGAACCCACCGCAGTGCTCTTACCACAGCCGATTTGCCGTAATCTGAAGGGCCAACAATAACATTCAGTCCGGGTCCGAATTCAATCTCAGTGTGTTCATGGGACTGAAAGTTGTCGATAATAATTTTTTTGATGTTGGTCATAACTGATCATCCCCCTGGGCAAGAGACTCCTCTGCTAGAGCAATTCTGCGCACTGCCTCCTCTATTACCATAGCTGGCAGTTTTTCTGCCTGGGCGATCTCTTCCAGCAGAACCCGCACATCTGTGCGCTGGTAACTCCCCGCTGCCTTCACCTCTGCCATATACCCTGCCAACTTCTGTTCCCGGAATGCAGCTTCCTCCAGGCGGGACCTGTCCAGAACATCATCACCAGGTGCAGCGCTTTTAAGCCTGATCTTTTCAAAAACAGGCTGAGAACCGGAGAGATCGATAACAACTACCTGTACAGGCCTTTTCATCTCCTGCCGGTGGTTGGAGAGACGAACCAAGGCCCCAGGGTTGATAAAATACTTTCCATCTATCTCTGTGTCGGGGAACCCAAGGTGGTTATGTCCAGCCAGAGTAAGATCCGCCTCTGTATGAGAGATCTGCTCAATCAATGTGTAAAAAGCACCTGGGAAAAGAGCCCGCTGCAGCAGCATCCCATGCACCATATGGATGGCATAAGCGCAGTCCTTTTTATTTACC
Organism: Clostridia bacterium DTU068; assembly: GCA_001513545.1. Lineage (GTDB taxonomy): Bacteria > Bacillota > DSM-12270 > Thermacetogeniales > Thermacetogeniaceae > DTU068. The sequence continues at coordinate 7,273 of LFTQ01000054.1, read as the reverse complement.
ACATAATCCAGACTGCGGTCCCGGCGGTCCATCTCAAAGTGATAACCCTGCCCAGTCAACTGCACCCGTAAACCCCTTTTCTCCAAATAAACAGGTTCCCTCCCCACCAGATGCACAATACCCAGTCTGGCAGCAAACCCCAGCATTGTGCGCGGCAGGGTTTCAATATTGTGCCCAAAGAGGTCATGATTGCCTGGTATAGTATATACCGGAACACTAAACCGCTGGTAGACCTGAAGATAATCGGCACAAACACTCAGTGCAGGGGCGGGAACATCAAAAAAATCCCCCCCATGCAAAACATAGTCCACTTCCTGTTCTTTGGCGATCTTCACAACCTCATTCAACTTGGCGAGCAGTGTCAAAGGAAAGTTATCCTTCCTGTTTTCAGGTGTTGTGCCTCTTTTATGGTCATCTGTGAAATAAAGCAGGCGCATCCTTAACCTCTCCCATAGTCTTGACCGTATTATATTGGATAGCTGAAAACTTGTTATTCATTAACCGCTTGATAGGTGGGGCCAAAGGGCCCTTCGCTCTTTTCCAATTTACCCTCTGCAGCCAGTGATTCTAATGATGCCTGTACTTCATCCACAGTAACTGTCCGGTCAAGGGCATTCTCTATCTCTGAAAGAATAAGGGTAATCTGTCCAAAGTGCAAGGGAAGAAACTCAGAGATTACCTTAAAAAATTCAGCATCAGTTCCACCGAAATCCCTGTCCAATTCAGCAAAGGGATTTAATGAGCGGGGAGCCTGGGTTCTTGCACAGCGGATGCGGACAGATACAGTTCGTCCTACTATTGCTGAGGACACAAAGGCAGTACCTGAGGGCAAGTAAGGAAGCCTACCAGCCTCCTCTCCGGAAATGTCGGTTTCTTCTCTGATCACATCGATATCACTTGCCCTTACTGTACGGAAAATGATCTTGGTGTTCAGCTGGGCTGTGATGGTTTCATCCAGCAGAGCCGGCCGCTGGGTAGCCAAAATAAGAAACACCCCGTATTTTCTCCCCTCCTGGGCAACCTCCCGAAAAATATTCCTGGCTGGGGATACAAATTCGGTCCCTTTGCGGGCAAAGTTATGGGCCTCATCGGTCACTATAACAAAAGGAGGAAACTTATCAGCTGGGGGCTCCCCCCTCTGCAGAGCATCGATGTAATCCCTGCGCATCCCATACAGTTTTCTGATTAAATAGGCGCTGAAAACAGTTAACAGCCAGATAGGCCCGCGGATCACTGTTAGCCGCCTCCGCAGAAGAGCATTGAGGATGGCAGAAATATCCTTCTGAAAAATCCCCTCTCTGTTTAAACGGTGCAACCGCCAGCTGATACCCCTCAGACTGCTGGGGTGGCCTGCTTGCCGGGCCATGTTGTCGATCATCTTCTCAAAAGAGGAGTTTTCTCCATAGTTCTTGCGTATTTCCGCTCTGGTTTCTTCCTCTTTTTCCGCCAGCCTGATGCAGTAATCAAGTTTTTGGGAAAATGATATAAATGAGTCCTTTGGTCGGTGGATAGCCTTCAGGGCATTATCCATCCCTTCTGTAAAATTACCGCCTGCAGCCTTTAGGAGAGAGGCAAGATCATCACTGGTCAAGTCCTCAAAATTGACACCTGTCTCCCGCCCCACTGTTAAAATTTCCGTATTGCTGGCATATTTTTTAGCTGCCTCCTCCCCCATACCTTCAAAAGGGGTGTTGAAACTCATTTCATAATGGGGATCGAAGATCAGTGTGGGAATTCTTTTTTCCATCAGTTCCTCCAGGATCACCCTCATCCCGAAGGACTTGCCTGAACCGGACCCCCCAAAAATCCCGATATGGGGGTATTCCTGCATGGCCCTGTGGTCAAAAACAAAGGGCACACCCTTTTGGGGGAGTATTCCTTCCCCTTTTCTATAGAGAGGAGCGAGGTTTTTCAATTGATCAGGAAGGGTCCCTTGCATATCCTCTGTTCCCAATATCACCCCCAGCACCAAACCGCTGTCCGGTTCACAAGGGAGCAGCAGGTCAGCCACCTCAGCAAAGGA
>LFTQ01000054.1:0-5081 GCA_001513545.1 Clostridia bacterium DTU068 | reverse complement strand
CAGGATCTCCCCGATCCTGAACTTCCTATCCCTTGATGCTATATAAACATACTGCTGGGTAGTCACACCAACAACCTGCATGGAAAACTCCTCCCCTTCACAACTAAAGCTCTCTGTTTGCCCTGAGGGGTCTCAAAAACACCTCAACCATAGCCGGATCTAAACAGGCTGCGATCATAGCCTCTACCTGTTCCCTGCTCAGCCGCACCTCAGCATCCACCACATCAAGCCAGAGAGGGATACCCCTCCCGTGGGCTGGGGTTATACTGTATAAAAAGTTGAGAGCCGGCTCAACCTCTCTCTCCTGATCCATCAGATAGTCAACAGCCACAACCTGAGGGTGTCCGGCAAAACGGACATAAAGGCGCCCTTTTTCTCCCTTGGTCCTTTCCTGGAGCCGGTACATTTCCCCGGGCTGCAGCATCCCGAATAAAATCTCCCGGTCACCCATCACACCAGGGCAAACGGGATCCCCATCAAAACCAAGGATTTTCATCAGTGAACAGCTGGCGATCTCCTCTGTCACCCCCAGCAATAAAACACCCTCTCTGATTGCTGCAGCTTTCAGTTCATTCCAAATATCAGGAGCATGCTCTTTCAGCCGGTTAAAACCGCCATCCATAAGCAAAAGCCGGGGCTTTAAAGACAATGCCTGCACCGCCACTTTTGATTCAATTTGGGCTAGGATCCCCCAGCGCAGATGAGCGACAATCTCCTCAGGGGTCTGTTTACCTGTCAGGTGTTCATCTATCATTTGCTGGTATCTGGGCAGGAGAGGTGAAAAGATTTCCTGCTCCCAGATCCTTTTATGACCACCTTCAGCACTGGTTGCATAAGCAAGGGCACGAAAAAAAGTGAGCAGGTAAGGATAACTAGCCCCATAAGTAACCAGTGACCCGTCAACCCCTACCAGTGGTCTTCCCTGAAAAAAAGAAGAGATCTCCTTAGCGGAAAGTCGGCACAGAGGGGTGAATATCCCCTTCTGCTCGGCCCGCCGCCTTCTCTCCCTGTTGGTTCCTCCCACTCTGCAGCGGTTTTCTAAATAAGTGTTCAACCCTTTGAGCTCATCAACCAGTTTGTCCTCAGGGAGCAAACAGCTCACCCCTATCCAGGATAGATCAATCCATTAAAGATCCAATAGTGCTTAAATTCTCCTTTAATAAAGAAAAACCTCCCCACAGCAGAAAAATGACCGACAACACTGACCATTAAAGTACCAGATTAAAAAATAAAGCCAATAGGGTCATAACCGTGTTCCACATGCTGTGTGCTATCATGGCAGGATATATAGATGCTGATTTCTCGCAGAAAAGGGTCAAACAGGCGCCCCCCAGTGCCAGCGGTAAAAACCTGACAAGATCAAGATGCATTGCCCCAAAAAGGCAGGCGGAAATAACTATCCCACCGACAATACCAAATCTGAAACGCAGAACAGGATAAATGAATCCCCGGAAAAACATCTCCTCACTCACAGGCGCTAAAACGCTTACCAGCAGCAAAAGCAGAACAACCTGCCTCCAGTCCTGGGCATTGAGGATCAGTTCAGCGATAGGTTGAGGTTGAGGAGGCTGAGGGAAAAACGAAATAATCAGGGACATAACCACTGCAACCAGAAATAAAACTGCAATCCCTCCGCCAATTCCATATACAAACAGACCGTTCCAGCTGCATCTCCTTAAGCCTATTGCAGCCAGAGGAGCTTTGCGCAGAAGGACCGAAATAATAACAAGCAGTATAATCAAAATGCTCTGCAGGAAACCAGCTGTAATCAAAAAAGCAGCTTCAAAGCTACCTATAGTCGGAAACAGCAAAAGCACCCGATTCACCAGCGGGTATCCATAAAGCCCGAACAAAATACTATAAACAAAAATCAAAACTAAGATAACAGCACAATCAATCAACCCCCAGCGGGGCCGCAGGCGCGGATACGAAATCAAATTACTCCTCCTTATTCAAACCTCTTAACGCGAGGCGCTCGTTCGCGCGATCGGTCAANNGGGACAGTCCCGGTGATCGGTCAGCGATCGGTCTAGCAGATTCTGGGCAGCGGTTCACCTTCCAGCATTCCCAGCACCCTTGTAGCCCCAAGTTCGGTCTCCAAGAGCACCAAACCCTCCTCTTCAGCGATCACCTGCCCGATCGCCACAGAGCCTTCTCCCTCAGGCAGACTGCGCATCGCATCCAGGACACAATCAGCCGCATCAGGGGCCACAACAGCGATCACTTTCCCTTCATTGGCTAAATAGAGGGGGTCAAGTCCCAGCATCTCACAGGCCCATACTACTTCCCTGCGCAGAGGAATCCTCTCTTCATTGATCAGAATCCCCTTGCCGCTCTGCACTGCCAGTTCATTAAGAGTAGTAGCCAGGCCTCCTCTGGTGGGGTCACGCATACACCTGACACTGTCACCGCCTGCATCCAGGATCGCTTTAGTTATCCGGTTTAAAGGGGTGCAGTCACTTTCCACAGGTGTAGAAAAAGACAAGCCCTCCCGCTGGGCAAGAATCGTCAGACCGTGATCCCCCATAGTACCGCTGACGATAACCACATCACCCGGCTGCATATACCTGGGAGAAAGTCTTCTCCCCGCAGGGATCACACCGATTCCAGCTGTGTTGATAAATATTTTATCAGCATTTCCCCGGCCAACCACCTTGGTATCACCGGTGACCACATAGACACCCGCGGCTTGTGCAGCACTGCGCATAGACTGCACGATCTTTTTAAGGTCAGAGATCAAGAGCCCCTCTTCAATAATAAACCCGGCACTTAAATAAAGGGGCTCTGCCCCACTTACTGCCAGGTCATTAACAGTTCCGCAGACAGCGATTTTACCGATATCCCCACCGGGGAAGAAAATGGGGTCCACCACAAAGGAATCAGTGGTAAAGGCCAGTTTTCCCCCATCAATATCCAGAACAGCCGCATCAAGCAACTCATCCAAAATCGGATTTTCAAAGGCGTCCTGAAAAACATCTTTAATCAGTCTGTTAGTCAGTGCTCCGCCGCTGCCATGCCCCAGAATAATCACTTCATCATTGGAACTCAACTGCTAACACCAGCTTTCTTTCTTCCATAACGATAATATGCCGCACAGGATCCCTCAGTGGAGACCATGCATGGCCCAACAGGTTTTGCCGGGGTACATACCTTCCCGAAGAGAGGACACTCATAGGGCAGTTTCAATCCCTTGAGAACCTCACCACAAGAACACTTTTTCTTGCGCACCCCAGGCTGTACATTAAGCGGGAAGCGCTTTTTAGCATCATACTGCCCATATTCATCCCGCAGCTCCAAACCGCTTTCTGCTACCATGCCGATGCCCCGCCAGCGAGTGTCTACAGGCCGGAAATACTTCTCAATAAATCCCACTGCAACAGGATTACCCTCAGGACGCACCGCCCGTTTGTACTGGATCTCCACAGTAGGGCGGCCTTCCCGGTACTGGCGCACTATCATCAAGAGCGCCTCCAGTATGTCAACAGCCTCAAAACCTGTTACCACACAGGGTTTCCCATACTCCTCGGCGATAAAGCGGAAGGGTTCTGTCCCCAGAATTGTACAGACATGCCCCGGATTGATGAAGGCATCCAGCTTCACCTCTGGGTCCTCAAGCAGCACCCTCATAATCGGGGGAACCACTTTATGCAGCGAAAAAACAGAAAAATTCTTAAGCCCCAATTGTACAGCCTGATCGAGAGCTGCAGCCACTACCGGTGTAGTGGTTTCAAAGCCCACCCCTAAGAAAACCACCTGTAAGTCCGGGTTTTCACTGGCTAACTGCAAGGCATCAGCTGGAGAATAGACAACCCTTACATCAGCTCCCTTGCTTTTCTCCTGCAGTAGAGTGCTTTCAGTCCCGGGAACACGCATCATATCCCCAAAGGTGGCTAGAATGATACCCTCCTGGCGGGACAGGGCAATCACCATATCCAGGTCTAAATCATCTGTGACACATACCGGACATCCCGGACCAGAGAGCAGCCGCAGCTGTTCAGGCAAAAGCTCCCTCAGACCGCTCCTTGCAATCGCTACTGTATGGGTACCACAGACCTCCATCACAGTTATAGGGCGATCTATTTCCCGGTGGATGGAGTCAAGCAAAAAACGGGCGTATTCCTTTTTATTGGAGTGCATCATATGCCTCCTCCCAGGCCTCAAATATTTCATTTGCTGATTTTTCGTCAATTACCTGAATAGCATAACCCGCATGCAGTAGCACATAATCACCTACTTTGGCTTCTGGGGTCAGCATAATGTTAACTTCTTTGACATTCCCTCCGATATCCACTTCCGCCACATGTCCTTTAATTTTCAATATCTTTGATGGAATGGCAAGACACATCTTTCCTGATCACCTCACTTGCAATATAAACTTGTCCCAGTGACAGACCACCGTCATTGGTCGGAACCTTCCGGTGAGAAAGCACCTCAAAACCCTGTTCCTCCAGTCTCCTGTTAAGCAGGAGATAGAGCAGTCTATTCTGAAACACTCCACCGCTCAAAGCCACAACACTCAGCCCTGTATCCTCCCGCATCCTTTCTAAAACCTTAATGATCATTTCGGCAATTGTGCTGTGAAACCTTCCAGCGATAATTGAGACCGGTATATTGTGCCGGAGATCCCCCAAGATCTCCTGAAAAGTGCTGCACACACCCAGTGTATAAGGCCTGCTACCGGTGTTCAAATCGAAACTATAGGGAACCGCATCATCGATATCTGCTTGTGTTTCCAGCTCAATGGCAGCCTGCCCTTCGTACTGGACTCTGGTGCAGATCCCCAGCAGTGCGGATACAGCATCGAACAGGCGGCCGCAGCTGGAGGTTAAAACCGTATTGAATCTATTCTCCAATTGTTTCACAAGCACCTGCTGTTCCTCACCGGATAATGCGGTCAGATAGCTTTGAGCATACTGCAAACCGGTATCACCAAAAATTTCATATAGATAGGTAAAAGCCATCCTTGACGGATGTTTGATCGTAATCTCTCCCGGCAGTGGCATATAGGCAAGATGAGCCATCCTTTCCAGGCTATCCGGTGTGCCGGCAAAAAACTCAAAACCCCAGATGGCACCATCCAG
>LFTQ01000208.1 GCA_001513545.1 Clostridia bacterium DTU068 | reverse complement strand
TCCCCCAGGCAGATTATTTTATCCACATGCTGGTTCTTGATATCCTTCAGGGTGGCGCACAGGGCTTCCAAATTGGCATGTATATCGCTGATGATGGCATAACGCACCAGCAGTTAGCCCCCTTAATCTGAATATTGTCTGAATTCAGATGTTCAGTTTTATTTTCAAGGAGTTGGTTGACTTTGTCAACCATTACTTGTAATTATTCATATTATCGCACAATTAGGAATTATTACAGTATACCCCGGAAATGCTAGTTCTGGGGTGATTTTTATGAAAGGTACATTAACAAAAGACTGCTATCGCTCATTTCAAGGAACTTCATGGAGAGAACGCATCGATGTACGTGATTTTATACTGTCCAATGTGAAGCCCTATCACGGGGATGCCTCTTTTTTGGCTGGACCCACAGAGCGTACGAGGAGGCTCTGGGAAAAGTGCCGGGAACTATTACTTGAAGAACAGAAAAGGGGGGGTGTTTATAAAATAGATCCCCATACAGTCCAGACTATTACTGCCTTCCCACCCGGCTATATTGATCGTGATTTGGAGATCATTGTGGGACTGCAGACCGATGAACCCCTTAAACGGGCGGTTAATCCCTTTGGCGGGATCAGAATGGCTGACAATGCCTGTCGTCAGTACGGTGAGGAGCTGAATCCCCAGCTAAAAGAAATCTTCACCAAATACCGGGTAACCCATAATGATGGGGTTTTTATGGTTTATACCAAGGAAATGCGGCGCCTGCGCCACTACGGTATTATTACAGGACTCCCTGATGCCTATGGGAGGGGCCGGCTCATCGGTGATTACCGGCGGGTTCCACTTTATGGTGTGGATCGACTGATAGCGGCTAAAGAAGCTGACCTCAATTCTCCGAGACTGCTGACCATCGATAATGAGGAAATAGTGAGGCTGAGGGAGGAGGTCAGACAGCAGATCAATGCTCTACATGATCTGAAAAAGATGGCTGAGAGTTATGGTTTTGACATCAGCCGCCCGGCCATGGATGCTCGAGAAGCTGTTCAGTGGCTCTATTTTGCTTATCTGGCTGCGGTCAAACAGCAAAATGGGGCTGCGATGTCCTTAGGCAGGGTAAGCACTTTTCTGGATATTTATTTGGAGCGGGACCTTGAGGAGGGTGTGTTAAATGAGGAAGGGGCACAGGAACTGATCGATGACTTTGTGATCAAACTGCGCCTGGTAAGACACCTGAGAACCAAGGAGTATGATGAGTTGTTTGCTGGTGACCCCAACTGGATTACAGAAGCTATCGGTGGGATGGCCAGTGATGGCAGAACCCTGGTAAGCAGGACCTCTTTTCGGTTTCTGCATACACTGGAAAACCTGGGACCTGCTCCTGAACCCAATATGACCGTTCTCTGGTCACAGAATCTCCCCCAAGGTTTCAAGGAATATTGTGCCCGGCTTTCCATTGAAACCTGTTCTTTGCAGTATGAAAATGATGACCTGATGGCGCCCATTTTCGGTGATGACTATGGTATTGCTTGCTGCACTTCAGCAATGCGGCTGGGTGAACAGATGCAGTTCTTTGGAGCGCGCTGCAATCTGCCTAAATGTCTCTTACTTACTTTGAATGGAGGCAGGGAAGAGGCTTCTGGTGAGAGGATAGCGCCAAATGTTTATCAGGCAGGGCCAGGCCCTTTGAATTTTGATGAAGTTTGGCCTGCTTTTCAAAAGATGGTGGGCTGGCTGGCGGAGAAATATGTCACAACAATGAATGTGATTCACTATATGCATGACAAATATGCTTATGAAAGCCTGCAGATGGCACTGCATAACACTTTTGTGGACCGGCTGATGGCTTTTGGGATGGCTGGTTTATCGGTGGTGGCCGATTCTCTCAGTGCTATCAAATATGCTCAGGTGGAACCTGTTTTTAATGAAACAGGTCTGATCACAGATTTTCGCATCAATGGCGATTTCCCCATGTTCGGCAACAATGATGACCGTGTTGACAGTATTGCTGTGGATCTTGTTAGGCTATTCGATCATGAACTCAAAAAACACCCTGCCTATCGTGGGGCCTATCATACCCATTCCATTCTGACCATCACCAGTAATGTGATGTATGGGAAAAAAACCGCCAGCACTCCTGATGGGAGAAAGGGTGGGGCACCTTTTGCTCCGGGGGCTAATCCTATGCACGGGCGTGATCAAAAAGGTGCGCTGGCTGCCATGGCATCAGTTGCCAAACTCCCTTATCATCACGCATTAGATGGAATTTCTTATACCTTTTCCATTACACCCAATGGGTTAGGGCCTGATCAGGAAAGCCGCATCAGGAATATCATCGCACTCTTGGACGGTTATTTTTTACGGGGAGGGCATCATATCAATGTCAATGTTTTTGATCGGGATCTCTTGATCGATGCTATGCACCACCCGGAAAAATATCCGCAGTTGACGATTCGGGTTTCCGGTTATGCTGTTAATTTCGTGAAATTAACCAGAGAACAGCAGGAAGAGGTTATTGAGCGAACCATTCACAGCAGAGGGTTGAGTTAAAAATGGTGACCGGTTATATCCATTCTATTGAAACAATGGGTACAGTGGACAATGGCGGCATCCGTTTTGTCCTGTTTTTGCAGGGCTGTGCTCTGCGCTGCCGCTTCTGTCACAATCCGGA
>LFTQ01000095.1 GCA_001513545.1 Clostridia bacterium DTU068 | reverse complement strand
CTTTTTTAAATCACGGTGCATTCTTTCATGGCCACCATTTTGATAGGGGCAACCAGGGTCAATCCTGTCTGGAATAATACCTAATGACATCCACCAGGCTGACAACCTGGTAAGTCCTAAATGACTATTATGAGCGGCAAAAGGACTGCCGTTATCACTACGTATTACTTTTGGCAAGCCGTATTTTTTAAAGACATCTACAAACACATCTCTGACAGCTTCGGCGGTTTGGTTCTTCATCAATCTAATGTCATGAATGAACTTACTCTTTTCATCACGTATGGTTAAAGGCAAACACTTGAATTTATCAGAAGAATACCACCAGCCCTTAAAGTCAACAGTCCAAACATCATTAGGATTGACTGGTTTGATCAATTGTCTAAGTAAATCTTGACTGGGATTAGCACGCCTGACTCTCTTTTTCTTAACCAAACCAGCTTTATCAAGAATTCTTTTAATACTGCTTTCTGAAGGAACATCGCTTAGAGGATAAGATTTTTCAAAGATTTTCTGTATTTTTCTAGCGCCCCAAGAAGGGTGATCAAATTTAAGCTGTATAATCTTGATAACGGTATCTTCAGAAAGTTGATTAGGGCTATTATTAGGCCTGGTACTTTGATTTGCTAAACCATTGTAACCATATTCAAGAAATCTTTGTTTCCATTTGTAACCTGTCTTCCTGCTGATATTGTATTCTTTACAAAGTTCGGAAAACGGGATGGCCTCAGTCAGTGCACGGTGTACAAATTCCATTCGTTGATCCATTAGGTTAATCTCCTTCCATGGCATAGATGAAACCCTCCTAGGAGTAATTTCATCTACTTATTGTAAAGGAGTGTAACCTATCTCTTGAACCATTTTTGTTACCCATGTCCTGACTGAACA
>LFTQ01000049.1 GCA_001513545.1 Clostridia bacterium DTU068 | reverse complement strand
ATCATTTATCGTTTCGGTGAGGAAAGATGGGCACGCCGTATCGCATCTTTTATAGTTGAGCAGAGAAAGAAAGCTCCAATTAATACAACTGGTCAGCTCACCCAGATTATTAAGGCAGCTATTCCTGCTGCTGCCCGGCGCAAGGGTCCCCATCCCGCCCGACGTACCTTTATGGCATTACGGATTGCTGTTAACGATGAATTGTCAGGGATTGAAGAAGGTCTCAGGGCGGGCATTTCTTTTTTGAAACCAGGGGGAAGAATTGTGGTGATCTCCTTTCATTCACTAGAAGACCGGATTGTGAAGCGGATATTCAGGGAATATGCGGCTTCATCTCAGAAGATATTGCAAATACTCACCAAAAAACCCTTGGTGCCCTCGGAGCAAGAGGTGCTTGTTAACCCTAGATCACGCAGCGCAAAAATACGGGCAGCTGAAAAGACGGTCATAGCAGGGTAATATAAAAAAACAGAGGTGAATAAATTGGTATTAGCGGAAAACAGTTACTCACCGGGCACAGCCAGAGCCCGTGTCGGGAATAAAAATAAAATAAGAAATAGATCAAGAAATAAACCGAGAAATAAACCGCGTAAAAAAACTCTTCTCTATTTTCAGGTGATTGCACTGATTTTATGCGGCTTTGGATTGGGGCTTTACTATATCAATATGAATCACCAGGTGACAGCTCTGGGTTACCAGGTTGAAGCCCAAAAAGAGAAGGTAGCTATGTTGCAGAGAGATTACAAACAATTGGAATTAAAGGCTGCGGAGCTTCAATGCCCTGATCGGGTTGAGGAAGTTGCGGTTAACAAGCTGGGCATGCATAAGCCTGACAGTATCTTGTTTGCTGCTCTTCCCGCTGAGGATGAAACCGGTGGCGCTCAAGAACAGAAAAAAGGGGACCAGGGTGAAGATAGTAATAGCTGGACATTGGCTTTCCTAAAATGGATCAACCGGGCAGAAGCTTCGCCCCGGTAATGGGGTGTTATTATGAGTACATATAGTGTTGAGGTGCGAAAAAGAATAACATTCATTTTTTTTGCCCTTTTTTTTATTTTTTTCTTGCTGGTGCTGCGTCTCGGTTATCTCCAGATCGTTAAAGGTACCTGGTACCAACAAAAAGCTCTGGAAAACAGAATCCGCGAAATAGTTGTAGAACCGAAAAGAGGGGATATCTATGACCGTAATGGTAATGAACTTGCGGTCAGTATCAATGCAGATGCCTGCTATGCTGTTCCTGCAGAGGTAAAAAAGTCAGAAGATGTAGAGGATGTTGCTCAAGAACTGGCTGAGATTCTTGACATGGATCAAGAGAAGGTTTATAAACTGATCACTCAGGAACAGCACTCGGTTTGGCTGAAATTTAAGCTGACAGAGGAAGAGGTAAAAAAACTGCGAGAAAAGAATTTACCGGGGATTGGGACCATCCCTAAACCCCAGCGTTTTTATCCCAAGGGAAATTTAGCCTCTCATGTTTTGGGGTTTGCCGGTGATTATAACCAGGGCCTGGAAGGTATTGAAGTCGCTTATGAGGAGGAATTGGCAGGTATCAATGGGTACCTGTTGGTTGAATATGACGCGGCAGGACATGAAATTCCCGAATCAACAAAAAAATATATTGAACCGGAACAGGGTCTTAGTGTAGTTCTTACTATAGATCAAACGATCCAGCATATTGCAGAGCGGGAATTAGATAAGATCATGCAAAAACACTCTCCGAAAAGTGCTACAATTATAGTGATGGACCCGAAGACCGGGGAGATTCTCGCCATGGCCAACAAGCCGGATTTTAATCCCAATGAATTTCATAAGTATGCAGCTGATGTGCGCCGTAATGGTGCAGTGAGTGATAGTTATGAACCTGGATCGACTTTCAAAATTGTGACTCTGGCTGCAGCCTTGGAAGAGGGTTTGACCAATCAGCAGGACAGGTTTCATGACCCTGGTTTTATTGAAGTCAATGGGGAGAGAATTCGCTGCTGGGTTGATGGCGGACATGGCAATCAGAGTCTATCTGAGATTGTGCAGAACTCCTGTAACCCTGGGTTTATTACCTTAGGGATGCGGCTCGGCACAGAGAGGTTTTACAAATATATAAGGGGTTTTGGTTTTGGCAGCACTTTGGGTTTTGATCTCCCTGGAGAAGCCACTGGTATCATTGTTCCTGAGGATCAGGTAAAACCCGTTGATCTGGCAACTATATCCATGGGACAGACTAATAGTGTTACCCCTTTACAGATGGTTACAGCTCTTTCCGCTGTAGTCAATGGGGGTAAGCTGATGAAGCCCCATATAGTTAAAGAACTGCGCAATAAAGATGGAGATGTAGTAAAAACCTATCAGTCTCAGGTAATAAGGCAGATTATTTCTGAAGAAACATCTAAGATCGAAAGGGAACTGTTGGAGAATGTTGTATCACACGGTTCAGGCCGCAATGCTTACATAGAAGGCTATTCTGTGGGGGGAAAAACAGGTACCGCTCAAAAACCTGCACCAGGTGGAGGTTATTCTTCCAGCGATTATATCGCATCTTTTTTGGGATTTGCACCTGTGGATGACCCCCGTTTGGTATGTTTAGTTGTGGTTGATTCACCTAAAGGTTATCCCTATTATGGAGGCACAGTGGCAGCTCCTGCTTTCAGAGAAGTGGTGGGGGACAGTCTTCGCTATCTTGGAGTTCCGGTGCGCTATAGTGAAGAGGATAATAAATCTGCTGATGAGGAGATGACCACAGTTCCAATGGTGATCAACCTTCCGGTGGATGAAGCGGAAAAGATACTAAAAGATGCCGGGCTGCAGGTTGAGCGTTCAGGATCCGGAGATATTGTTTACGGTCAGGTTCCTGTTGATGGTATCAGGGTAAAGATAGGCAGCAAAGTGCTGCTGCAGCTGCAGAAAATGGAGGAAGTACAGGATGGGGAACGGATTGTGCCCAATATTAAGGGGAAGAGTATGCGGGATGCAGCTGAACTGTTGGGTATGATGGGCCTGGTGCTGGTTCCTGAAGGGGATCCCTATCCAACGGGAATTGCTGTAGAGCAGTCACCAGCTCCTGGGACAAAAGTCCCTGCCGGTGAGCAGGTCAGAGTCAAATTTAAGCCCCCCTCTGCTGTAGAGGTTGCTCCTTGATTGAGGTGGGGTAAGATGGGGTATAATGTAAAAATAACCATAGAGGTGGTTTTGTGCTATTGAAAGATCTGCTCCAGGGAATTAAGATACTGGAGGGCAGAGGGCTTGAACAAATTGTTGAGGGTGTGCACTACGATTCCCGACAGATAAAAAAAGGCTATATCTTTGTTTGTGTCAAGGGTTACCGCACAGATGGGCATCTTTATATAGATGATGCATTATCCAGAGGAGCTGTTGGATTGGTGGTTGAACGGGATGTTGAAGTGCCGCAAGGGATTTCTTTGGTGCGGGTTGAGGATTCCCGACTGGCCCTTGCCCAATTGTCAGCAAATTTTTTTGGCCATCCCAGCAGGTTATTGACTCTAATTGGTGTGACCGGTACCAATGGGAAAACAACTGTTACTCATCTGATTGAAGCTGTGCTGAGAGCTGGGGGGAAATCAACAGGTATCATCGGTACCATCTGGAATAAAATAGGTGACCAAAAACTGACAGGGGTGCGCACCACACCTGAATCCCTGGATCTTCAGGCTTTATTGAACAGGATGGTGGCAGCTGATATTGCTGCTGTTTCTATGGAGGTTTCCTCCCATGCACTATATCTGCACCGGGTGGTGGGTTGTGAATTTGATGTAGGGGTTTTCACAAATTTGACACAGGATCATCTTGATTTTCATAAAGATTTAGATGAATATAAAGCAGCGAAGATGCTGCTTTTTCAAGGTCTGGGTAAAGGGAGGACAAAAAATCGTCCCTGTTATGCTGTTGTTAATATTGATGATCCTGTAGGGAAAGAAATCGTAAAAAACACTGAAGTTCCGGTGATCACATATGGTGTGCGGGAAGAGGCTGATGTGAAAGCCATAGATGTGCAGCTGACTTCAAGAGGCACATCTTTTACTGCGGTTTGCAGCAAAGGGAGAATTCCTATTTCCCTTTCCCTTCCGGGAGAATTTAATGTTTACAATTGTCTGGCAGCTTTATGTGTGGGACTTAAAGAGGGTGTTCCGCTGGTTCTATTAAGCAGTGCATTAAAGGAAGTGAAGGGTGTTCCCGGGAGGTTTGAATTGGTTGATGAAGGACAAAATTTTACTGTTGTTGTAGATTATGCCCATACCCCTGATGGGCTGGAAAACGTTCTGAAAACAGCCAGCAGCATTAAACGGGGAAGGTTAATAACAGTATTTGGCTGCGGAGGTGACCGAGATCAGGGGAAGCGCCCTTTGATGGGAAGGTTGTCGGGAGAGATCAGCGATTATACTGTGATCACCTCTGATAATCCCCGTTCAGAGGACCCTGAAAAGATAGTGGGGCAGATCGTGGAGGGGATCAAAGAAAGCAAAGGCGCCGCCTATACGGTGATCACTGATCGTTATGAAGCCATCAGACATGCTCTTCACTGGGCTCGGGAAGGGGATTTTGTGGTGATCGCTGGGAAGGGTCATGAAACATATCAGATTATCGGTGATCAGGTGCTCCCCTTCGATGATCACCAGGTTGCCAGAGAGATTTTAGTGAAGGAGATCATCAGTTAGAAAATGAAATCAATGGGGTTAGACTGGTTAATGGAGACGATCCATGATGCTGTTCTGGAAAAGGGAAATTCCCGGCTAAAGATAACAGGTGTGAGTATTGACAGCAGGAAAGTCAAGCCTGGGGATCTTTTTTTCGCTTTTTCAGGGGAACATGTGGATGGTCATGACTATATAGAGGATGCTTTTCATAGGGGTGCTGCGGCTGCAGTGATATCTCGCCCCGTTTGTTGTAAACAGGATAAACCGCTGATCAGGGTTTCTAATCCTTTGCAGGCTCTTCAGGCTCTGGCGCAGGGCTATAGATCTCTTTTTGATATACCTGTGGTGGCTGTAACAGGCAGCACAGGTAAAACCACTACCAAGGATTTAATCGCCGGTGTTCTGGGCAGGCAGATGATGGTTATCAAAACTGAAGGGAACTACAACAATGAGATTGGGCTGCCTCTGACCTTATTGAACTTAGATGACAGACACCAGGCTGCGGTTTTGGAGATGGCCATGCGCGGGCCCGGCCAAATCGCTGAATTATGTGAGATCAGCCATCCCCAGGTAGGGGTGATTACCAATATAGGAAAAACCCATTTGGAGCTTTTGGGGTCCCAGGAGGCTATTGCAGAGGCCAAAGGGGAATTGATTTCCTCTCTGTCCCTTGAAGGCTGTGCTGTGCTCAATGCTGATGACCCCTGGCAACTCAAACTGGCCAGCAGGGTCAGGGGAGAGGTAATTTATTATGGAACAGATAGTAGGTGCCAGATCAGGGCTGCTGATATTAGACTGCGTGGACTGGAAGGGGTGGATTTTAAACTGCACACTCCCTCCGGAGAGGCAGACTGTTTTCTCCCCCTGCCAGGGGCGCACAATGTGCCCAATGCCCTGGCTGCTGCAGCTGTAGGGTACTGGTTTAGTTTAAATTCTGAAGAGATAGCCGTAGGTTTAGCTTCTGCTTCTTTGTCAGGAATGCGGCTGGAGGTGAAACCAGGGATCGGGGATACAAGGATCATCGATGATTCCTACAATGCCAGCCCTGCATCAACAATAGCTGCCTTGGAACTGCTGGCAGCAGTTGATGGAAACAGAAAAATCGCTGTTTTAGGAGATATGTATGAGTTGGGTGAAGAAACAATATCCGGCCACCGGGAGGTGGGGATGAAGGCAGCTGTTCTGTCAATTGATTGCCTTTGCACTGTGGGAGAACTAGCCCGGGAAATTGCGGTTGGTGCTGAATCGGCTGGTTTAGCCGGGGAGCGCATCCATACTTTTCAGGAAAAAGCAGAAGCAGTGGCCTTTCTTAAGTCCCATTTGCAAAAGGGTGATCTGGTTCTGATCAAGGGTTCACGGGGAATGCGGATGGAAGAGATTACAGCATCTCTTACTAAAGGGGTGTTCACAGGTGAATGATATCACTGCAATCATAATGGCTTTTGTGGTTAGTTTGGTTGTTGTACTGATTTTGGGACCTGTACTGATTCCCACACTATACAGAATGAAGTTTGGGCAGGAGGTCAGGGATGACGGGCCCAGGACCCATTTAAAAAAACGGGGTACTGCTACTATGGGTGGGGTTATGATCCTATTGGGTGCAACAATAGCCGCGTTCCTGTTCACAGATGATATTTGGAAAACTCTGCTACTGACCGGTATTACTCTAGGTGCTGGGCTTTTAGGTTTTTTGGATGATTACCTTAAAGTTGTGCTCAGAAGACCCCTGGGGCTTAAGGCCAGACATAAGATCCTGGGGCAGCTTCTGTTAGGAATACTGCTGGCATGGGGTGCAGTGTTGTTGGGCAGAGATACAACAATCATTATACCTTTTACAGGAAATGAATTTGTTATTGGTTTATTTTATTATCTATTTGTAGTGGTAGTATTCATTTCTGCCGCAAACGCGGTAAATCTGACCGATGGATTGGACGGGCTGGCTTGCGGGTTAATGGCCATAGCAGGTGGTGTTTATGTATTGATTTCCTGGATGATGGGGAACACCGCAGCAGCGGTTTTTGCCGGTGCCCTTACCGGGGGTTGTCTTGGTTTTTTAAGGCATAATTATCATCCAGCCAAAATATTTATGGGTGATACCGGTTCTCTGGCTCTGGGAGGAGCCTTAGCGGCTCTTGCGGTGCTCACCGGAACAGAACTGGTTCTGCTAATCTTAGGTGCGGTTTTTGTATTTGAGGTACTATCGGTGATAATCCAGGTGGTATCCTTTCAGTTGACTGGGAAAAGGGTCTTTAAAATGAGCCCATTACACCACCATTTTGAGCTGTGCGGTTGGCCGGAGGTAAAGGTTGTTCATTTATTTTGGCTGATAGGTTTTTGTTTTGCTATTCTCGGGTTGTGGTCCGTGAAGGGAATGGGGTAAATCTTGCGGAACCACCTCCGGGTTCCGGTTCCGATATCTATTTTAGGTAGGAGAAATCAAATGAGCGATCTGTGCGGGAAAAAAGTTCTTGTTATAGGATTGGCACGCAGCGGACAGGCTGCTGTCCGTTTTCTGATCAATCAGGGAGCAAAGGTCACAGGGACTGATTATAAAACAGAAGAATTGTTGGGTTATGGGTTTGAGCGGTTAAAGGATTTACCGGTTACCTTGATCACCGGTGGTTACCCGGAGGTAAAGGCCGGTGACTATGATCTGGTTATAGTCAGCCCCGGTGTGCCTGGGAATATCAAACTGATCAAGGATGCAGAGGAATATGGTATTCCAATCTGGAGTGAATTGGAACTGGCTGCACAGTTTATTGAAGAACCGATGATAGCTGTGACCGGAACTAATGGTAAAACCACTTCAACATCTTTGATCGGCTATATATTTGAAAAAGCAGGAATAAATGCTGTGGTTGCCGGCAACATTGGGATTCCTTTGATCCAGGAGGTAGAACAAAATATCCGTAACAGGGATAAAAAATACTGGATAGTTGAAGTTAGTTCTTTTCAACTGGAACGGATCCGATCTTTCAGACCGAGAATCGCTGTTTTTTTGAATCTAACCCCTGATCATTTGGACAGACATGGAGACACTGAGACCTATGGATTGATTAAAGCTCGTATCTTTTCCAATCAACAGTCCGGTGATTTTGCGGTGATCAACCTGGATGATCCCTGGTTGTCAGCTCATAGGAACATTATTCCCAGCCGGATCTGGGGTTTTTCTGCCAGCAGTTTACCACAGGAAGGGATCGGGGTGTGTGACTCAAGGGTCATTTATACCTGTGATGGTATCAAGGAAACCCTTTGTTCTATATCTGAGATCAGGCTGCCTGGTCCCCATAATCTGGAGAATGCTCTGGCAGCATCTGCCGCATCCCTGCTGGCAGGCATCAACAAGGATATTGTGGCTGGAGCTCTGCGTACCTTTCCCGGTGTTCCCCACCGTCTGGAAGAGGTGCGTTCAGTTAACGGGGTGCGATATATTAATGATTCAAAAGGAACAAATCCAGAGGCAGTTATCAAAGCCTTGGCTTCCTTCACAGAACCGGTAATTTTGATCGCAGGAGGACAGCACAAAGGAAGTGACCTGGGGGAACTTGTCCGCAAGATCAAGGAAAAGGTCAAAGCACTGATTCTTCTCGGAGAGGCTGCTCCTCTGTTTCACAAGGCAGCAGAGGATGCAGGATATAACAGGATATGGGATGTGAGCTCACTTCCTGCGGCTGTTAAACTGGCGCACAAAATCGCCCAGCCAGGTGATATTGTGCTCTTGTCACCGGGGTGTGCCAGTTGGGACATGTTTCGAGATTATGAGGAACGGGGCGAACTTTTCCGTGCAGAGGTTAAGAAACTGTGAAGGAGGGGGTTAAAATGAAGAAAGGGCGCCGGGCCCCTGATTTTATATTGTTCATTATTGTATTATTGTTATTAACCTTTGGAATTGTGATGGTCTATAGTGCAAGCTATGTTTCTGCACAGGTGACCTATGCTGATGGCGCTCATTTTTTTAAACGCCAGCTGATCTGGGCATTGCTGGGTATCTTCGCTATGATCGCGGTGATGAAAATCGATTACAGGCTCTACTATAAATGGGGATACCATCTGTTCGGATTGGCAGTCCTCCTCCTAATTTTGCTGTTTGTTCCTGGGGTGGGGATCACCATTAAAGATGCAACCCGCTGGATCGGGTTTGGATCTTTGACTTTTCAGCCTTCAGAGATCGCGAAACTCGGTATGGTAATTTTCTTAGCGAAATACCTAGTTGATAGACAGAATCAGATCAAGTATTTTTTTAAGGGGTTTGTTCCACCTCTTTTAGTGGTCGGATGTGTTTGTCTGCTGATCGTAAAACAACCGGATTTGGGAACAGCAGTAACTATTGCGGCAACAGCTTATGTTTTGCTGCTGGTGGCGGGGGCACGCTTAACTCACCTGGGGTTATTAGCGGTTTTGGGCTGCGGGTTGGTGGCTATGGCCATCAAAATGGCTCCCTATCGCATGAAACGCATCACCGCTTTCCTCGATCCCTGGGCCGATCCTTTGGGAGATGGGTTTCAAACTATTCAATCCCTTTTAGCTGTTGGTTCAGGAAGGATCTTTGGCACAGGCCTCGGGCACGGAAGGCAGAAATTTCTCTATCTGCCGGAACAGCAGACCGATTTTATTTTTGCGGTTTTAGCTGAAGAGATGGGATTCCTGGGAGCTTCATTTGTTGTTCTGCTGTTCCTGGCTTTTGCCTGGAGAGGATTGAAAATAGCGATCAAGGCTCCGGACTTTTTCGGCGCATTGCTTGCGACAGGTATAACTGCCATGGTCGTGGTACAGGCAGCGGTCAATATTGGTGTTGTAACAGGAAGCCTTCCTGTAACGGGAATTACCCTTCCTTTTATCAGTTACGGTGGTTCATCATTGACTTTGAATCTATTGGGAATCGGGATACTGTTAAACATTTCACGATATGTGAGAGAATAGGAGAATAAAAATGCGTGTAATGCTCACCGGTGGGGGTACAGGCGGACACCTCTATCCGGCATTAGCTGTGGCGGGATTATTGCGAAAATTGGATCCAGATGGAGAAATTCTTTTTGTGGGAACAGGAGAAGGGTTGGAAAGCAGTGTTGTTCCCAAAGAGGGTTACTCTTTTTGTCAGATAGCGGCAGGAAAATGGCCGCGCAAAATATCCATCGATGGAATGAAATCCTTATTTTCACTGGGTAAGGGTTTTATACAGGGTATCAGGCTCATCAAACAGTTTCATCCGGATGCAGTGCTGGCAACCGGTGGTTATGTGTCTGTGCCTTTGGGTATGGCTGCAGCAGTATTAGGTGTGCCCCTTTTATTGCATGAACAGAATTCTGTTCCCGGTATGGCCAATAAACTGCTGTCACGCTGGGCTAAGGTATTATTTACCACCTTTCCTTTGGACAAGGGATCTTTTTCATCCAGGGCGAAAATAATTCATGTGGGGCTTCCGGTACGCCCTGAAATTTTAAATGTGAGACGAGAGGACGGAATTAACTTTTTCGGTTTTGGACCTGATCATTTGACAGTTCTTGTTACAGGGGGGAGCAGAGGAGCACGGCGCCTCAACCAGGTCCTTTTGGAGGTATATGAGGAGATCTGTAAGGATGGATCCTTTCCACCCCTGCAGATCATCCATCTCACCGGCAGAACAGAGTATCAGCAGGTGTGCCATGATATGGAAACAAAGGGATTAACAACCGTGAAATTTGGTAAAATAGTTATGAAACCCTATTTGGAAGAGATGGAATATGCTTTAGCGGCAGCAGACCTTGTAATCAGCCGTGCCGGTGCTGCTACACTTGCAGAGATTACGGCTCGAGGGATTCCGGCGGTTTTGATACCTTATCCTTATGCTACCGGAAACCACCAGTATCATAATGCTCGCTTTTTAAAGGACAGAGGGGCGGCAGTGTTAATTCCTGAAAGTGAATTAACAGCTAAAGGATTGTTCGGGGAGTTAAGGGAGTTGATTGAGAATGATCACCTCCGTGAAAAGATGGCTGAACAATGCCGCAAAATCGGTCGCCCCCAGGCAGGAGAGCATATTGCCGAATACCTGCTTAATGTTGGCAAAAAGTCACACTGCACCTCCCCGGTGGTTAAGACATAAACTGTTGTTGTGGCAAATGATGAAAAACAGGATGCAGTGCTCAAGGGAGGAGATTATTTAGTGGCTGGCAAGTGGTATCATTTTATTGGAATCGGCGGTGTGGGTATGAGCGGTCTTGCTCAGGTTCTGCTTGAGATGGGGATGCGGGTTAGTGGTTCTGATATGGCCTCATCACCTATTACAGAAAACCTGAAAAAGATGGGTGCTCAGATCTACATTGGACATAGTGAGGATAACATTAAAGAAGATATGGATGTTGTGGTTGTTTCTTCTGCTATACATCCCAAGAATATCGAATTAAGCACCGCCCGCCAGCGGGGATTAGATGTGCTTAAGCGGGGCGAACTGCTGGCGCAATTGATGGATTCCTATCAGGGGATAGCCATCACAGGGTCACATGGGAAAACAACAACCAGTGCCATGATCTCTGTGCTGTTGACGGAAAACGGCTATGACCCCACCTGTCTGGTAGGGGGTCACATAGCTGCCCTAGGAGGCAATGCACGTTTAGGCAGAGGTGCATACCTTGTTGCTGAATCAGATGAAAGCGATGGGTCATTTCTCAAGCAAATGCCGAACATTGCGGTTATTACCAATATTGATGATGATCACCTGGATTATTATAATGATTTGACCGGAATTCTAGAGGCTTTTCAGGATTATTTAAGCCGCATCAAGCCTGGTGGTCTTGCTGTGCTCTGCTATGATAATCCTAATGTGCGCCGTTTGGATATCAGCCAGGTCAATGCTGTCACTTATGGTTTAGAAGGAAACTCTGATTATCAGGTAAAAGAGATCAAGCAGATGGGCTTTACCACTGAAGGGAAAGTATACCACCGCGGGAGTCTGCTGGGTACTTTAAAACTTTCTGTACCAGGGTTTCATAATATGCAGAATGCCTTGGCAGCAGTTGCTGTTGGCATGCATTTGGGTATGGATTTTTCCAGTATAGCAGCTGCTCTTTCCCACTTCACGGGTGTCCAACGCCGTTTTCAACTGGTAGCTCAATTTGATGGGATAAAAATTATCGATGATTATGCCCACCACCCCACAGAAATAAAAGCTCTGATGAAAGCTGCATTGGGTGTTAAGAAAAATAGACTGATTACAGTTTTTCAGCCCCATCGCTACACCAGAACCAAGCTCTTGAAAGAGGAGTTTGGTAAGGCTTTTGCAGGGAGTGATCTGGTTATAGTAACAGATATCTATTCTGCAGGTGAGCTGCCTTTAGATGGTGTCAGTGCTCAAGGCATTGTTCAGGAACTGCTTAAGAATGGTGAGAATGTAGTTTATATCGACTCACTTGAAGATGTGGTGCAGTACCTCATCAGAGAAGTACATTCCGGAGATACTGTGCTGACCGTAGGTGCAGGGAATGTCTGGACTGTAGGAAAGAACATCGCTCAGAATATCAAACAGCATTATCGGCACAATTAAGGAGTTTTACTTGTATGAATTGGCAAGAATTGGCTAACCAACTCAGGCAAAAATTAGATGGTCAGGTGCTGGCCAATGCTCCTATGAAGCATCATACAACATGGAGAGTAGGGGGACCTGCGGATCTGTTGGTAATCCCTCAGACAGTAAAAGATGTTCATGAGACACTGATCTTTACAAAACACCATCAACTGCCTATGATGGCTATTGGTAATGGCTCCAATCTTCTGGTGCTGGATGGCGGTATCAGGGGTGTGGTTTTGAAACTCGGTGGTGGTCTTAAATCACAGTATTTGGATGGTAATTTCCTGATTGCAGAAGGTGGGGCGATGCTGCCTTCTCTGGCGAGGATGGCCCTTAATGGATCACTAAGCGGTCTAGAGTTCGCTGTGGGGATTCCGGCCACTCTAGGAGGAGCTATTGTCATGAATGCAGGAGCTTTCGGCCAAGATATCGGATCCCTTGTCAGTCAAGTGGAGGTTATCGATTTTGAGGGGAAGCAGCAGATATTGTCCAGGGATGAACTGACCTTCAGCTACCGAAAATCCTCTTTGCAGGATAAAAACATTATAATTTTAAGAGCTACCCTTCAATTGAAACCAGGTATAAGCGAGGATATTGCTGCCAGCATGGAAGCTAAACTCTCCTTCCGCAATAATATGCAACCCCTGGAATACCCTACTGCCGGGAGTGTTTTTCGCAACCCTGTAGGTGATTATGCGGGAAGATTGATCGAGGCAGCAGGGCTCAAGGGGCACAGCATGGGAGATGCTGTGATATCAACGAAGCACGCCAATTTCATTGTTAATCGCGGTAATGCCACAGGACGCGAAATTCTAACCCTAATCAGGACCATCCAAGAGCGGGTTTTCGAACAGGAGGGGGTAATGCTGGTCCCCGAGGTCTTGATCGTGGGGGAAGAAAGGTGAGTTGGTGTGGAGAGGTTGATTGTAACTGGAGGGACACCACTGAGGGGCTCGATAGTGGTCAGTGGGGCAAAAAACGCAATTTTACCGATTATGGCAGCATCACTGCTTTCTGAAAGCCATGTGGTGCTTGAGGGAGTACCTTTTTTAAATGATGTGCAAACCATGAAGGAAACACTGGAGTCTTTGGGTGCTGAGGTCAAATGGACCGGTGATACCATTGAGGTGAATACATCTGGTTTGCATTCCCAGGAAGTACCCCCTTCTTTAGCCAGGCGTATGCGGGCTTCCAATTTGGTGATGGGGCCGCTATTGGGCCGGTTTGGTACTTTTAAGGCATCCTACCCCGGTGGATGCACTATTGGATCACGTCCCATGAACTTGCATTTAAAGGGTTTTGAAGCTCTGGGAGCGAAAATTGATGAGAATCACGGCTATATTAAGGCTGAGGCAGCCAAACTTAAGGGAACAGAAATACACCTTGATTTACCCAGTGTCGGTGCCACTGAGAATATAATGATGGCTGCTGCTCTGGCTGAAGGGACTACCATTATCAGAAATGCTGCCCGTGAGCCGGAAATCGTTGATTTGCAGAACTATTTGAATAAACTGGGCGCCTGTATCAAAGGGGCAGGAATGGATAGCATCCGCATTGACGGTGTAAAGAAGCTGAACGGGGAGATTACTTATCGGGTTATCCCTGACCGGATTGAAACAGGAACCTTTATGGTAGCGGCAGCTATCACCAGGGGAGAGGTGGTTATTGAAAATGCTATCCCTGAGCATGTGGAAGCTGTCACAGCCAAGCTTAGGGAAGCAGGTGTTCAAGTACAGGAGGTAAAAGACCGGATTATTGTTAAAGGTTCTCCTGTCTGGAAAGGGTTGGATATAAGAACTATGCCTTTTCCAGGGTTCCCTACAGATATGCAGCCTCAGATGATGGTTTTCCTCAGTTTGGCTAAAGGAACAAGTATTATCACCGAAAATATATTTGAAAACCGCTTCAGACATGTTGGAGAATTAAGACGAATGGGGGGGCAGATTCAATTAGAGGGGAGAAGTGCCATTATCAAAGGTGTGCCACGGTTGACAGGAGCTGTTGTGGAGGCAACGGACCTCAGGGCAGGAGCGGCACTGGTTTTGGGAGGTCTTGCTGCGGAAAATTCAACTGTAATAGAAGGGGTACACCACCTAGATCGGGGCTACGGAAATTTTGAGGAGCGGCTGCGGATGCTGGGAGCCCAAATTTATCGTGAAATGTAATATTCTCTACTATTTTTTTTAATCAGGGAGGACAAGCATGTCTTCTAGCAGAACCCGAAAAAAGCGCAGGGTAAAAAGGAACCCGCGAAAAATAATTAAAGCTCTAAGGAATCTGCTGATCATAACTTCCAGTGTTTTGGCTTTTTACTACTTTACCCAGTCCCCTTTTTTTGCATTGAAAGAAATTGAGGTTAAAGGGAACAAAAAACTCCCTCAAACTGAGATCGTACAAAAGAGCGGTTTAAGCTTAGGAATAAACTACTTTGATATTGACACCGGACTGGTTGCAAAGCGCTTATCCTCTATTCCTGTGATCGCATCTGTGGAAGTGAACAAAAAACTCCCCAATCGGATGGAGATTGTGGTTGAGGAGCGGGAACCGCTGGCACTTTACTGCACCCAGGATAGTTTTGCTGTGATCGATGGTCAAGGATACTGCATTGAAAAAAATGTTTCGATACATGATTATGACCTGCCCATTATCACTGGATTGATCCCGGATCTACTGCGGCCGGGGGAGAAGGTCAGTGATAAAGAATGTCTGCAGTCGGTTCTCGCAGTTCTCGGTGAGGATGTGCAGCAGCTGATTTCTGAGATCGATCTTGCCCAGGAGAACAGCCTCATTGCATATACCAGACAAGGGATTCCGCTGCTGTTGGGTACCCCGGATCAGCTGTCAGAGAAGATAGAAATGGCGGTTTCTTATCTTGATCTGCTGGGTACGGTTGAGGGGATCGAATATATGGATATCAGAAGTTTAAATGCTCCTGCAGTGAAATGTGAAGGAAAAAGTTTAGAAAAAATAGAAAATTCGATCTCTATAGCAGAAAATTAGAGGAAAAAATCGATTTGCGTTGAAAGGTTTTATGTGTGTGATATCTGGGTGGAGGTGCGGTAATTTGACCCGGGGAAACCTAATTGTCAGCCTTGATCTGGGCAGTTCAAAGGTTGCTGTTATTGCTGGGGAGATCGGTCAGGAAGACCAAATTCATGTGGTTGGTTTTGGGGCTGTGGCATCGACTGGAATCCGTAAGGGTAATATCATTGATATAGAAAACACAGTACGTGCCATAGAAGCTGCTGTAGAACAGGCTGAACAGATGAGCGGGCGCCAGATCGAGGGTGGATATGTAGGGATTACAGGTCTTTTAGTTTCCTCACTCAATAATCGTGGCGTTGTTGCGGTCGCCGGTCCGGATCAGGAAATTACACAAGAGGATGTGGATAGGGTTCTGCAAGCAGCACGTGTCATTGCCCTACCTCCTGACCGTAAAATCATTCATGTTATACCCCGCCAGTATTTTGTTGATGGAAATGAAAATATACTTGACCCGGTGGGCATGGTTGGGTCAAGATTAGAAGTAGAAACACACATTGTAACTATTAACAATGCCACTCTCCAAAATGTTATCAAATGCTGTGAACGAGCAGGATTTCATCCCTGGGAAATAGTAGTAAACGGTTATGCCTCAGGAGAAGCAGTGCTTTTTCCGGCAGAAAAAGAGCTAGGAGCTGTGGTGGTGGATATTGGTGGGGGCACAACAGATATTGCTCTTTTTGACCAGGGAACCTTATGGTATACGGCAGTTCTACCGGTGGGTGGGGATTACATCACCAGTGATCTGGCGGTGGGTCTGCGCACTCCACTGAATCAGGCAGAGATTATCAAAAAGGAGCATGGAGGGACACTTCCTGCACTAACATCTGATAGTGAATTTGTGGATGTTCCCAGTGTGGGGGGTAGGGAGACCTTTAGGGTATCCAAAAAAGTAGTTGCCAGCATTATTGAACCACGTGTGCAGGAAATACTCACTCTCGTAAAGAATAAGTTGGATAGTTCCGGTTATCCTGGTTTGCTTCCAGGGGGAATTGTTCTGACCGGAGGAACTGCTTTAACCTGCGGAATTGCCGAACTGGCAGTGGATCTATTAGAAAAACCTGTCAGGGTCGGATATCCCGAAGGAATAGTTGGATTGGCTGATGTTGTACATAGCCCTGAGTATGCTACAGGTGTGGGGCTTTTGATGTACGGAGTCAGACGTCAACAGGCAATGCAAGAAAATGAAGACAGTTTTTTTGCAAAAAATATCTTCAGCAGGATTAAAAAATGGTTTCAAGATCTTTTTTAAGAAGTGAGGGATCGACAGGGAGATGTTGGAATTGGAGGTTGACACAAATCAGTTTGCCGATATCAAGGTAATCGGTGTCGGTGGTGGTGGTGGGAATGCCGTCAATAGAATGATCCAGGCAGACCTGAAGGGCGTGCATTTCATTGCTGTCAATACCGATGCCCAGGCTCTGAATTTATCTTTGGCAGAACACAAGATGCAGATTGGATCAAAGCTGACCAAAGGTCTGGGTGCAGGTGCAGACCCGGAAATCGGGAAAAAAGCGGCGGAAGAGAGCCGCGACGAGTTAATGCAGGCCCTGCGCGGTGCTGATATGGTATTTGTAACAGCAGGTATGGGCGGAGGGACAGGAACCGGTGGGGCACCGGTAGTTGCTGAAGTTGCAAAGGAAGTTGGTGCTCTGACCGTTGGTGTGGTAACCAGGCCATTTACCTTTGAAGGGAAAAAGCGAGCTAACCAGGCAGAACAGGGAATTCAGGAGTTGAAAAGCAAAGTGGATACCCTGATTACCATCCCTAATGATCGGTTGCTGCAGGTAGTGGATAAGTCTACCTCGATCAATGAAGCCTTCCGCATTGCAGATGATGTGCTGCGGCAGGGAGTTCAGGGAATTTCAGATTTAATTGCTGTCCCAGGTTTGATCAATTTAGACTTTGCTGATGTGAAAACAATAATGTCAAATACAGGTACAGCCTTGATGGGGATCGGCAGTGCCCAGGGCGATAATCGGGCCGCGGAAGCAGCAAAAATAGCCATTTCCAGCCCACTTCTGGAAACATCTATTGAGGGTGCCAAGGGAGTACTGCTTAATATCACCGGTGGACCTGATTTGGGCCTTTTTGAGGTAAACGAGGCAGCTGAGATCATTTCCCAGGCAGCAGATCAAGAAGCCAATATCATTTTCGGTGCGGTCATCGATGAAAACCTTGAAGATGAAGTGAGGGTAACCGTTATCGCTACCGGATTTGATGCAATAAGTCATGAGGAAAAAGAAGGCCCTGTTGTTGATCTGCGCTCATTTACCTCTGATGATTTGGATATTCCTGCATTCCTGCGCAAACGTTAAACAACGGCAGAATGATATTCTATTCTGAATAATGACTTGATGATTTAATACAGCTAGTGTACCTACTCATTTATTGGTCAATGCCGAATGAGCTTTCCTTCGGCATTTTTCTATTGGCCCCACTTAAGGGATCTCTTTTATATCTGACACCCTGCCTCATATATTTACAGCTTATACACTCATATTACCCCGAGAAAAGGTTGATACCTACTTTAATGGGCGACAGAGGTTAAATAGTGTCAAAAACCGGGCAATGTTTTTGGTGAATCCCCCGATATATCAACCAGCAAATTATCATATTCTGACAGATATCATTTTTTCTATTTTATATAATAACCATTGGTATTGTAGCGAATTTCAATGAATATACATTAAATAATAAGTTTTAAAATTATGATACCCAGGGTGACGGCTATGCCCGGAAACACTGCTGTCTATGTGGATATGTTGTTCTTAATCAATTTTGTAATGGATTTTGTGGTTCTCTGGGCAGCAGCCCGGCTGGCTCAGGTTCGAATATCCTATTGGAGGTTGGGGGTTGCGGCAGCCTTAGGTTCTCTGTACAGTGTGCTTGTTCTGCTGCCCGCTTTTCAGATGATGTCCAGGATGGAAATCAAGTTTATCGTTTCCCTGTGGATGGTTGTGATAGCTTACTACCCTTTACCATGGAAAAAGTTTGGGCAGGCTGTTCTCTACTTTTATTTGGTTGCCTTTACAATGGGTGGAGCAGTGCTCGGATTTATGTATTTTTCCAGCAGCAGTTCATTGATATCAAACCTTCCTCTTCACTATTTGTGGCTAGCTGTAGCATTGGTTACCGCTGCTGTACTGGGAAAATACGGGATAGCCTATATCAAAAAGAATTTATTACAAGATTTATTGAAGGTACCTGTGGAGATCTGTATTCAAGGGAAGACATTTAAGGTGACCGGGCTGGTTGACACCGGGAACCAGCTTGTTGATCCTCTGACCAGAAAGCCGGTTGTTATTGTGGAATATGGTGTTTTAAAGCCATATCTGCCACTGGAACTGCAGAATATTATAGATGCTGAGGGAGAAGTTGATTTAGCCAGATTAACTGAGGTAGTTCCCAGTGAGGGAAACACTGTATCATTGAGGTTGATACCTTTTACAACCATTGGTAAACGCCATGGTATGCTGGTCGGTTTCCGCCCTGATAAGATAACAGTCTTTACAGGGGATCAACAGGTTTGTAAAAACGATGTGGTTATCGGTATTTACAACAGGCGTCTTTCGCCCCAGGGGTCTTATCGAGCCCTGCTTCATCCTGATCTGATTCAAGCAGCCGCAAATTGAGTTTAAATTAAGGGGGATTGCTGATGAGGGAGAGAGTTTCATTGTTGTGGCAGGTTCGGTTGTGGTTGATACGTTTTTTGCAGAGATTTAGATATCCGTCCCATATCTATTACTTGGGAAACCATGAAGCACTACCGCCTCCTCTGACCAGCGAAGAGGAACTGGCTTTATTGAGTAAGCTGGAAACCGGGGATATCACTGTGAGGAATGCCCTTATTGAAAGGAATTTGCGGTTGGTGGTTTATATTGCCCGTAAATTCGATAATACCGGTGTGGGTATTGAAGACCTGGTCTCTATCGGTACTATCGGACTGATCAAGGCTGTAAATACCTTTAAACCCCAGCGTAAAATCAAACTGGCTACCTATGCCTCCCGGTGTATCGAAAACGAAATTCTAATGCATCTGCGCAGGAGCAATAAGAACAGGGCTGAAGTGTCCTTTGATGAGCCGCTGAACACTGACTGGGACGGTAATGAACTGCTCTTGTCAGATGTGCTGGGAACAGATAGTGATGTTATTTATCGGCATTTAGAAGAGGAGGTTGACCGGAAACTGCTGCATACCGCTGTGAACAGACTATCTCCCAGGGAACGGAAGATAATGGAACTCAGGTTTGGGCTGTGTGGTGCCAGAGAGAAAACCCAAAAAGAGGTGGCTGATCTGCTGGGAATATCACAGTCTTATATTTCCCGGTTGGAAAAGCGCATAATAAAGAGGTTGCGTAAAGAAATTTGCTGTCTGGAATAACTATTGCCGGTTATCCCCCTTAATAATTGAAAATTTAAAAGCAGTTCTGGGAATCCGTAGGGTTCCCATTTTCTTTTTTTCAAGGGTGGTTCTGTACCTGATCGTATAATTTGAGACATCCCCGGTAATAATGAAAAACGACCAAAGAATCGCTGGGGAGGAAGCAGGCGGAATGGTAAACAAGGTTGAGATATGTGGAGTAAACACAGCTAAACTACCGGTACTTACCAGTGCAGAAATGAATGAACTATTTTTAAGTGTCAAAGCCGGTGATAAAACAGCAAGAGAAAAACTGATCAAAGGGAACCTGCGCCTGGTACTCAGTGTGATTCAGCGGTTTACCAATCGCGGGGAATATGTAGATGATCTGTTCCAGGTCGGATGTATTGGTCTGATCAAAGCCATTGATAATTTTGATCTGGGACAGAATGTGAAGTTCTCTACCTATGCAGTGCCGATGATCATCGGAGAAATTCGGCGTTATCTGCGGGATAACAACCCCATCAGGGTCAGCAGATCTCTAAGGGATATTGCCTATAAGGCCATACAGGTGAGGGAAACATTGATCAATAAACACTCCCGGGAACCCAAAATAAATGAGATTGCTGAGGAACTCAATTTACCCAGAGAAGATGTTATTTTTGCCATGGATGCTATTCAAGAACCGGTCAGCCTCTTTGAGCCCATTTATCATGACGCAGGTGACCCCATTTATGTGATGGACCAGATCGGTGATGAAAAAAACCATGATCTCAACTGGCTGGAAACAATAGCGATCCGGGAGGCTCTGAGTAAATTGAATAACCGTGAGAAAAGGATCCTTACTATGCGGTTTTTCGAAGGGAAGACCCAGATGGAGGTAGCCGAAGAAATCGGCATTTCCCAAGCCCAGGTGTCACGGTTGGAGAAAGCTGCATTGAACCATATGCGAAAATATATTTAGGGGTGATATAATATGGCCCAGCAGAAAATTGGCATTTTACTGCTGCTTTGTTCTCTGCTAACCCTTGTTTTTATCGGTACGGCTGTACAGACAAAAACAGCTTATACCACAGATAACCTGATACGGCTCCATGTTATCGCCAACAGTGATCATCAGCAGGACCAGGCAATAAAATACAAGGTACGGGACCGTATTATTGAAATAATGAAAGAGCAGTTGACAGGGGTTCAAAATTATCAGGAAGCACGAGAGGTGATTATTAATAACCGCTCACAGCTTACTGCTGCTGTTGAGGAAGTCATAGCTGCTTCCGGATTGACCTACCCGGTGAGCTTAGAATACGGCCGGTTTGATTTCCCCTCCCGCGCTTATGGTAAACTGGTACTGCCTCAGGGTGAATATGAGGCTGTGAAAGTGGTGCTGGGGAATGGCAAAGGGGCTAACTGGTGGTGCGTTCTTTTTCCACCCCTTTGTTTTGTTGACATTTCAGGCGATGCTCTGGAAATGGAAATGATAAATGAAGAAAACACAACAATGGAGGTAATGGCACAGCAGGAGGAAAATATGGCGGTAACTAAAATCGCAGATGAAAATAGGGTTGATCTTAATTTTAAGGTATTGGAGTGGCTGAACCGGGATAACGGCTACCTGGCAAAGCTCAAGGGTTTAAGATAACAAAGGGGAACAAAATGCTCATCTCTCTCATATATTTATTTTGAGGGAGGTGGCAGCAGTGATAAAAATATCTGAACTGCGGCTTCATGATGTTATTAATGTTATAGATGGCAGGCGTTTGGGGATGATCAGGGATATCGATATTGATGTAGAAACCGGCCGGGTCAGATCTATTATTTTGCCTGGAAATAACCGGGTGTTTAATTTTTTTGCGAAGAGTGAGGAAGTGATCATCCCCTGGGAAAAGATTGTGAAAATAGGTGTAGATGTGATTTTGGTTGAATATTCTGCCACAAATCAGCTCCAACAGAAGTAATCAAAGTGATGTTGATGTAATTCTCCCTTTGGGGAAATTGATCTCAGTTGTAAGATATAAAGGGAGGAAGTACATAAGACTTCAGTCCCAAATCAAAGATGGGACTTTTTTTGTGGTCAAAGAAGCAGGAATGTTACACTATATGTAGTATAATTAATAATGCATTACCCTATATATTGTCTCTATTCCTATTTAGAAGGATGGATGATCACTGATGCGCTGCCCTTTTTGTAAACAAAGTGAGTCAAGGGTTTTAGAGTCTAGAACGCTGGACAATGGTTTTACTATCAGGCGAAGGAGGGAATGTACCAGCTGCAGCAGGCGTTTTACTACCTATGAACGGGTGGATGATGTGCCATTATGGGTGATAAAAAAAGATGGCAGGAGGGAACTTTTTAACCGGGACAAGCTTCTGACCGGCATCATGAAGGCATGTGAAAAAAGGCCAACAGCGCTGGAAACCTTATCAGAAATAGTTGATGAGATAGAGAGAGAACTCCGCAATCAGCCTGAACATGAGATTCCCAGTAAGGTGATCGGGCAGATAGTGATGGGTCATTTGCTGAAATTGGACAAGGTAGCTTATGTTCGTTTTGCTTCTGTTTACAGAGAATTTCAAGATGTAGGGGAGATTCTTGACTGCCTGGAAGAAATGGGTGTCAGAGGGCGCAGACAATAGTAATTATACTAGCGCTTAAAGTAATATTGATAGAGAGGAGAACCATGTTGTTTACTAAGATTAAAAAAAGAGATGGCAGAGAAGTACCTTTTGATGACTCTAAAATCACAGATGCGATTTTTCAAGCAGCTCGCGCTGTGGGCGGAGAGGACCGGGAACTGGCGGTTTCCCTTACCCTGGAAGTGCTGCGTGCACTGAAACAGAAATACAACGGGCAGATCTTTGGTGTGGAGGATGTCCAGGATGTGGTGGAAAAGGTATTAATTGAAAAGGGCCATGCCCGTACCGCCAAAGCGTACATCCTCTACAGGGATAAACGCACCCGTATACGTGAGGCGAAAACCGAGCTAATGGATGTTGTTGAAGATATCATCAGGGAAACTGACCGGGACAATGCCAATGTGGGAAATTCTCCTTCAGCCAAAATGTTGCAGATCGCCAGTGCTGCCAGCAGGAATTATTATTTGACCAGGATGCTGGATGAAGACTATTCACTCGCCCACAGGCGGGGGGATATACACATTCATGATTTAGATTTCTACGCTACCACGATCAATTGTTTGCAAATCCCTTTGGATGACCTATTAAGAGAGGGCTTTGATAATGGCCACGGCTATATCAGGCCTCCCAAAAGGCCTGCTTCTGCTACAGCCCTGGCAGCAATTATCCTGCAGAGTTCCCAGAATGATATGTATGGCGGCCAGTCTTTCCCCTTTTTCGATAAACAGATGGCTCCGTTTATTGATGGCAACAGTGAGGATGAGGTATACCAGGCTATGGAGGCCTTTGTTTACAATCTGAACTCTATGCACAGCAGAGCGGGTTCTCAGGTCCCCTTTTCATCCATTAATTTGGGTACAGATACTTCTGAGGCAGGGCGCAAGATCACCCGCAATTTCCTGCTGGCCTATGAGGCTGGTCTGGGGAAAGGTGAGAACCCCATTTTCCCCAATGTTATTTTCCGGCTGAAAAAAGGCGTCAACTTTAACCCAGAGGACCCAAATTATGATCTTTTTAAGCTGGCGGTGCGGGTTGCCAGCAAAAGATTGAACCCCACTTTCAGTTTTATGGATTCATCTTTCAATAAAGCTTATGGGGACCAGGTAGCCTATATGGGGTGCCGCACCCGGGTGATGGCCAACCGCAGGGGTCCGGAGGAGACCACCAGGAGAGGAAATCTTTCCTTCACAACTATCAACCTCCCCCGACTGGCCATCAAAGCTGAGCGTAATTTAAAGAGATTTTATCAACTGCTGGACGAGATTACAGAACTAACCATCAATCAGCTTTATCACAGGTTCAAAGTGCAGTGCAGGCTGCGGGTCAAGGATATCCCCTTTGTTATGGGACAGGGGCTTTATATGGGATCAGAGGATTTAAAACCCGATGATTCCATCGAACCGGCTATCGTCAATGGGACCCTTTCTGTAGGGATGATCGGGCTGGCAGAAACTCTGGTTGCTTTGACCGGCTACCACCACGGGCAGAATAAGGATTCTGAAGAACTTGGGCTGGAGATCATGAAGCACATCAAAGAAAAAGTTGATGAGGCCTGTGAGCGCTTTGATCTAAACTATACCTTTTTGGCAACACCTGCTGAAGGGCTCTCAGGGAGGTTTGTCAAAATGGATAGGAAAGAGTATGGGATCATACCTGGCGTAACTGACCGGGAGTATTACACCAATTCTTTCCACATCCCTGTTTATTATCCGATCAGTATGTTCGACAAGGTGAGGCTGGAAGGACAATACCACAAGTTCTTTAATGCCGGTCATATCAGTTATGTAGAACTGGAGTCACCACCTCAGCACAATCCGCAGGCTGTAGAATCTCTGCTCAGGCATATGGCTGAGTGTGATATGGGATATGCCGGTATCAACTATCCGGTGGATTTCTGCTGCGGCTGCAATCATTTAGGTGTGTTTAATGATCCCGAATGCCCGCGCTGCGGTTCCGCAAATATCCGCCGTGTGCGCCGGATTACAGGATATTTGAGCACTGTGGACCGCTTTAATGATGGCAAGGTGGCAGAACTGCGTGATCGGATGCCCCACAGTTGATAGCAGATAGTAGAAGTTGCTGGTGAATGATCATGGCTGATTCCTTGATTTCTCAGCTACCGTCAGTCTCTGCTGCGGGGAGACAGGAAGCAGAAAAAATTATGGAGCGGGTAGAGCAGGGCAGGGGTTGTTTGCTGAAGACAGATGAGTTTGTGATGCCCCAGATGAAGAGCGGGCTTGCGGAAACAGAACCGGTCGGTGAATGGTGCAACAGGCTACTATATGGGGATAACCTCCTGCTGATGGAGGCTCTGTTAAACGGTGATCCTGAGACAAGTTTGCCGCCTCTGCGGGGAAAAATCAGTTTGATCTATATTGATCCACCCTTTGCCAGCAGGTCCAACTACAGGACCTGCTGTACATTGAAGGGAAGGGATGGCAGTTTTACTTTTGAACAGCAGACCTACTCCGACACATGGCAGGGTGGGATGGCCGGTTACCTCCAGATGCTCTATCCCAGACTGTACCTCATGAGGGAACTGTTAAGTGAACAGGGATCACTCATTGTACACCTGGATTGGCATGCTGTTCATTATGTTAAAGTTCTCCTTGATGATATTTTTGGCAGTGAAAACTTCCGCAATGAAATCGCCTGGTGCTATGGTGGCGGTGGGGCAGCGAAAAGGACCTATCCCAAAAAGCATGATCTGCTGTTATGGTATACCAAAAGCGATAATTGGACCTTTAACAGGCAGTTCCGTCCCTATACCCAGGGGACACTGGAGAGAGGACTCACTGCCGTAAAAGGGGATAAATATGTGCTCAGGAAAGAAGGGGCTGGATTGGATGATTGGTGGGCCGGCAGAGAGGTGCAAAAAATCCTCAGCCCTACAGCCCATGAGAACCTCAAGTTCAATACCCAAAAACCTGAGGGACTGCTGAAAAGGATCATCAGAGGGCATTCCTGTCCTGGAGATTTGGTGGCTGATTTTTTCTGTGGTACAGGAACCACAGGTGCGGTTGCTGAAAAGTTGGGCAGGCGCTGGATCATGGCTGATGCCAGCAGACTAGCTCTGATAATTGCATATAAACGCCTGTTGCAGCAGGGATGCAGGCCCTTTATACACCAGTCCATTGCCGGAAAAGTTACACAGGGAGAAAACAACAGTAGGGTTGCTATCTGTGAACTGGTTTTGAAACAACTGCTGGTGCAGAACTGTTTTGCTGATTGGGATGAGATCCTGCTGGAGTTGGGCGGTTTGACCTATTCAACTTATGACAGTTTACCGCTGAGCGGGGAGATAAAGGAAAAGGTAAGAGAGTTGGCCTTACGGGACCCGCCGGCACTCCTGGAGTATTGGAGTGTTGACCCCGATTATGATGGGAGAACCTTCCGCAGCAGGTGGCAGTGCTGCAGGGAGAGGAATGGACGGATGGACACCAGGGCAAGGATAGTTGTGCCTAGGGTAACAGGTGCCAGGAGGATCTGTATCAAAGCTGTGGATGTTTTCGGTAATGAAAGTACTGTGTGTGAAACAATAAATCGATAACAAGGAGAAAATTTGCTATGAAGCTGCGGATAGCAGGTTTAACAAAAGAAAGTGTTGTAGATGGACCGGGGATCAGGTTTGTTGTTTTTGTCCAGGGATGTCCCCATCACTGCCCAGGCTGCCATAACCCTGAAACCCTTGATTTTGCCGGTGGGGAAGAGATAACAGTTGATGAACTTTTTGTGCAAATCAGAGATACCCGGTTGCTGCAGGGTGTTACTTTCTCCGGAGGTGAGCCTTTTGCCCAGGCCGCAGCCCTGGCCTATTTGGGGAAAAAGGTAAAAGAACTGGGGTTGGATATTGTTACCTATACCGGGTATACTTTTGAAGAGGTTTTGGATATGGCGGAAAAAAAGCAGGAGGTCAGAGACCTGCTGGAGATCAGCGATCTACTGGTGGATGGCCCTTATTTAGCTGAAGAAAGGGACCAGAGCATAGCTTTCCGCGGATCAAGAAATCAACGGATCCTTTCTGTAGCCGAATCACTGAGAGCTAAACGAGCAGTAGAAGCTGTATTATAAAACTTAGACCTGGCACATTAAGCTGGATCGAATCACAGGCTTTTTGGAGTGAGGGAACAGTGGATTTTATTTTAAAAAATGAGCCGGGGCAGTTACCTTATCTCTATTTGCCCGGTTTTGGAGAAGATAAGGTGCGGGCTGTTATTACAACCCGGCGCGGCGGTGTGAGCAGAGGATGCTATTCTTCCTTAAACCTGGGCTACCATACAGGGGATGATCCTGATGCTGTAACAGCTAACAGAAGGCTTGTTACCGATGCTCTCAATATTGAAGAGGATAGGTTGATCACACTTAATCAGGTCCATAGCGACCGGGTAGTGGTTTTGGAGAGGGAAGAAGATCTGCTGCTGAAAAAAGGCAGCAGTGGAGATTGTTTGATCACTCATTTATCCAATGTGGCTATTTCTATTCTGTGCGCTGATTGCCAGGCAATTTACCTCTATGACCCCTATAACCGTGTGATTGCTGTTGCCCATGCAGGCTGGCGGGGTGCTGCAGCAAGAATAGCTGCCAGATGTGTTCAGGAAATGTCTAGGATTTACGGTAGCAAAGCAGCAAACTGTTATGCTGCCCTTTCCCCTGCAGCAGGTCCCTGCTGTTATGAGGTGGGTGAGGATGTTTACCAGGCTATTAAGGATGCCTTCCCAGAGACCTTCAGGGATCTGCTGGAGGAGAAGGGGAATGGTAAGTGGTTTTTCAATATTTCTCAATCAAATTGTTTAATTTTGCAGGATGCCGGTGTTCTTAGAGAGAATATCTCTATCAGTAGTTTTTGTACTATCTGCCGCCAGGATCTTTTCTTTTCCTATCGGGGCAGCCACGGAGAGACAGGAAGGATGGCGGCAATCCTGATCCAATAGTGAGGTGATAG
This sequence comes from Clostridia bacterium DTU068, assembly GCA_001513545.1. Classification (GTDB taxonomy): domain Bacteria; phylum Bacillota; class DSM-12270; order Thermacetogeniales; family Thermacetogeniaceae; genus DTU068. The sequence continues at coordinate 23,679 of LFTQ01000049.1, read as the reverse complement.
AAATGTGTTCTCACTGCAGCGGCGTCATAGACCAGCCAAAGGAGTTGACTCTTAAAGTTGCAGGTATGAGCTGTCAGCACTGCCAGCAGGCTGTGATCAAAGCCCTTATGGGACTGGATGGGGTCCAGGATGTACAGGTGAATTTGAAAGAAGGCCTGGTCAAGGTAGTATATAACCCCGTTGAAGCCGGCTTGCCTGAATTTAAAGAAGCTATTGAGGATGCTGGATATGAGGTGCTCTAGGTGCATAAGCAGGTGGTGCAGTTTAAGCGATATAAACTGAAAAAAACCTGGGATAAAAAGATAAAGACTATTGTCGGCAGGCTGGTTCTTTTTTTTATAGCTCTGGGTATTGTCATCTGGTTAGGAACGCAGTTATATTATTTCTGTGTTTTTCATGCCATCAGGACAATTCCAGCAGAGTTGGGAGAACTGACTGAGTCCACAGCTGCAAAAGCTGTTTTATTAATGAATGAGAATGTGGTGAGAGCACCAAACACAGGCAAACTGCTGCCTATAGTTGCAGAGGGTGATCGTGTTCCTGTGGGAACCCTGGTTGCTCAATTGGAGTTGATGGCTGACCCTGCGGGGAGCAGCGGAAAAATTCAGATCAAGAGTCCATGCACCGGTATTATTTCATATCAACTGGATGGATGGGAGAGCATATATGATCGATACTCCTGGCAGCGTGTTGACCCATCTGTTATTTTTGAAAAACTAGAAGAGGGAAACAAAATTGTCAGCGGTGTCAGAGAGGATATCAAGCAGGGTGAACCTGTGTTTAAGGTGATCGACAACCTGGCTAACCCCTACCTTATTGTGCAGTTTCCTCGAGGGTTCAAACCCCACATAGAACAAAATGATCGGCTGACACTGACCTGGGGTGAGGAAGGCACTGGAAAAGCTCTGGTTGTTGCCCATCATAAAAAAGGCGATCATTATTATGCTGTTGTTGAACTGAAACAAGCACGTCCTTTTCCCTGTCAGCGCAAGCTTGACCTACAGGTAATGCATATTTTAGGGGAGGGGATCATCATCCCTGAATCAGCACTTGTTGAAAAGGAAGGACAGACAGGTGTCTATGTTATGGCTGTTACAGGTCCGAAATACAGAAAGGTTGAAGTGACTGCTGCCCTTAATGAACAGGCAGCAGTACAGGGAATAGTCCCTGGGACGGAAGTTATTACAAATCCCAGTTTGGCGGAGATCATTTGCAACAAATAAGAGAAGGGATCTGTTTTTAGTTTCAGTTGGATATATCTTTGAAAAGTGTAAGATAATCGATTATGAAAAGGGATGGTGTTGGCGAAGGAGGAATCCAATTGTCTGGTACCCTGGAAGAAAGAATTGAAAGAGTAAACCGGCAAATTGAGCAGGCATGCCGCAGGTCAGGCCGTTCCTCATCTGAAGTGAAACTTATTGCTGTGACCAAGATGGCAGCAGTGGAAAAAATTAAGGAAGCACTGCAGTATGGGCTGTGCAGTTTCGGGGAAAACAGGGTTCAGGATTTTTTAAAAAAGTATGAACTGGTCGGTCAGGATGTGGAGTGGCACATGATCGGCCACCTGCAGCGAAATAAAGCAAAACAGCTGGTGGGTAAAGTGGAGATGATCCATTCTTTAGACAGGCTCCCTCTGGCACAACTTCTTGATAAATTGAGCAAGGATCAGGGTTACCCCTGGAATGTTTTAGTGCAGGTTAACATATCTCAAGAGGAAACAAAGTATGGGCTGTCTCCCCATGAGCTTCCGGAGTTTCTTGACCTTGTTCAGGATCTACAGGGTATTAAAATATGCGGTCTGATGACCATCGCTCCCTTTGAGGATGATCCGGAGAAGACCCGCCCTGTTTTCAGGAAACTGCGCCAGTTGCGGGATGAGCTGGCTAGGACAAGGCCGCGTTTAAATTTATCCCACTTATCTATGGGAATGACCAATGATTTTGTGATAGCTGTTGAAGAAGGAGCCACCATGGTTAGGGTGGGGAGTGCTCTTTTCAGTGAAGATGAACAATAAATGGGGGTGTTCTTTTCTTGGCTCGCGGTTGGTATGATAAGGTTCTTAAATTATTGGGATATTCGGAGCAGGATGAGGAATATGATAGCTTTGAAGAAGCTGAGTATACAGAACCAAAGGCGCGTTCCCGCACACCTGTGCTCAGTCTGCATACCTCACCTGAGGTTAAAATAGTTGTGCTGACACCTGTCGGATTTGATGAAGTAGAGAAGATCTCCAATCAATTAAAAAGCAGGAAAACAGTGGTTGTCAATCTTAGTAAAACCACAAAAGAGGTTTCCCAGCGAATCCTGGACTTTTTGGGAGGCACTGTTTTTGCTCTCAATGGAAGTATGCAGAGGGTGAGCAGTGACACTTTTATGTTTGCTCCCAGTAATATATCTATCCAGGCGGAGCTCCCAGAGGGACTGTCGCAGGAAAAGTTTTTACAACAATTACGTGAGGAGGGTAAAAAAGATCGTAAACATTAAAAAGATCGGTGTGATCGGTGCTGGTGCTATGGGAAGCGCTCTGATACGGGGTTTCCTGGATGCTGGTCTTGTGGAGCCCTGTGATGTGACAGTAAGTGATATAGATAATAATACTATACAAAGGTTGAAGGAGCAGTTTTCTGTCAGTACAGCGGTAGATAACCTGGAAACCGCCCGGAACAGCGATATTGTGATACTTGCAGTTAAACCCGGGCAGGTGAAGGTTGTTTTAGAGGAAATCGCACCGGCTATTACAGCTGATCATTTGTTAATATCGGTGGCCGCGGGTGTCAAGATTTCATTTTTAGAGGAGAATCTGCCGGTGGGCACCCCTGTGATCAGAGTAATGCCCAATGTGCCCTCTTTGGCGGGGGAGGGGATGAGCGCCCTGGTTATGGGCAGCTGTGCTGTTGAGAGTCACCAAAAGGTTGCAGAGGTACTTTTTGCATCTGTGGGCCGGGTAATTATTGTTTCAGAAAAAGAAATAGATGCTGTAACCGCTGTCAGTGGTTGTGGGCCTGCTTATATGGCGATTGTGCTGGAAGCGCTGGCAGACGGTGGTGTCAAAATGGGATTATCCCGGCAGGTTGCTCTGGAACTGGCTGCCCAGACCATGATCGGTACAGGGCGTATGATTCTAAATGGTGAACACCCTGCTGTGCTTAAAGATAGGGTCTGCTCACCTGGAGGGAGCACAATCAGCGGTGTACATGTATTGGAAAACGGCGGTTTGCGGGGTGTTTTGCTCAGTGCTGTGGAAGCTGCGGCCAAACGCTCCGGAGAACTACAGTGAACTTGAGGAGCGGAGATTAAGCGATGAATTTAACATTTATTATTTCAGTTATTTCCTTGGCTATTGATATTTATTTTTGGCTGATCGTGGCCAGGATAATCTTGTCTTTTATCAGGCCCCGCACCTATCATCCTATTATCAGGTTCATCTATGAAATAACTGAGCCTTTGCTGTCCCTTTGCAGGAGATTGCTTCCCGGTACTGTAATGAATATCGATTTTTCTCCTCTGTTGGCTGTTATCTTTCTGGAAGTGGTGAGAGCTCTGCTCATATCACTGGCTAGATCATTGATGTAGTGGTGATCAAAATGCCCTGGGTGACCTCTGCTGCAAATGGGGTAAGAATTCAAGTGAAGGTACAGCCCCGCTCTTCGAAAAATGAGATTGCCGGCATTACAGGTGATTTTCTGCGGGTTAAGTTAACTGCACCGCCTGTTGAAGGGGAAGCCAATAAAGCCCTGGTAAAATATCTGGGTCAGGTGTTTGGCTGTGCAGGGGGAAGGATCAAAATTCTAAGGGGTGCTGCTGGGCGCTGCAAACTTGTTGAGATCACAGGTCTTACAGAAGAAGCGGTGAGACAGCAGGTGAGCCAATACTGCCGGAAGAAAGTATAATCAATCCCTTTCTCACTCATAATAAAAGTACCAATACTGCAAAGGAAGTGGGGTTGATGGCAAAAAAGAAAAGAAAAGCGGGTAAGGCAAAAAACAGGTTGAAAATCCGGCCGGTGGATATCGAAACCGCAGGGGAATATGCCACTATCGATGATATGAAGAAGCAAGCCGGGATTGACAGTAGGAATAAGCTGCCCTAAACTGCAGAGTTTATTTGCAAAGGTACCTTTCGGTGCCTTTTTTCTTTATTATGAATGGGCTATAATTGAGGATCCGCTGCATTTTGCCAAATTATCTTGACATTGTGTGAGGAAATCCCTATAATGACTACAACATTTTAGGATTGAGAGCAAAGCGATGATCGGGACGAGTATGCTGTTTTTGTTCTTGCAGCGAGTTGGTGATGGTGGAAGACCAGCAGACAAAACCAGCAAAAAATCACCCGGGAGTGCCTGATGAAAACCGAGCTGAGCAAGGTGAGTAAATCAGGCCGTTTAAGGAACGTTACCCCTTATGAAGAGCCTTCTTTTAAAGAAGGAATTAGGGTGGTACCGCGGGAACTCTCGCCCCTCAAGTGAGGGGTTTTATTATTTATATTATGGTTTGAGGTGATCGAATTTGGAGTATAAAAAAACGTTAAACTTACCACATACCAGGTTTCCCATGCGGGCCAACCTCGCTCAAAGGGAACCTGACATGCTGCGCAGCTGGGAAGAGATGGACATTTATAAGCGAATTGTCGAGCAGGCCAAGGGGAAACCCAAGTATATCCTCCATGATGGGCCCCCTTATGCTAACGGAAACATCCACCTGGGGCATGTACTGAACAAGGTGCTTAAGGATATCATTGTTAAATACAGAATAATGGCAGGATATGATGCTCCCTATGTTCCTGGTTGGGATACCCATGGCCTCCCTATAGAACAGCAGGTGATAAAAACCCGGAAGGTTAATCGTCATGAGATGGATGTTTTAGAGTTTCGCCATCTCTGCAAAGAATATGCCTTAAAGTATGTTGAGATTCAAAAAAAGGAGTTTCAGCGGTTGGGTGTGTTGGGAGATTGGGATCACCCTTACCTTACCCTTGCTCCCCAGTATGAGGCTGTGCAGATCGGTATATTTGGCGAAATGGCCAAAAAAGGCTATATATACAAGGGGTTAAAGCCGGTTTATTGGTGTATCGATTGTGAGACAGCATTAGCCGAAGCAGAGGTGGAATATCAGGAGGATGAAAGTGATTCCATTTATGTGCTCTTTCCGGTAAAGGATAGTAAAGGGCTTTTTGCTGTTGATGAAGACACCTATGTTCTCATCTGGACAACTACCCCCTGGACCATTCCGGGAAACATGGCTATCTCACTGCATCCCAACTTCCGGTATGTTCTTGCCCAATTGGGTGGGAAAAAGGTGATTGTGGCTGAGGAACTGTTGTCTAATGTTGCTGATCTTAAGGGAGAGAAACAGCCGCGTATCCTGGGTTCCTGGAAGGGTTCTGAACTGGAGGGTATCCGCTGCTCACATCCCTTTTATGAGAGGGATTCCCTGGTTATCCTGGGAGAGCATGTGACCCTGGAACAGGGTACAGGAGCTGTCCATACCGCGCCTGCACATGGTACAGAAGACTTTGAAGTTTGTCAAAAGTACGGCATTCCAGTACTGTCTCTGGTCGATGGGCAGGGCAGGTTTATCTCAGAGGCGGGCATCTTTGCCGGGATGCTGGTCTGGGAGAGCAATGACCAGGTGATCTCCCAATTGGAGAAGCAGGGACTGCTTTTTGAGAAAGGCAAGATAACACACCAATACCCCCACTGCTGGCGGTGCAAGGACCCACTGATGTTCAGAGCTACAGAGCAGTGGTTTGCCTCTATTGATGGTTTCCGGAAAGAGGCCCTTCAGGCCATCGAAGATGTTCAATGGATTCCCTCCTGGGGAAAGGAACGCATTCATAATATGGTTGCTGACCGCAGTGATTGGTGTATTTCCCGACAGAGAGTCTGGGGTGTGCCGATCCCTATTTTCTATTGTGAGGATTGTAATGCTAATATTGTTAATGATGAAACCATTTCCTGGCTGCAGAAGTTGATCGCGGAGAAGGGGAGTGATGTTTGGTTTGAGCGCACAGCAGACCAACTGCTGCCCCCTGATTTCAAGTGTCCCTCTTGCGGCAAACAGAACTTCCGCAAGGAAACTGACACCATGGATGTTTGGTTTGATTCCGGTTCCAGCCATATGGCTGTGCTGGAGCAGAGGCCGGAGCTGAGGTGGCCTGCGGACCTTTATCTTGAGGGGAGCGACCAGCACAGGGGATGGTTTAATTCTTCACTATCTACCTCGGTTGCTGTCCGGGGAAGAGCTCCCTACAAGGCTGTGCTTACCCATGGGTTTGTGGTAGATGAAGAAGGAAGAAAAATGTCCAAATCCTTGGGGAATGTGGTCTTTCCACAGGATGTTATCAAAAAATATGGTGCTGATATTTTAAGGCTCTGGGTTACTTCTGCGGATTACCGGAATGATATGGCTGTATCTGAAAAGATCATGGGACAGATGTCAGATGCCTACAGGAAGATACGCAATACTTTTCGCTTTTTACTGGGAAACCTTTATGATTTTGACCCAGAACAAGACGCGCTTCCCTATGAGAAACTATCTCTTGTTGACCGCTGGATTCTGTTCAGATTGCACAAATTAATCCAGAGGGTGACCAGGGCCTATGAAGAGAGTGATTTTCATGTTGTCTACCATACTGTAAACACTTTCTGTGTCCTTGATTTGAGCTCTTTTTATCTTGATGTTACTAAAGATACCCTATACTGTTCTGCGGTAGATGCTCCAGAGCGGCGCAGCATACAGACTGTGCTTTATGAAGCATGCAGTGTTCTAGCACGGCTATTAGCCCCTGTTTTAGCCTTTACCACTGAGGAGGTTTGGGGTTATCTGCCTGGAGCCAGAGAAAAATATGACAGCATCTATCTAGCTCCGATGCCTAAAGTTAACCGGGAATATCTGGATCCCAGCCTTGAAGCATTGATGGAGAAGGTTCTCCACCTGAGGGATGAGGTTGCCAGAGCATTGGAGGCTGCCCGCCAGAAAAAGGTTATCGGTCCAAGTACTGAGGCTGAGATCTCTTTTTATCCGGAGGATGAAGAAAGCTTTGCATTCTTGCAAAAGGTTGAAAAGGAATTAGCCAGTATATTTATCGTGTCTGGGGTAAAGGTGAATGAGGTATGGGCGGCCGCACCTGAGGGAGCTTTTAAAACAGAGGGCGCTCTTTCTGCAAATATTATGGTGGAGCCTGCCCATGGGAAAAAATGTACCAGGTGCTGGCTGTATAAAGAATCTGTGGGCACTTTTGCTGATCACCCTGAACTCTGTGAGCGCTGCCATGATGTGGTCAGCCTGTGTGAAACAGATGGAGAAAATCAATCATAATATAGTAGATATTCATTATCATGACAAAGACCACCATAATTAATTAGCTGTTTCTGATATTTGTTGTCTGATTTCTGATAGCTATCTGATCTGATATCAAACTTCGGACTTCAGACATCTGACTCTGACTCTGACTTCCTAATATCAGACTTCNNTCAGACTTCCGACTTCTATTATCAGATTTCTGACTTCAGACTTCTGACTTCAAATATCTGACTTCTGACATCAGACTTCCGACTTCTAAAAAGGTAGGTGTGATTATGCCTGAAGTAATTACGAAGGATAAAATTGCTGAACTGCCGGACTGTTCACGATTAAAGGTTTCGGTGGACACCATTATTACCCGGGCAGCTCGGGAATTGATCAAAAAAAAGAGTATTGAACTGCAGTTGATAGAGGAAAGCAGGTCACAGAGAGAGGAAAAACAAAAAAATGACCAGGATATAAAGAGAGGAATTGTAACTGTTGTCGGTCATGATCGGGTCGGTATTATTGCCCGGGTGGCGGGAATACTGGCAGAATCAAATGTGAACATTCTGGATATCAGCCAAACTGTTCTACAGGGTTTTTTTGCTATGATTATGATCGTTGATCTTTCCTGTTCCCGGAATAATTTATCGGAACTGCGGCAGAAGTTGGATGATTCCGGTGAGGAAATGGGGTTGAAGATTACCCTCCAGCATGAAGATGTATTCCGGTATATGCACCGGGTATAGAAAGGATGGTCACATGCCGTTTTCTTACACAACAGATGAAGTATTAGAAACAATCCGCATGGTGGAAATAGAGAACCTGGATATCCGTACCATCACCATGGGGATCAGTTTGCGTGATTGTGCGGACCCGGATCTGAAGGCAGCGGGAAAAAAGATATATGAAAAAATTGTGCGTACAGCAGGGAATTTGGTGGATGTGGGAGAGGAATTGGAGCGCAATTTCGGGATCCCGATTATCAACAAGCGGGTTGCGGTTACACCTATCGCGTTAATTGCTGAAGCTGCAGGAGAGGATGATTACTGTTATCTGGCACAGGTATTGGAAAGAGCAGCCTGTGAGATCGGGATCAACTTTATCGGCGGTTATGCTGCATTGGTACATAAGGGATTTACAAGAGGAGATCAAATACTGATCGATTCTATACCGACTACTCTTTCGGAAACTGAGCATGTCTGCGCTGCGGTCAATGTAGGCACCACCAAGGCCGGGATCAATATGGAAGCTGTTTATACCATGGGTAAGGTGATCAAAGAGACCGCAGAGAGAACCGCGGACAGGAATGGTTTAGGTTGTGCTAAACTGGTGGTTTTCTGCAATGCCCCTGAAGATAATCCCTTTATGGCAGGTGCTTTTCACGGTGTTGGGGAACCGGACTGTGTGATCAATGTTGGTGTCAGCGGGCCAGGTGTTATTCTGCATGTGGTGAAAAACAACCCTGATACGGACCTGGGAACACTGGCTTCACTGATCAAACAGACAGCCTTCAAGATAACCCGTATGGGTGAGCTGTTCGGGCGAGCCGCCTCGAAAAAATTGGGTGTGCCTTTTGGTGTTGTGGACCTTTCTTTAGCACCTACCCCTGCTGTTGGGGACAGTGTAGCAGATATCCTGGAGGCTATGGGTTTGGAAAGGTGTGGCGCGCCAGGCACTACCGCAGCGCTGGCTGTTCTTAATGATGCTGTAAAAAAGGGAGGGGCTATGGCCTCCTCCTATGTGGGTGGTTTAAGCGGTGCTTTTATCCCGGTCAGTGAGGATGAGGGGATGTCCCGGGCTGCAGCTGAAGGGGCATTAACCATTGAAAAATTGGAGGCTATGACCTGTATCTGTTCTGTTGGTTTGGATATGATAGCCATACCGGGAGATACCAGTGCGGAAACAATTGCAGCGATTATTGCTGATGAAGCAGCTATTGGGATGATCAACAAAAAGACAACAGGTGTGCGCATTATACCTGCCCCTGGTAAGACTCCAGGGGATTATGTGGAGTTTGGCGGACTTCTGGGGAGGGCACCGGTGATGGCTGTTAACCAATTCAGCCCTGTTGCTTTTGTGCGCAGAGGGGGGAGAATCCCAGCGCCGCTACAGGCCTTGTCCAACTAATTTTAGATTCATGGTTAAGTGAGTTTTGGGGAAAACTGAAAACCAGGGGAATAAGATGCGAGTGCCTAGTGGGGATCTCATTGAAGCATTAAAGGAAAAAGTAGAAGAACTCTCTCTAAACCTGGAACGCATGAAGCTGGCCGAATATGTGGAGCTGTTGAACAACCCCAAGAGGCTTCTCTTTATCAACTTTATTTCCGGACTGGCCAGGGGTTTGGGTATAGCTGTGGGGTTCACACTGCTGGGAGCGCTGGTGCTCTATATTCTGCAGCGTCTAGTTGTTCTCAACCTACCGGTTGTGAGTGATTTTATCGCTACTCTGGTGCACCTTGTGCAGTTGCAATTACAAGGGAAGGTTTAATGCCCGAAATAGGGAGGAATTATTGGTGGAGCGAGACAGGTTATCTTATTTCCGCTGGTTGTTAGAAAGTGAAAAAAGGGATATGCTGGACAGCCTCTCCTCACTTGAGGAAGCGGAAAAGATCGGTGGACTCAAGGACTCACTACAAGAACTATCTATGTATGACAACCATCCTGCTGATATCGGCACTGAAACCTTTGAACGGAGTAAAGATATTGGTCTCAAGGATCTTGCTGAAAGGCGTTTAAAAGAAATTGATGAAGCTTTAAGCAGGATTAATCAGGGTGATTATGGTATATGTAAAGAGTGTGGCAGGGAAATCCCGGAGGAAAGATTGGAGGCTGTGCCTTCTACTCCTTTCTGCTATGATTGCCGCCAGATGCAGGATGATCAGGTAACCCCCTCCAGGCGTCCGGTGGAGGAGGGGGTTGTAATGCCTCCTTTCGGAGGCTTTGCTGAGGACCGTCTATCTTCATCTGAACATGTTTTTTTTGATGGAGAGGATTCTTGGCAGAGTGTGGAACAATTTGGTACATCTTCTGATATAGAAAATCGCAATGAGGACGGGGGAACTGTAGAGGATGTTGAAGGGATTTCGATTTATAAGGATGAAGAGGGAGTATACTACCAAAAATTTCGTGAGATGGATGATGAAGTACGTCCGGATGAATAGCGATGATTAATAAGCCTTTGAAAATCGGGATTTTTTCCGACAGCTACCATCCCTATGTCAGCGGTGTGGTTCTTTCCATAGAGACCTTCTCCCGGGAACTGGCCAGGCTGGGACACGAAATCTATATTTTTGCTCCTGAATACCCTCAGGTGAAAGGTCAACAAGAGGAGAATATTTTTCGTTTTCCCTCTTTCCATACCCCTTTCAATTCTGAGTTTTATATAGCTTTGCCCTTGACTTGGACAGCCAGGAAATATGTGTCCGATATCGGTTTAGATGTGATCCATACTCATTCTCCTTTTACCATGGGGCAGGTAGGGAAAAGGATAGCGCGCTATTTAGGGATTCCTCTGGTTTTTACCTATCATACTCTCTATGATCAATATGTGCATTATGTCCCACTGGTAGGGCAGTTCACGAAAAAGGGAATGATCAAATATACGAGGAATTATTGCAACTGCTGTGACCTGGTAATTACACCCACTGATGTAATCAGAGACTTGATCAAAGAGCGTGGGGTAACAACTCCAGTACTGGCAATCCCAACAGGTATTTATCCGGAGCGATTCCAGAATGGTGATCCCACCTTCTTGGAAGAAAAATTCGGTATACCCAGGGAAAAGAAGGTGCTGCTATTTGTGGGCCGCATCGGCAAGGAGAAAAACCTTGCCTTCCTCCTGCGGGCCTTTTCTTACATCGCAACACAGGAAAAGGATGCGGTATTGGTACTGGTTGGTAGCGGTCCTGAGGAAGGAACACTGCGTTTGCTGGCAGGGGATTTAGGGCTAAAAGATAGGGTGATATTTACCGGAAGAATTTCACCAGAGCTGATCTCCGGTGTTTATAAATCAGCAGATATTTTTGTTTTTCCCTCTGTAACTGAAACCCAGGGCCTGGTGCTGGTGGAGGCCATGGCTGCCGGGATGCCTGTGGTGGCTAAGGCAGCCTTTGGATCACTGGCTATGGTCCAAGATGGCATAACAGGTTATCTCTGCAGGGGTGATGAAGAGGAATTTGCAGAAAAAACCTTAGCACTGCTTAAAGATCCGGATTTAAAAAAGACCATGGCTCTTGCTGCTCTTAAAAGAGCTCAAGAATTGTCAGCTGATAAAATGGCACTGCGGTTAGAGAGTGCTTACTACGGGTTGATCAATAGAAAAACCAGGAGAATAAGTGGGGGAGAAAGTGTGTGAAAAAGGGAATATTAAATGGGGCTTTATTTCTTTTTATCACTTTGACAGCTGTGGCAGTTGATCAGCTGTCAAAGGCATATATCGCTAGATATATGGAGCCTGGCGATTCACTGGTCATTATACCTGGTATCTTTCATATCACCTATGTTAGAAACCCGGGAGCAGCTTTCGGCATTTTTGCTTATCGCACCGAGTTCTTTATAACTACAGCAATTCTTTTTCTATTTGTTGTTTTGGTATTGCTGTTTTATCTTCCCACAAACCCAAAAGTGACAATTCCTATGTCTATCCTGACCGGAGGTGTCCTGGGCAATATGATCGACCGGCTGCGTACCAGGTATGTGGTTGATTTTATAGATTTCCGAATATGGCCGGTTCTTAATGTTGCAGATATTTGTATTTTTATTGGGGCTGTGTTTATATTTATATATCTTTTCACCAAAGGGGGGATAAAGGAGGTTGGTTGAGGGACAGGAATACCGGTTAGAAGTACCTCAGAATGCTGAGGGACAGCGTTTGGACCAATTTCTGACCAACCGATCTCTTTATTTGAGCCGCTCAAGGGTTCAGCATTTGATTGAAAGCGGCCAGGTTCTCGTCAATAACAAAACCAGGCGCTCCAGTTACAGGGTGCGGACTGGAGACATGATTGAAATGCGCATACCGCCCCCTGATGAGGAGACCACACTTGTACCTGAAGAAATACCCCTGGATATTATATATGAAGATGAGGATCTGTTGGTAGTCAATAAACCACAGGGTATGGTGGTTCACCCTGCTGCCGGGCACTGGAAGGGCACTTTGGTGAATGCCCTTATGAACCACTGTACTCAGCTTTCAGGTATCAACGGCTGCCTGCGGCCTGGGATTGTACACCGCTTGGATAAAGATACTACAGGTTTGCTGTTGGTGAGTAAGACCGATATCGCCCACCAGGAACTAACACACCAGTTGAAGGAGAGAAAGATTAAAAGGATCTATCTGGCACTGGTTATGGGTGAGGTGAAAGAGGAGAGAGGTATTATTGATGCTCCCATAGGAAGGGATCCACGGGAACGCAAGAGAATGGCTGTGTTGAGTCCGGGGACACCTGGGGTAAGGGAAGCCCGGACCCATTATCGGGTAAGGGAAAGATTGGGCGGTTTTACACTTCTGGAAGTTGCTCTGGAGACCGGGCGTACCCATCAGATACGGGTTCATCTGGCCTATGCCGGATATCCAGTGGCAGGTGACCCAGTTTATGGACCCCGGCGTAACCCGCTCAATCTTCCGGCACAGGCCCTCCACGCTTATAAGATAACTTTTCAGCACCCCAGGACCGGTGATCTGCTTACCTTTGAAGCACCACTTCCTCAGGTATTTGCTGAAACCCTGGAGCAGCTGCGCAAATGTTAAAATATTATAAACATATGATTATGGTCATTTTTGTGTTGACATTTTTTTTTAATATTTATTCCAAAATTCTTGACATGAATTGTTGAGTGATCTATTCTAAATTGAAGGTCCTTTAAGCTGGTCCTGTGAGGCTGGCAAGGAAGAATAACCTTTAATGCCACACCTGCTGACAAGGTACCTTGAAGCGGGTTTTTTTGTGGGCTGATAAGGAGTGAACAAGGTTGTCCCCACGTGAGAAAGTTCAGATCATGGATCAGGAGGGGATTAGAAGGGCTTTAACAAGGATTGCCCATGAGATTCTGGAGAAAAATGCAGGAACGAAGGATTTGGTGTTAATCGGTATCAGACGACGGGGGGTTCCCCTCGCCAGTAGACTCTCAGAGAGAATAAAGGAAATCGAAGGAACTTCAATACCCCTTGGTATTTTGGATATTACTCTTTACAGGGATGACTTAAGCCAACTCGATTATCACCCGCTGGTTAGAAAAACCGAAGTCCCTTTCAGCATTACAGGTAAAAAGGTTGTATTGGTTGATGATGTGCTCTATACAGGTCGAACGGTTAGAGCGGCCATGGATGCTTTGATGGATCTAGGCCGGCCTCAACTTATTCAACTGGCTGTATTGATCGACCGGGGACATCGAGAACTGCCTATCAGAGCGGATTTTGTGGGTAAGAATGTACCCACATCACGTAAGGAACAAATAAATGTGAGTTTACTTGAAATAGATGGCGAAGATAAGGTAACCATAGTAGAAAAAGATACATGACAACAGGAAATCCCTTTAAATCTAGTCCAGAGAGGCTAGCAAGGGGAGAGAAGGTTGGTAAACCTCTTTGTTAGCCTGGAAATGGCAGCAAAGAGGTTTTTTTAATAATAGCAAGGGGGTAATAATAAGACCATGAAATTCAAGCGCAAGGATGTTCTTGGTTTAGAGGACCTGACAGCTGAAGAAATCAACTTGATTCTAGACACAGCAGAGCCTATGAAAGAGATTATGACCCGGGACATCAAAAAGGTGCCTACTTTACGCGGTCGTTCTGTTATTACGCTTTTTTATGAGCCCAGCACCCGCACCCGCTCCTCTTTTGAGTTGGCAGCAAAATACCTGGGAGCTGATACCTCCAGTATTGCGATTGCAAACAGCAGTGTGCAAAAGGGTGAAAGCCTGCGGGATACTGCAAAAACACTGGAAGCAATGGCAGCAGATGTAATCATAATCAGGCACAATGCTGCTGGAGCCCCCCATCTCCTAGCCCGCTGGGTAAGTGCCAGGGTGATCAATGCAGGTGATGGAGCACATGAGCATCCCACTCAGGCTCTATTGGACATGTTTACAATTAGGGAGAAAAAAGGCGGATTCCAGGGGCTCAAAGTAGCAATCCTGGGTGATATTACCCACAGCAGGGTAGCGCGCTCCAATATCTGGGGTTTAACCAAGATGGGAGCTGAAGTAAGGGTTGTGGGCCCTGCCACATTGATACCCCCTGAGATTGAAAGATTAGGGGTAAAGGCTTATCACGACTGGGAGGAAGGGCTTAAGGATGTGGATGTGATCAATGTGCTGCGCATACAGTTAGAGCGCCAGAAGAAGGGCCTATTCCCCAGTATCCGCGAATACACCCGGTTATATGGCTTGGATCAGCGGAAACTTCAGGTGGCCAAGCCTGATGTGCTGGTGCTGCACCCGGGACCTGTCAATAGGGGTATCGAGATCAGCCCTGATGTTCAAGATGGACCACATGCAGCTATCAATGAGCAGGTGACCAATGGTGTAGCAGTGCGCATGGCACTCCTCTATCTGTTGATGTCTGGAGGTGAAAAAGATGAAATATCTGCTTAAAGAAGGAATTGTTGTTGACGCGAAAGCAAATAGCGCAAAAAAACTGGATATTCTTATCGAAGGCTCCAAAATCACCGCGGTTTCTGAGAATTTGGATTGTAGCGGCCTTGAGGTGCTGTGTTTAGAAGGGTGTTATATATTCCCTGGTTTTGTGGACATGCACTGCCACCTCCGGGAACCCGGTGAGGAATTAAAAGAAACCATTCTTACCGGCACCAGGGCAGCCGTTAAAGGAGGCTTTACTGCTGTTGCCTGTATGGGAAACACAAAACCGCCGGCAGACAGCAGTGCGGTGATCACTCTGATAAGAGAAAAGGCCCGGCAGGCATCTGTCCCTGTTTACCCTATAGGCTGTGCCACCAAAGAGATGGCTGGTAAAGAGCCCTCTGAGATTGGTGAACTGGTGGAAGCAGGTGCTGTTGCTCTCTCTGATGACGGGAATTCAATCATGAATGGAGAGGTGCTCCGCAGGGTATTGGAATATGGACAGATGTTTGATATTCCCATCATCAGCCATTGTGAAGATACGGATTTGAGCGGAAATGGTGTGATGAACGAAGGCTATTATTCAACACTGCTGGGACTACAGGGGATTCCGAATGCATCTGAAGATGTTCATGTAGCAAGGGATTTGATCCTTGCGGGTCTTACCGGGGCAAGACTTCATATCGCTCATGTCAGCACTGCCGGTTCTGTGGCACTGATCAGGGAAGCGAAAAAGCGCGGGATCAGAGTCACAGCTGAGGTAACCCCACACCACCTCTGTTTGACAGATGAAGCAGTGAAAAGTTTCGATACCAACACCAAGGTTAAGCCTCCACTGCGTTCCAGGGAGGATCAGGAGGCTCTCTATGAAGGGCTTAGGGATGGCACTATTGATGCCATAGCAACTGACCATGCACCACACCGCAGGGATGAAAAAGAGACCGAATACAATGTTGCCCCCTTTGGCATCTCCGGTTTGGAGACTGCTGTTCCCCTTGTTTGGGAGCATTTGGTGGAAAGCAAACTGTTGAGTCCTGTAGAATTGGCACAAAAAATGGCATGGAACCCCAGCCGTATTTTGGGGCTTCCTGAGCGGGTGATCAAAGCCGGTGCTGAGGCAAACATCACAGTGATCGACCCTCGCTTTAAACTGCCGGTCAATGTTGGTGAATTTGTTTCTTTAGGTAAGAACTCTCCTTTCGATGGTTGGGTCCTGCGCGGGTGGCCGGTGATGACTATTGTTTCAGGTGAGATTAAGTATTCCCGTCAACTATAAAAAATATAGTCATACTCGGATTCGGAAAGGGGTACAGAGTTGAATTCCTGCTTGGTTTTAGAGGATGGTACTTTTTATCAGGGGCAAGGTTTTGGCTCCCGGGGAACTAAGACCGGTGAGGTTGTCTTCAACACCAGTATGACCGGTTATCAGGAGATACTCACTGATCCAGCATCTTATGGGCAGATCGTGGTTTTCGCATATCCTTTGTTGGGGAATTACGGGATCATATTAGAAGACAATGATTCAGTTTCGGCCATGGCACAAGGCTTGGTGACCAGAGAGCTATGTGCTCATCCCAGCAACTGGCGGAGCATGATGAGCCTTGAGGATTTCTGCAAACAGAAAAATCTGATCGGGCTGTCAGGTATTGATACCAGAGCTCTGGTCAGGCACCTGGTCCGAAAAGGGAGTATGTACGGTGTTATTACAACTGAAGAACATGATGTGGGAAAACTTGTCCGCATGGCCCAAGAAACCGCTGCCGCAGAGCGGGATTTGGTGAGGGATGTTTCTACAAAGGAAGCCAGGGTTTTTGGCCAGGGAAGCAAAAAGGTGGTTGTGGTTGACCTGGGTGTGCGGCAGAGTTTGATCCGCTATCTGGTTGAGCAAAATTTAACTGTTGTTCTAGTATCAGCTCTATCAACTGTTGAAGAGATCCTCAGCTATCATCCTGCTGGAGTGGTTTTCGCCGGAGGTCCAGGCAGCCCCCAGTTTGCTCCTTATGCTGTAACCCATGTACAGCAGTTGTTAGGGAGAGTTCCCTTGCTAGGAATTGCTTTAGGACATCTGGTTCTAGGATTGGCCTGGGGAGGAAAGGTATTGAAGCTAAAAGCCGGTCATTGCGGTGGCAATCAACCGATACGTGACCTGGAATCAAACAGTGTTTTTGTTACATCTCAGAACCATCATTACTTTGTTGATAGAGACAGTTTGCCTGAAGATGTTGTAGTAACACAGGTTAATTTACATGATGGTACTGTAGAAGGAATGAAACACCGTAAGCTACCGGCCTTTGCATTTCAATATTACCCTGTAGTTAATCCGGATGTTTTTGATATTAATCGATATTTCGATGAATTCCTGGTTATGCTGTGACAAATATACTGCTCAGCAACATTAGAACCGTCAGAACAGATGATAAGTCAGCAGTTGTTGTCCATTTTTACGAAGATTGGAGGGAGAAAATGCCGCGGATTCCGGATTTGAAAAAGGTAATGGTGATCGGTTCTGGCCCTATCATTATCGGACAGGCTGCAGAATTTGACTATGCTGGAACACAGGCCTGCCGCTCCTTGCGAGAGGAGGGTATTGAAGTTGTTCTGGTGAACAGCAATCCTGCAACAATAATGACTGACCGGGAGATAGCGGATAAGATATACATCGAGCCTTTAACCCTGGACTTTGTCAGGAGGGTGATCGAAAAAGAACAGCCTGATGGGCTGTTGCCTACCCTGGGGGGACAGGTAGGGCTTAATTTGGCAGTTCAGCTTTCAGAGGCGGGAATTCTAGAAAAAAATGGGGTGCGCCTGCTGGGTACTCCCATAGAAGCCATAAGAAAGGCTGAGGATAGAGAGCTTTTTAAGCAAATGCTCCGGGAGATCGGTGAACCTGTCCCTGAAAGCGATGTTGTGGGAAGTATTGAGGATGCTCTAGCCTTTGCTCGGGAAGTGGGGTACCCGGTAGTTGTGCGGCCGGCTTATACTTTAGGTGGAACCGGTGGCGGCCTGGCTGCTAATGATGATGAATTGGTAAGTGTGGTTACACGGGGGCTTTCCTTCAGCATGATCAACCAAGTGCTGATTGAGCGCAGTGTTGGTGGTTGGAAGGAGATCGAATATGAGGTTATACGGGATGGTGCTGATAACTGTATAACGGTCTGCAATATGGAAAACATCGACCCTATGGGGGTTCATACCGGGGACAGCATAGTTGTGGCTCCCACCCAGACCCTGAGTGATGAGGAGACCAGGATGCTGCACACAGCTTCTTTGAAGATCATCAGAGCCTTGGGGGTTGAGGGTGGCTGTAATATCCAGTATGCACTGGACCCAAACAGCTTTAATTATTATGTTATTGAGGTCAACCCCAGGGTCAGCAGGTCCAGCGCACTGGCTTCCAAGGCTACAGGATACCCCATTGCCAGAGTTTCCACCAAAATAGCCCTGGGTTTGCGGTTGGATGAGATCGAAAATGTTGTGACCGGCAACACCAGCGCTTGTTTCGAGCCGGTCCTGGATTATTGTGTGGTTAAATTTCCTCGCTGGCCCTTTGATAAATTCAAAGGTGCAGATCGCACTCTGGGCACACAGATGAAGGCCACAGGAGAGGTTATGGCCATTGACCGCACATTTAACGGAGCACTGCTGAAGGCTATCAGGTCACTGGAGATAACTGCCAAGGGACTCTCTTTCCCTGGGCTTGAATCCTGGGATACGGAAAAGCTCCTGCACAGGATGGAAGTTGCCTCAGATGAGCGCCTTTTTCTGATCGCTGAGGGTTTCAGGCGGGGTTTCTCAGTAGCCAAAATGGCTGAGCTTACCAAGATCGACCCTTTCTTTTTGAGGAGTATACAGGAAATAGTCAGTATGGAAAGGAAGCTGGCAGGTGTCAATGCTGCACAAGCCCTAAGCCCTGAATTGCTGAGACAGGCAAAAAGAAAAGGATTCAGCGATGACTTGATCAGCAGTCTGACCGGTATCAATGAGCAGCAGATCAAGAAACTGCGCGAACAATACAGGATTGTACCTGTTTACAAGAAGGTGGATACCTGTGCCGCTCAGTATGAGGCTGCTATCCCTTATTATTATTCCACCTATGAGGAGGAGAATGAGGCTGTACCAACTGACCGGCGGAAAGTGCTGGTCATCGGATCAGGGCCCATCAGGATCGGTCAGGGAATCGAATTTGATTACTGCTCTGTGCAGTCGGTCAGAGCCTTGCAAACTGAAGGGATTGAAGCATTGATCATCAATAATAATCCGGAGACGGTCAGCACAGATTTTGATATCGCTGATCGGCTCTATTTTGAGCCCCTGACCCTGGAGGATGTGCTCCATGTGGTGGAATTGGAAAAGCCTGAAGGGGTTATCGTTCAGTTCGGAGGGCAAACAGCCATCAATCTGGCTGGTCCTCTTCACACAGCTGGGGTTAAGGTTTTAGGCACCTCTGTGGATATGATAGATGAGGCCGAGGACCGGGAGCGTTTTGAAAAACTGGTCGATAAATTGAAGATACCGGTGCCTCCTGGTCGTGGAGCCACATCTCTGCAAGAAGCCCTGGCAGTCGCCCGGGAAATCGGTTTTCCGGTTTTGGTACGCCCTTCCTATGTTTTAGGTGGACGGGCTATGGAAATTGTATATAATGAATATGATCTGGCAGATTATGTGGAATCTGCGGTTTCGGTTTCGCATAATCACCCTATTCTTGTAGATAAGTATTACCAGGGTCAGGAATTGGAGGTTGATGCCATCAGTGATGGTGAGGATGTGTTGATCCCTGGTATTATGGAACATATCGAAAGAGCAGGTGTTCATTCAGGGGATAGTATTGCTGTTTATCCCGCTCAGATCGAAAATGATGTGCGGGAGAAGATGATTGATTACACAACCAGATTGGCTCGTGCCCTGCAGATAAAGGGGCTGCTCAATATCCAGTTCGTTTACTATCAGGGACAGATCTTTGTCCTGGAGGTGAATCCCAGAGCCAGCAGGACTGTTCCCTATTTGAGCAAGATTACAGGCATCCCTATGGTCAGTTTGAGCACCAGAGTGATGCTTGGCAAGACATTAAAGGAGATGGGATACAAAAGCGGCCTGGTACAGCCTAATTCTCTGGTTGCTGTTAAAGTACCGGTTTTCTCCTTCGGTAAACTCAGCCAGGTGGACATTTACCTGAGCCCTGAGATGAAGTCAACAGGAGAAGTGATGGGTGTGGATTACTCTGTGCCGCGAGCCCTCTATAAGGGTCTTCTGGCATCAGGCAGTTCAATACCCCTTTCCGGTGAGATTTTGGTGACCATTGCGGACCGGGATAAGGAAGAGGCCCTGCAGATCATTCAGAGTTTGCGGCAGAGGGGGCTGAGTTTTGTGGCCACACCGGGAACAGCCCGCTTTTTAAAAGGACATGGCATAGAAGTAAAAGAGGTCAATAAGATTGAAGCTGGTTCCCCCCATGTAGTTGATTTGATCAACTCCGGAAAGGTGGGTTTTGTGATCAATACCCACAGCGGGGGAAGGGGAGCTGTCAGAGATGGCTTCCAGATCCGGCGGGCAGCAGTGGAAAGGGGTATACCCTGTCTTACTTCCTTGGATACAGCTAGAGCAATGATCGACTGTATAGATTTTGCAAAAAGCGGCCAGGAGGCTGCGATTATTTCGCTGGATGAGTATACCCAATAGGAGCAAAAAAGGAGTAGAAGAGATGAAAGGACCAAAAGAGTTTAGCTGCAGGGTGATAGAACAAGCTGCCCTGGCCCCTGACTATTATCTGCTGAAGCTGGAGGCACCGGAACTGGCCAGGAATTCCTACCCCGGCCAGTTTGCTATGCTGGGCTGCAGTGAAGGGTATGACCCATTTTTGCGCCGCCCTCTGGGGATCCATCAGGTGGACAGAAAGAAAGGGCAGGTGTTGTTTCTCTACCAGGTCAGAGGGAAGGGGACAGAATGGTTAGCAAAGAGGTGTCAGAATGATAAGCTGTCCCTTTTGGGGCCTCTGGGGCGGGGCTTTGGCTGCAGTGATGGCGGTGGTAGAGCTATGATCATTGGCGCAGGTGTCGGTGTGGCTCCACTGCTTTTCCTGGCCTCAGAGCTGAGAGCACACCGGTGGGAATTGGTAATCCTCATGGGAGCGCGCAGTAAATCAGGGATCCTGCGGCTTGATGCTTTTATGGAGTATGGTGAAGTAAAAATCGCTACAGAAGATGGAAGCTGTGGGGTGCAGGGCACTATACTGGACTTGGTGGCCAGGGAGTTGGAAAGTTCATCCTTTGCTAAGCTGTTTGCCTGTGGTCCCCTGTCTGTGTTAAAAGGGGTACAGGTAATGAGCAGGGAGAAGGGGATAGCTGCAGAGCTGTCATTGGATGAGCGGATGGCCTGTGGAGTAGGGGCCTGTGTGGGGTGTGTATGCCAGGGGCATGATGGCTCATACCTCAGGGTCTGTAAGGAGGGCCCTGTTTTTTCAGCTGAGGAGGTGGTCCTGGGTGAGTGACCTCACTGTGAATTTGGCAGGGATCAGCATGAAAAACCCGGTGATGTCTGCTTCAGGGACCTTTGGGTCAGGTGTTGAATATGAAACTGTTTTTGATGTGAGCAGTATGGGAGCACTGGTGACCAAAGGACTGACCAAAGAAGCCAGGGCAGGGAATAAACCGCCCAGAATTTGTGAAACCCCTGCCGGTCTGCTCAATGCAGTAGGGCTGCAGAACCCCGGTGTTGAGGTCTTTATCAGGGAACTGCTCCCAGATATGCTGGAGTTTGGGGTGCCTGTGATTGCCAATATCGCAGGCAACACAGCTGATGAATTTGTTTATCTGGCTGAGCGCCTTAGCTGTACAGGGGTTGCAGGACTGGAGGTGAACATCTCCTGCCCCAATGTAAAAACCGGGGGTATGGCACTGGGTACTGTGCCTGAGGTGGCAGCTGAAGTGGTCAAGGGGGTTGTCCAGGCAACCGATCTGCCGGTTATTGTCAAATTAACTCCTAATGTGACCGATATCAGAGAACTGGCCCAAGCTGTGGCAGAAGCAGGGGCAGATGCCATCTCATTGATCAATACACTGGTGGGTATGGTGATCGATGTAGACAAAAGAAAACCCTTTTTGGGTAATTGTGTTGGTGGACTGTCTGGGCCTGCTATTAGGCCTGTGGGTGTGAGGGCTGTTTGGGAGGTATCCCAGCTGGTGGATATACCTGTCATCGGAATGGGAGGGATCCAAACTGGCAGGGATGCCCTGGAATATATACTGGCAGGTGCTACAGCTGTAGCTGTGGGATCCGCCTTTTTCCACGATCCGCTGGCTGCTGTGAAGATCATCGATGAACTGGATCAGTACTGTACTGACCACTGTGTGGAAAAGCTGCAGGATCTTGTGGGAGCAGCCTGGAAAGAATAATAGTAGGAGTGATTTAGATGCAGGTAAAAGATAGATTGATTGTGGCACTTGATGTTCCTGAAAGAGAAAAGGCACTGGAACTGGTTGCTCTGCTTCACGACTGCTGCGGTATGTTTAAAATAGGTTTGGAGCCCTTCTGTAATTTCGGTCCCTCTTTTGTGGAAGAGATCCAGCAAAAGGGGGGAAAGGTTTTTTTGGACCTGAAATTTCATGATATACCCCGAACAGTGGCCCAGGCAGGGCGTGCCGCTGCCAGCTTGGGTGTTGAGATGTTCAATGTTCATGCTGCAGGCGGCAGGGAGATGATGAAGGCTGTAGTGGAGGCTGTAAGGGAAGAGTATACAGGTAAGAACGATCCTAAAATACTGGCTGTCACAGTCCTGACCAGCATCAGTGCTGAGGAATTGCAGCGAGATCTGGGGATCAACAGGTCACCCCTTGAGCAGGTGCTCTTCTGGGCGGAACAGGCAGAGGAGTGCGGGTTATCAGGTGTTGTGGCCTCCCCTGAGGAGATCACAGCAATACGCCAGCACTGCGGTGCTAATTTCCTGATCGTTACCCCAGGGATCAGGCCTGCGGGAGCAGTAGCAGCTGATCAGAAGAGGATCAGCACCCCTGCTGAAGCTGTGAAGGCCGGTGTGGATTACATTGTGGTTGGGCGCCCTATAGTACAGGCACAGGATCCCCGTCAGGCAGCTTTAGAGATCGTAGAAGAAATGGAGGAGGCATTAAAATGACAGAAAAGGAACTTGTTGAGCTTTTTAAAGAGAGGGGAGCTCTCTTAGAGGGGCATTTTCGTTTGACCTCTGGGCTGCACAGCAACCGCTATGTCCAGTGTGCCAGGGTTTTGATGTATCCAGATCTGGCTGCAGAACTGGGTAAGGAAATAGCTGATAAATTCAGCCATCTGGATCTGGACTTGGTTGTGGGCCCTGCCATCGGGGGTATAGTTCTCGCCCAGGAGGTAGGGCGAGCACTGGGAGTTAGGGCTATCTTCTCAGAGCGGGAAGAGGGAAAGATGACCCTGCGCCGTGGGTTTGAGATCAAAAAGGGAGAGAGAGTTTTAGTGGTGGAGGATGTGGTCACAACCGGAGGCTCCACTAAAGAAGTGATCAACATGGTAGAAGGCTATGGTGGAGTAGTTGTGGGTGTAGGCTCTCTGGTAGACCGCCACAGAGGAGAGCTGGATTTCGGTGTGCCATTTCATCCACTGCTCAAACTTGATATAGAGACCTATGCTCCTGATGACTGTCCATTGTGCCGGGAGGGCATTCCGGTAGTAAAGCCTGGGAGCAGGAAGGAATAGTGGTTGGTGGTTAGTGGTTAGTCGTTAGTCGTTGGTGGTTGGTGGTTAGTCGTTCGGTGTTCAGTCAGGACATGGGTAACAAAAATGGTTCAAGAGATAGGTTACACTCCTTTACAAT
>LFTQ01000200.1 GCA_001513545.1 Clostridia bacterium DTU068 | reverse complement strand
TGTACCCCCTTACAGCCTGTGGGGTTAGGCTTGGCAGCAGCTATACCACCATATGATGCACAGGTCCCGATAGCTATAACTGCCTCTGCTTTTTCACCCAACTCTTTTACCCTGTCCTGGAAAATCACATGCTGATTATTACGTTCACCAACTGTGCAGTAGATCCCCCCATCTTTGGTGGGAACAGCCCCTTCAACAACAAGATAAAACTTCCCTGCTTCTTTTGTTTCATCGATCACCTTCATGGCGAGTTCACCTGCTGCAGCAGATACATTGGGGTGAAATTTTAAGTCAATGATTTCAGTAAGGATCTCTTTCATTCCCGGCTGACCCGAGTTCAAAAGAGAGATAGAGCATCCGGTACAGCTCGCCCCCTGCAGCCAGATTACAGGAGGCTTCCCTGAGGCAGGTGCAGCTTTCGCCAGTTCAGGAAACAGAAGCTGACTCAAGCTGACAGCAGCCACCGAACCTGCACACACCTTCAGAAAGTCGCGGCGACTTATCTGACTCATCGTTCTTTCATCCCCCTCTT
>LFTQ01000126.1:855-1424 GCA_001513545.1 Clostridia bacterium DTU068 | reverse complement strand
TTCCTTACCTCAAGCAGTGGGATGATACCACCCCTGTGGCAGGCCAGGCATCTGCTGCCCTTCTCCTGAAGTTCAGGCACCTGCTGCTCACAGATCTCTATTCTTTGTGTACACCTGCTATGGAAAGGGCAGCCCTCCACTTTATGAGACATTTTGCCGGGAATTCCCTGCAGGTCCTTGGTTGTGGTCATATTGGGATAAGAGCGCAAAAGCCCTCTGGTGTATGGGTGCATAGGGTTTTCCAGCAGTTCTTTTGCCGGACCCAGCTCAAGGATCCTGCCGGCGTACATCACAGCAACTTTTTCTGACAGTTTGGCTGCAGTATCTATGTCATGGGTGATCACCAGGGTAATCCTGTCATGGGCTGCTTCTTTAAGCAATGTGACGATTTCTAATTTTGTCAGAGCATCAAGGGCAGCAGTGGGCTCATCAAGGATCAGGACATCGGGATCATTGGCCAGGGCGATGCAGATCAGGGCCTTTTGCTTTTCCCCTCCGCTCAGCTGATGGGGATAGGAGTCAGCCCGCCTTTGATCAAGGCCAACTTGAGCGAGCAACCGCCCGGTGTG
>LFTQ01000126.1:0-723 GCA_001513545.1 Clostridia bacterium DTU068 | reverse complement strand
CGCAGTTCCTCCTCAGACAGTGTGAGGAGATTTCTCCCCTGGTAAAGTATTTCACCGGTGCAATGCCCTTCGATAAGGCCCATAAGGCTCAAGGCGAGGGTGGTTTTACCTGCACCTGTTTCACCTATAACTGCAAGGGAGTCTCCTTTATTTAATGATAAATCGATCCCCTTGAGTATATTCAGTCCATTATAAGATACTTTCAGATTCTTAATGTCCAGCATGGCCTACTCCTTTACGCAGACGAGGATTTAATACCTTTTCAAGGGAAAACCCCAGAAAAGCAAGTGTGCTGATCAAAAGGGACAGGGCAAAACCCGGGGGCAAGAGCCACCATTTCCAAACATCGAGATATGAAAAACGCAGAGCATGCTGCATCATTTTTCCCCAACTGATCACAGTGGGATCAGAGATCCCTAAAAAAGAAAGCCCTGCCTCCATGAAGATCGCTCTGCGGGCATCACGTATCATTGCTGCTACGAGCACCGGACCCAAATCAGGAATGATGTGGTGAACTAGCAGATGGGGCCAGCCTGCTCCAAAGGTGCGGGCTGCGGACACATGCATCCTTTCTTTTAACGAAAGGGTCTGAGCTCTGATAACTCGGGCTCCCCCGGGCCAGAGAAAAGCAGCCAGCAGCAGGATCATCAACAAAATATTAGGGCGCAGGTATGCTGCCACAAGGATAACAACGATCACCGGAGGGATGACGATCATTGCATC
>LFTQ01000081.1:29905-31044 GCA_001513545.1 Clostridia bacterium DTU068 | reverse complement strand
GTGATCACAGCCAAAATTTGTTCTATGAAGACAAATGAAATAATGCCGGCAACTAAAACAGCCACTACTGAAACAATAATAACTTTTCTCAGTTCCTCTAAGTGATGCAATATGGTCATTGTTTGCTGATTATCTGCAGTATCTTTTTTAGCCATAATATCCTCCTGAAGGTGTTATTAGAAGTCTCGATTTCCAATAAAATCTGCAATTCCATCAAAAATTGAACGTGGTGGTTGGTCAGGTAAATGTACTAATTCCTTTTTTGCCTTCTGGAGATATTTGTTACATAAATTCTGAGTGGTTTTTAGAGCCCCGGTATCCTCAATTAAAGAAAAAGCCTCATCCCAATCAGATTCATCTTTGGTCTCCTTTTCCAGCAGATTCAACAGCCGCTGACCTATGTGCTGGTTACTGAGGGCATATACAACTGGAATGGTTATGATCCCCTGTCTCATGTCACTTCCAACCGGTTTACCACAAACCTGCTCAGAGCCAATGAAATCTAGGAGATCATCGCTTATTTGATAAGCCATTCCCAGATAATAACCGTATTTTTTCAAATGACAGGCAAGATGAGGTGGTGCTTCACTTGCCACAGCACCGATAAAACAACATGCGGATATCAAATACGCTGTTTTTCGCTGTATTCTGCGCAAATAAGTCCGCAAATTCAAATCTGTTCTTCCTATGCTATTGATCTGTTCAATTTCCCCCTCACACATTTCCAGGCTTACTGATGCAAGAAAGCTGATAATCTCCGGAGTACCATAGCGGGCAAGAATTTTAAGCGCCTGACCAAAGATATAATCCCCTGTCTGCATCGCTAATGAGTCTCCCCACTCTGCACTTACTGTAGGGACTCCCCGACGGGTTGCAGCATTATCGATAACATCATCATGTACCAGTGTAGCCATGTGTATAAGCTCAATTGCTGCCGCCAGTTGGCCGATACGCTCCAAATCATATTTGAATAGCTTTCCGGACAACAGCACAAAAGCAGGGCGCAGCCTTTTACCACCGGCCTCCACCAGCCATTTTGATGATTTAGTCAATAGTTTAACCGAGGATCTGGTGTATTTGTGGAGCTCTGACTCTACATAGTTTAAATCATATTGTATTTCCTCAAATAACTGCTGATA
>LFTQ01000081.1:0-29827 GCA_001513545.1 Clostridia bacterium DTU068 | reverse complement strand
TTTCTATTTATGAAAATAATATTTTCCTTTTATTATTAATATCTGATACCGATTAAACTCATAAGCCTGGTCACAAAGAAATCCAGCAGGTCATCTATATCTTTTGGACCAAAATAAAAGGCTGGTACCGGCGGAACGATGTGTACCCCAAGCTGTGCAAGCTCCAGCATGTTCTTAAGGTGAATTGCATTTAACGGAGTCTCCCTGGGCACAAGAACCAGTGGTCTCCTTTCTTTGAGGGTTACATCGGCAGCACGCTCAATCAGGTTACGGGACATTCCTCCGGCAATACCTGCCAGAGTTGCCATTGTGCAGGGCACAACAATCATTCCTTTTGTGTTAAAGGAACCGCTTGCCAGGCAACACCCGATATCGGTCCATTCATAATAAGAGAGTGCAGTCTCATCAGGGGGTAAACCGAGATAGTTATTAATCTGCAGAGTTATTTCCTGCTGATCACCTGTAACGAACAACCCCAGTTCCTCTTTCAGCACTCTTTTGCCAGGATCTGATATTACAAGACAGATCCTTTCCCCTGCAGAGTATAAAGCCTTTATTACTTTGATCCCGTAAATTACCCCTGAGGCTCCTGTAATAGCTACAACCCAGGGTGCCATCTACTCATCCTCCTGACCAAAACCGTATTCCTGCCATCTGGAAGTAACCAATTTCTTGATCTCCTGGGTCATTTCAATTTCCTCCGGCCAATCCCTGTTATGTCCTTCCCCGGGCCACTTTTTAGTAGCATCTATCCCTACTTTAGAGCCATAAGTAGGCAGTGGGGATGAGTGATCCAAAACCTCCAACGGTCCATCTACCATCATAAAATCTCTTTTAGGATCAGTGTTGTTATAAACCCTCCACCAAACCTCTGATATATCCTGAACATTGACATGTTCATCCACAACAATGATCATCTTGGTAAACATCATTTGGCCCATGCCCCAAATTGCACACATCACCTTCTTAGCCTGCCCTGGATAGCTTTTCTTTATGGATACCACTGCACAATTGTGAAACACACCCTCCAGAGGAAGATTAATATCCACAATTTCCGGTATAAACATCTTTAATAATGGCAGAAAGATCCTTTCGGTAGCTTTAGCAAGATAACAATCCTCCATAGGCGGCTTACCAACTATAGTAGCAGGGTAAATGGCATCCTTCCGATGGGTGATGCATCGGATATGAAAAACAGGAAAATAATCAGCAAGGGAATAATACCCTGTGTGATCCCCAAAGGGTCCCTCCACCCTTTGTTCATCAAGATCCACATATCCTTCCAGGATAATATCAGCCTGGGCCGGAACTTCCAAATCCACTGTAACACATTTGACCATTTCCACCGGCTCACTGCGGAGAAAACCGGCAAACAGCATCTCATCTATACCATGGGGGAGAGGAGCTGTAGCAGCATAAATCGTAGCCGGATCTCCTCCGAGTGCCACTGCAACCTCCATCCTTTGACCTATCTTTTGATGTCTGCGATAGTTTTCTGCTCCATTTTTATGTACATGCCAGTGCATTCCAGTGGTTTTGCCATCAAAAACCTGAAGGCGGTACATTCCCAGATTGCGCCCACCTGTTTCCGGATCCTTTGTAAAAACTAATGGCAGGGTGATATAACGCCCCCCATCTCCCGGCCAGCATTTGAGTATAGGGAAAATATTCAATGTGGCATCTTCATCACGGAGAATCACTTCCTGACAGGGTGCTTTCCGGACCATTCTAGGCACCCAGGATCCCATTTCAGCTAATCGGGGTAGAAACTTCATCTTGTCCAATAAACTACCAGTCAAATCCTGAAGCTCAAGCATTTTTGAGATTCTTGCCCCTATTTCATCAAGCTGCTGCACCCCCAAAGCCAGGGACATCCTTTCAAAACTTCCAAAGGCATTGATCAGCACCGGATAAGGTGATCCCTTTACCCTTTCAAAAAGCAGTGCTGGTCCCCCTTTTTTGCTGATCCGGTCGGTAATCTCTGTTATTTCCAATACTGGATCCACCAATGTTGTAACACGATGCAACAAACCTTTATTTTCCAATACTGCAACAAATTCATGCAGGTCTTTAAATGCCATTTATTGATCACCCCACAACATTAATCCACTTTTATATCATGGATCTGATAGTTCTAAGATACCCCTGGCGAAATTCTCCAATTCACTCCTTGCCTCTGATACAGGCAATTGGGACAACGCCAGCAAACCCTTTTTCATAATCTGGTGCGGCTGGAAAGATATATCTGTCTTTTTAACCCCATAAGCAATTCCCAAAGATGTGCCGAACTCCATAAGCAGCAACTGCTCTTTTTCTGTACATCCTGTAAAAAGCCCACCAAGAGCACAGCACTCTCCATAAAACACCCCGTACTGCTTACGCATAATTTCAATTAACTCCTCCCTGTCGGGACTATCCCCTTTCATGCGGAGTTCTTCCATAATCGAAAAGCCTTCATTCATTGTTGTGATAAGATCAGCAAACCTTTCCAATAAAAAAAGGTGTTGAGAATTGTTGACCAGTTGAAGAAGATGACTGAACAAAAAATCACCGGTAAGTATATACAGCTGCTGATTTTTATCTTTTAAACTCGCTCTGTTGTGAAACATAGTTCCCAAATAAACCAAGGCCATGTAAACAGCAGGAGAATAATGTTTGATCTCCCGGGAAAATAGATGTCCACTGAAGATTACCAGTCCCGGTGGGATCATGTACTCATGATCAGCAGGTCTATGCAGCTGTTTTAACAATAGTCTGCCTGCAGGGCGCAGCGCTTCTTCCAAGCACCCCATAACAAACCGGAGATCCCCTGCTACCGGCTTCCATATATTTTCCCCTATTAATAAGGGGTTCTTTTCAGGACAAGAACCCCTCTCATGCAAAGAATCATTATCTAAAGTGTAGTGATCAGATTTCACAGTTTATTAAGCCACTCCCACTTTTTTAAGCATACCTACAGGATCTACAAACAGTTTCGGGAATCCCAAAGTCTTTGGATCTAACCCTAAAGCCAATCCGATTAATTGTGTAAAGAAGGGTATAGGCATTCTGTAACTAACACCATATTTCTTCTCCACTGTCACCTGACGCATATCAAGGTTAGCCTGGCAGAGCGGACAGGCAGCAACAATACAGTCTGCTCCAGAATCCCTGGCAAATCCCAAAATGTCGTTGCATAATTTAGTGCAGTGGTCCTCAAGGGTAACACCCAGAGAAGCACCACAACACTCAGTCTTATAAGGCCACTGAACAGGTTCTGCACCGAGAGCCCTGATAATGTTGTCCATTGATTGAGGATCTTCAGGATCATCAACAAAATTCACAATTTTTGGCGGTTTAACAAAAAGACAACCATAATAACAGGCCACTTTCAGACCTTTAAGACTTTTCTTAACTTTCTTTTCGATCTCTGATAAGGTTTCTGGATTAGAAAATATATCGAGATAATATCTGAGTTTCACCTTTCCTGTATAGGGCCGCTCCAGCAAGGAGTTTACCTTCTGTTTCAGTTCTTCATCTCGACCCAATTCATATTCAACAGCGGCAAATCTTGCATGACAGGCTGCACAGGGAGCGACGATTTCTGTTACAGGCAATGTTTCAGCTAATGCCAGTATTCGTGCTGGGAGAGCCAAAGATAATAGATGGTCAGTCATATGAGCAGATGATGCACCACAACAGTTCCAATCTGGCACCTCTAATAATTCAATACCAAGAGCTTTTGCAACAGCATGGCTGGACATCCCGTACTCAATTCCACCTGTTTCAAGTGAACAACCCGGATAAAAAGCATATTTCGTCATTATTTTCCCCCCTGAACTTTCTCAAATATTTTTTTCATCTCTCTGCGTCCTTTGATCCGGTGGGGAAACATTGACGCCTTCCCTTTCAACATAAGTGGAAGACCAAACTGCATATCCTTCATAAAATTACCCGTCTTCATGTTGTTAATCATTGCCATGCCAGGTTCAAAAAGCCGACCAAAAGTGCGGACAGTCCATAAAAATGAATCATTAAAGCTGAGAACAAGTTTCGCTTTGTCAACATATCCCGCTCTGACCGCTTCTTGACGCAGGGTATCCATAACGGCTGCTACTTGTATATCTCTTATGCAGCGTGTTGTGCAGGTGTTGCATCCCATACAAACCCAAATAGTATGGGAGTTTAACACCTCTTCCTTCATACCCAACATCAGCATTCTGATAATCTGGTTCGGCGGGTAATCCATTGCACTGCTGCCCGGGCATCCGCCTGAACACTTAGCACACTGATAGCACTGGCGAATATCCTGGCCGCTCTCCTCAATTACCCTGTCAACAAACGACCGATTTCGATCCATTACCTGAGACAAGTTTACCTCGCCCATCGCGACCCCCTCTTAAAAAAGCATAATCTCTCATAATCTGTATTCTCCTTTTTCTTAATAATTCCTCCTTAAGTACAAAAGATTTTTTCCCCATTACTCTAAAATCCTCATATATATAAACTCTCAGAGAGAAAATTAAGTTTCTTACACCTTGTTCAGCTTTTATAGAGCAATCAGGACATAAAAGAATAAGCCTCACACTTCCCTGTAAGGCTTATTTCTTATCCCTTGCTTATTAAATAAGCTATTAAAATAAATATCTCCCTCCTATTGGTTGACAGCCGCCCTCTGGCTAAAACCTGCGTTCATAATACCCCGCCGCATCTCCGATGCTGTAATCTGTTCTGCTTGCAATTTTTCAGATAGGTATCTGCAGGCATCCCATGGATCAACCCTTTCCCCGCATGTAAAAACATCAACCGCGGCATAACCCAATTCGGGCCATGTATGAATTGCCAGATGGGACTCGGAAATAACAACTACTCCACTCACCCCTTGAGGGCTGAACTTATGGAACACACTTTCCCGTACTTCTGCTCCTGCAAACAAAGCTGCATCAATCATATGCTTTTTTACCACTTCCAGATCGTTCAAGATATCGAAACTGCATCCATAAAATTCAGCTAAAATATGGCGCCCCAAAGAGTTAACTACGGCCATTTCTCGACCTCCCTTACAAAATAAGATGATATGAGCAAAAAATGTACATAATATCGATAAAACCAAATTTAACAGTTTCTATCGATAATCCTATTAAATTTTAGCATCTCTCCTTCATTTGTCAATTAATTTTTAATATTACGAATCCAGGTTACATGGTGACATGGCCTGTTCTTTGAGTACCAGGTAAAATAATGTCGCTGAAGGGAATATAATAGCTGTAGCTGCCGCCACAATCCCTGAGTCATTAAAAATCAGAGCCATAAATGCACCCAATACACTTCCAGAAAAACCTGCCGCTATTGCCGGATTCT
This sequence comes from Clostridia bacterium DTU068, assembly GCA_001513545.1. Taxonomy (GTDB): domain Bacteria; phylum Bacillota; class DSM-12270; order Thermacetogeniales; family Thermacetogeniaceae; genus DTU068. The sequence continues at coordinate 24,487 of LFTQ01000081.1, read as the reverse complement.
TGGTCAGCAGACACCTAAAAATCCCTACCGGGCGATAAAAAAGAATACCCAAAGCCAGCAGGCTGCTCAACAGCACCCTGGTCCAAACAGTGGATCTGATCAGTTTGTAGTTCATGGATATTTTTCTGACAACTACCTCTTTGATGGCTGAAAACCCTGATTTATGTATTGATGCTGCAAACTGGCCAAAATGAGAACGAAGTTCAGCTGGCCTCAGATAGTCGAGTATAAAAACACCCACACATAATACCCCGACAACACCGATTGCAATGAGAATATTGCGCGGACTCATGCGTATGCGCAACAAACGGAGAAAAGTGAAAATAAAAGCAATAAGGCTGGCTGTAAAACCGCCAAAATTACTTCCCCACCGGGGAGAACCTAAAACTGCCAGCACGGAAATGAATATAATGCCGGTAAGCAAATATTGAAAAGTGGTACGGTTCTGTAATCGCTGAACAAATAATGATATACCGACGATGGAGGCTCCCAGAAGAACCCCCATATACTCATTGCCGATTCCATAATAACGAGCACCACCCATAGGGTCATAACTCAATACAGCATATTTTTGCAGATACCCTCCTGTGACTGTGTCCAACAGAATGCCAAAAACCGTTGCCATACATAAAATAATCAACGGGTCGATATTTCGGTTGCGAGCCAGCAAAAGACTAAACAGAACCAGAGCAATTGCAACAACTACAAAAAGAACCGAATACAACCATATATCGGTGATCGGGAATAAACTGAGCAGCAGCCAGGTCAAGGGCACAGCTAAGAGAGCCAATGGTAATGATATCAGATACCGTGCCTTTTCCGGATCAAAAAACATAAAAAACAAAATACCGGCGATGACCAGCAAATGAATGAAAACATAACCTTTTACCATTATAGGACGGAGAAAAGAAGTAAAAACAGTTCGTTCCTGGATATTATGCATCACACTCAAATTATTTTCTTCTGGTACAACTTGCCAGGCTCTACCGTTTGTTGAAAAAAACGGTGCCTGCAAGTACGAGGCAATACTCGGTGCAATATCTGTTAAAGTGATAATACCTGTCTGTCTGGTGGTGGGAGATGTCAATAATCCCTCTTCCATACCATCCCCCCAGGCACCGATCAATCCGAAAAATCTGTTGTTTGTAAAATTACCATCAGCAGGTGTTGTTGTAACTGCAATTATAATGCTGCTGGATAAGTCTGCATTCTCCATTAAAAAACCAAAAAAATCATCATATTCACGCAGTATATTTTCTCTTTCCCGTTCATATACTTTTTCGGAAAACTGTTCTCTTTTTTTCTCAAGGCGTACCAGATCACCAGGATCGATAACCACCATATCTGTTTGCTGCTGCAGTTCTAAAAAGATCTCTTCAAGCTTGGAGTAGTCTGTACGATAGCCGATAGGGTCATCAGGGTCATAATAAAGAACCTCTTCAGAAACATTTCCTTTATCAATAATTCCCTTGCTATCCATAGCTATCATAGCCATGGATCTATTGGTGATAAACTCAGAAGGGGTATCGGAGTTGCCGATAGCCGCTGTTTTCAGGCCTTTTTTTTGCAGTGCATCTGCTAAAGCCCCAGGCTCTGCCCCACCTTCACCACTCTTATTTGCCAGGCGAATAGAAGGTATATCCAAAACGATGAGGTTGCCCTTCTCAGGAACGACTCCTGTGCGGGCAGTAAATAGCACCATAGGGTCCTCCCCCTTGATGGTTTCCCGATGGCCAAAAACAAAGGGCTCAGCAGTGGGACTCAAGGCCACCTGTCCAGCGCTGATGGTTGCCGCTATATTATGCCTATTACGCCCACCCGCTGTATTGGTATTGAGCAAAGCAATGCTCCCTTTTCCGAAAAAATCATGGATGTTTGATAATTCGGCTCGATTTAGATCATCAATCGTCAGATAATCGCAAATGACAACAATAACCTGGCGGCGCTTTTGATCACTGTCAGCCCCAGCCTGAACTTCTGCAGGCACTAGCGAACAAAACAAAAAAATAACCAGCAGCAACACCGCAGTTTTTATTTTTCCTTTACTCAGGCTGTAAAAGCTGTGCATAGATTTTCATAGTCCTTTCCAGCATTTTTTCATATGTAAATTTTTGTTCTACCATTTTCCTGCCCTGACGGCCCAAAGCCGCAGCCAATATCCTGTTTTTCAACAGTGCAACTAGTGCATCAGCTAAAGCCCTAGGATCTTTTGGTGGTACCAGCAGGCCGTTTTTACAGGGAATAATAATCTCGGTCAGACCACCCACATCACTGGCAACCACAGGACATCCTGCAGCCAAAGCTTCTAAACAAAAAATGGAAAGGCCCTCCTGTACTGATGGGATTACCGCAATATCGAAGAGGGGCAGGATGTTAGGAACATCATCCCTGAAACCCAGAAAGAATACTTTTTTATCAATCCCTAATCTAGCAGCATACTGCTGTAAAAAGTTCCTCTGCGGTCCATCCCCCACTATTACAAAATAAACCCAAGGGTACTCTTTGTCAATAATTGCTGCTGCATCAAGTAAATATTTAATACCTTTTGCTGGCTCTAAACGGGCCACTGTGCCGATAACAGGGCCATTAAAAGATATTTTCCGGTCTAAACAACTCTGTTTAGAAAATAGATTAACATCAACACCATTATAGATTACTGTTACCATTTCCGGAGGAAAAAGCCGGTATTTTATAACTTCTTTTTTGATGGCCTCAGATACGGTGATCAGCGTATGAACGGTCCTTCTCATCAATATCCCATGCATGGTCTGAAAAACTTTGGAAAAAGGCATCATCCCGTAATTGATCATATTATGCATGGTCGCCACCACTTTCCCGCGTCCCGCCATCAGGGCCGCAGCCTGTCCTACTATACCCGCTCTGATCCCATGGGTATGAACCAGATCGATCTTCTCCTGGCTGATAAACTGTGCAAGGGAACAAGCAATCCGCCAATTTTCTAAGGGATGTAGACTTTCATCAAGAGGCAGCAGGTATCTCTTCTGAGCAGCAGCTCTGAGCAGATATGAATCATAAGATGGGGGAGCAGCAAGATAGAGATGGTATTCCTTTCCCATCCCCTGAAAAAGTGTTTCTAGATGTTTGAGCATACCTCCCTGGGCAGGTCGAACAACATGAAGTATCTTCTCTGTCAGGAATAATACCTCCAGAAAAATAAAAATGGGGAGTTTCTCCCCACCCAAGAAGATGGTCAGAGTGGCGGGACTTGAACCCGCGGCCTCTAGCACCCCAAGCTAGCGCTCTACCAAACTGAGCTACACCCTGACGTTGAGTACTTTATTATTGTAGCCTCTTTATTGTAGCCTCTCTCTAGCTCAATGTCAAGCCAGCACAGGTGAAATCCCAGTAGAGCATACAACATAATAACCAACATCCTGTGGCAAATTTATTTAATAAACTCTTCATGCAAGGCATTAACTGCTTTCAAAGCATGTTCCTCAGCAATTATACAGGATACCTTGATCTCAGATGTGCTGATCATTTCTATGTTTATCCCCTCATTGGCCAGCGCTTTGAACATATCGGCTGCAACACCGGGATTGGTAATCATTCCTGCGCCGACAATAGATATTTTGGCAACCCGATCATTATAAACAAAACCCGATGCTCCGATTTCCTCAATGGTTTTCTCCACAACCGGTATCGCCTTTTTTAAATCTCCCCGGGCTGTAGTGAAAACGATGTCATTACGTCCATCCCGCACCCATCCCTGGATAATCATGTCCACATTGATCTGTTCCTGTGCAAGAGCACTAAATATCTTTTTGGCAATTCCCGGCCGATCAGGCACATCGAATATTCCAATTTTCGCCACATTTAAATCATGTGCGACCCCACTAACAGGGCGACAATTTTCCACTGATTCAACCTCCCCAACAAGTGTTCCTGCATTATTACTAAAGCTTGACCTGATAATTAATGGAACTGAGTAGTTTTTAGCAAATTCCACTGCTCGCGGCTGCAGTACAAGAGCGCCTAAACTGGCCAATTCCAGCATCTCATCATAAGAAATAAAATCCAGCTTTTTTGCCCTGGGTTCGATCCGGGGATCAGCAGTATAAACACCATCAACATCGGTGTATATCTCACAGATATCAGCTTTCAAGGCTGCTGCCAAGGCGACAGCGGTGGTATCAGAACCTCCCCGCCCCAGGGTGGTAATATCATTATACCTGTTCATTCCTTGAAATCCAGCGACAATCACAATCTTATCCTGCTCCAGTTCCCCAGATATGCGCTCCGGTTCAATATTCAGAATACGCGCTCTTGTATAAGCATTATCTGTTTGGATACCTGCTTGATAACCGGTCATGGAAACAGCAGGATAACCAAGTTCAGTGATAGCCATGGCCATCAGAGCTATTGATACCTGTTCTCCTGTGGACAGCAGCATATCGATTTCTCGTTCCGGAGGATGTGATGTAATTCCTTGCACCTTTTCCAACAGTTCATCTGTTGTATCCCCCATAGCAGATAAAACGACAACAACCTGGTCGCCCTCTTCTTTTGCCTTGACAATTCGCCGGGCAACATTATTGATCATTGTAATGTTAGCGATGGAACTGCCTCCGAATTTTTGTACTCTGATTCCCAAGCTTAAACCTCCCCAACTTGTGTAATCACTATTCCTCTAATACTATACTGGCCCCCGTTATTGATGGTTCCAGCTGCAATACCCGTGCTGTAATTCCTTGAGATTGAAAACAATCAGCCAATACTTCCCCGATATCACATCTAGGTGGAGTAAAAGCAATCACAGTAGGCCCGGCTCCGCTTAAAAAAACCCCATAAGCCCCTGCCTCCCGAGCAACATTCATGATGTCAACCAAGCCAGGCACAAGGGGACAACGGTAGGGCTGATGGAGGCGATCATGCAATGCAGCACCCAGCAGCTCCCAATCCCCATCCCTTAAAGCTGTGATCAGCAAAGCCAGGTGTCCCATATTATAAACAGCGTCACTCAAAGGCACTTTTTTCGGCAGTACACTGCGGGCTTGCTGGGTGGAAATGCAGAAATCGGGAATTACCGCGGTTATTTTCAGACCCCTTTGCGGAACAAAGCGGGAATAGATTAAGGAATTATCATTCTGTGCTACAATAACCACCCCACCGAAAAGTGCAGCAGCTACATTATCAGGATGTCCCTCTATTTCCACCGCCATTTGCAGCAGTTCATCAGGAGAAAAAGGTTGTCCCACCAATGCATTGGCTGCCACCAAACCACCGACGATTGCCCCTGCACTGCTCCCCAAGCCGCTTTGAAAGGGAATCTTATTGTCCAGGCAAAGCTTAAAGCCTTTCATTTGATAATCTGTTTTATCAAGCAGATAAAGAATTGTCCTGGCAATAAGATTGCTGCTGTCCCGAGGGATAAGATTATCTCCCTCCCCCTTTACATCAATCATCCAACCCTTCTGGTCACACTCTTCTAAGGTCACTGTATTATAGAGGTTCAGAGCCATTCCTAAAACATCAAACCCTGGACCCAAATTGGCTGTTGAGGCAGGAACTTTAACTGTGATCTTAGCCATTAATATCACCAATCCTTATAAAACATTCAGCTCTTTTAAAATTGCTAGTACAGCAGATTCCTGCGCAGAAACAACCCTGGGCTGCAGTTTGCAGGTTTTCAGTGTTGTATCCGGATCCTTTAAACCATGTCCGGTCATGATGCAGACCACCTTAGCAGCCGGAGGGAAAAACTTATCCTCTGCCAATTTTATCACTCCTGCTATTGAAGCAGCTGAAGCCGGTTCCACAAAAAGCCCCTCACTGCGGGCTACCTTTTGGTAAGCTGACAGGATCTCTTCATCTGTTACCACATCGATATTACCCTCTGATTCCTCCAGAGCACTAACAGCTTTTTCCCAGCTGGCCGGGTTGCCGATCCTGATAGCTGTGGCCACGGTCTGCGGTTCAGGCACAACCTCACCCCGCACAATAGGAGCAGCCCCGGCAGCCTGGAAGCCCAGCATCCTTGGTGTGTGATCGATGCGGCCGGCAGCCTTATATTCCTTAAACCCCTTCCAGTAAGCGGTAATATTGCCGGCGTTGCCAACAGGAAGGGCCAGATAGTCAGGAGCTGTTCCTAACTGATCGCAGATCTCAAAGGCAGCTGTTTTTTGTCCCGCGATTCGGTGAGGGTTAAGTGAGTTAACCAAAGTGATGGGATATTCCTGTGAGATCTTGCGTACCAGCTGCAGAGCAGCATCAAAATTCCCTTTAATGGCAACAACCTCTGCACCATAGATCAAGGCCTGGGCAAGCTTACCCAAAGCAACATACCCATCCGGTACGAGAACAACACATCTAATCCCTGCCCTGGCGGCATAGGCTGCGGCAGAAGCTGATGTGTTTCCTGTGGAAGCGCAGATAACCGCTTTGCTCCCATTCTCCACAGCTTTGCTGACAGCGACGGTCATACCCCGGTCCTTAAAAGAACCGGTGGGATTCTGACCCTCGAATTTCAAATAGAGCTCTATATTAAGCTCTTCTGAAAGGGAGGGTGCAGGCAGTAAAATAGTCTGACCCTCATAAAGTGTGATCACCGGTGTTTTATCAGACACTGGTAAAAATGAACGATAGGCAGATATCAGGCCTTGCCACTTCATGATTTTGCTCCTTCCTCAACGCGAATCACATTTTCAATTGAACCTACAATAGATAGTCCTCTGAGTACAGCTAAGGCATCCTGAATATCCTGTTCCAGAACTTCATGGGTGATCAGAACGATCTCTGCCATTCTCTCCTCATTTACTACCAGAGTTCTCTTTTGAATAACTGATGCAATTCCCACCTGGTGATTGCCCATTACCCCGGCTATACTGGCTAAAACTCCGGGCTTGTCCTTAACAATCAGGCGCAAATAATATTTGGTCTGAATCTGACCTATAGGCAATATCTTTTTTTCTAAATAACAGGTACAGGGAAACCTGCCTGTACTGTTGGTTTCCAGATTGCGGACAATTTCCATCAAATCCCCCACAACAGCGCTGGCTGTGGGCATCTGGCCTGCGCCCTGACCATAGAACATGGTTTCACCCACCGCGTTTCCATAAATATAGACAGCATTAAAAACACCCTGAACAGCAGATAAAGGGTGTTCTGCCGGTAGGAAAGCTGGGTGAACCCGCACCTCAATCTCATCATTGAAATCTTTGGCAATAGCCAGCAGCTTAATCACATACCCTAATTCCCGGGCATAATTAATATCCTCAGGGGTGATCCTGGTAATCCCCTCCACAAAAACATCATCAGGCGTCACCCGGGTATTGAACGCGATAGAAGCCAGAATAGCTATTTTTCTGGCAGCATCATATCCTTCAATATCTGAGGTAGGATCAGACTCAGCATATCCCGCCCTCTGAGCCTCCTGTAATACTTGCTCAAATTCAACATGCTCATCATGCATCCGGGTGAGTATATAATTGGTAGTACCGTTAACAATCCCGATTACTTCCTGTATTTTGTTCGCTGTCAAATTCTCTTTCAAGGCATGGAGCACAGGTATTCCCCCACCTACGCTGGCCTCAAAATAAAGATCAGCTTTTCCCTCTGTTGCGGCCTCAAAAAGTTCTTTCCCGTGAGCAGCTATTACATCTTTATTAGCTGTAACCACATGTTTACCCTTTAGCAGAGCCTCTTTGATATAGGTTCGACTGGGTTCTATACCTCCCAGCAGTTCGATGATGATCTGAATTGCTGGGTCATCCAATATTTCATCAAAACTCCCTGCCAGCATCTCGGATGGTAACTCCAGGATAGCAAGCTTCTCCGGATCTCGCTCCAATACTTTTTTGATCTTGACCCTTCTCCCCAAACGCTGCTCAATCTGAGCATTATTTTCCCGGAGAAGTTTCACAACACCTGAACCTATGGTACCAAGGCCCAGCAGTCCAACACCGATAGAAGCACCGTTCATAAAAATCCTCCTATTATTTTAGCTTACTTTAATATAATAACGGAAACTTTCGCTTCTGCAAATATTAACTTCTGCTTCCACCAAAAAAATAGACAGATGCCAGGCCAGTGTTATTTCTAAAAAATAAAAACGGTCAGCTGACCGTTTAATGAACTAGATGATGATACAGATTAAACCGCCACTCCCTTCGTTTACAATCCGTTGTACTGTCTCCTGCAGTTTTTCCTGAGCATTGTCAGGCATCCGATGGAGTTTGTTCTGAATGCCTTCCCTAACTAAATCATGCAGTGATTTACCAAAAATATCTTTATTCCAGATTTTGATTGGATCATCCTCAAACTCCTCCAGCATATAGCGAACCAATTCCTCACACTGCTTTTCTGTGCCGATGATCGGGGTGATCTCTGTGGTAATATCAGCTCTGATAATATGCAGTGAAGGAGCACTTGCTTTTAATTTAACACCAAAGCGATTACCTTGGCGGATCAGTTCCGGCTCCTCCAAAATCATCTCATCCAGACTTGGTGCCACAACACCATACCCCAACTCCTGTACCTCATCCAGTGCTGGAGCAATTTTTTCCCAGGATGACTGTGCTTTGCTGAGATCCCGCAGTAGGCGCAGAATATCGTGCTCACCTGTTACAGTAAGACCGCTCACTTCCTCCAGTATCTTGTAATACAGCTCATTATGTGACTGCACCTCAATCTCGGCGATACCGGTCCCCAGGTTCATTTCTTTTAAAACTGAGGCAGCCACAAACTGACTTTCTCGGATTATCTCCACAGCTTGATCAATATCCCGCAGCCTGTTGACAACAGCTACAGCATCTTTAATCACCTGCTCAAATTCTGAGCGCAGCCAGTGGGTGTCATCCAATTCCTCCACCCAGAGGGGCAATTTGACATTGACCTCCTGGACCGGGAACTCATAGAGAGTCTCCTGAAGGATATTCAGCAGGTCATCACAAGACATCTCAGCACAGTTAATGGCTAGGACTGGAATATCATATTTTTCTTCCAAACTCCGAACAAGCTCGATGCTCTCATAAGACTCCGGATAAATAGTGTTGAGAACCACGATAAACGGCTTGCCCAGTTCTTTTAACTCCTGAATAACCCGTTCTTCTGCATCTAAATAATTTTCCCGGGCTATATCAGTTATAGAACCATCTGTGGTCAGCACTATTCCGATTGTGGAATGATCCGCTATAACTTTACGGGTTCCTAGTTCTGCTGCTTCTTGAAAGGGGACCGCCTCTTCAAACCACGGTGTCATCACCATGCGCGGCCCGCCTTCTTCCTCTTCATAACCCAGAGCGCCTTCTACAGTATAACCAACACAATCTACCATTCTCACCTTCATCTTGAGCCCATCACGGATACTGATTTCCACTGCTTCCTGAGGTATGAACTTGGGTTCTACGGTCATAATCATGCGGCCGGCCCCACTCTGGGGCAGTTCATCCACTGCCCTTTCTTTTTCGTTGGGATCCTCGATATTAGGCAGAACCAGCAGTTCCATCAAACGTTTGATAAATGTTGATTTTCCTGTCCGCACAGGCCCGACAACACCCAGGTAAATATCTCCACCTGTTCGCTCAGCAATATCCCGAAAGATATTGAGATTTTCCATGGGCAACCCCCTCCCTAATTCTTTCTTATGCAAGACAATCCTTATTCATTCCATAAGTTGCAAAGAAGTATATTTCCGTACTCTCCCATTTAATAATTTATATGCCAACTAATTATTGGTATAACCAGATGATATTAAAAAAGCGGCTCGTAATAAAAGCCGCTTCACAAATATGTTTTACATATGATCTCTTAAGCTATTACCAAAATCGAATACGGTTTTCCGTGCCTGCCTGCAGGCGCCTGATATTGGGCAGATGTCTGATAACAATAATAATAGGAGCGGGAACAGCAAAAATATAATATTCCCATGGTATGTGCAGAATAAGACCAATAAATGGGACAGCAACTGAAGCTAGAATTGATCCCAGTGAGACATAACCGGTGAACAGCACTACAAGTAACCAGATTACAAACGCTATCAGTACAACCCCTGGCATTAAAGCAATTAAAACCCCTGCACCTGTAGCTACACCCTTGCCTCCCCGAAAGCGGAGAAAAACTGACCAGTTATGGCCAGCCATAACCGCAAATCCTGCCCCCACACCATAAAAAGGGCCAAACAGGTTATTAGCTATTAAAACAGGTAAAAATCCTTTGGCAACATCACATAACAGCACCAATAACCCCACTTCAGGTCCTAAGATGCGAAAAGCGTTAGTAGCCCCGATGTTCCCACTTCCATGGCGGCATAGGTCAACCTTATGCTTTCTGCCGACCAGATATCCAAAAGGAATAGATCCTAATAGATAACTGATCAAAAGCACCAAAAATAATTTCATAGTTTCCCTCCCTATTACTGGTCTCTGCGCCGTCTTGCCTTAAATTTAAGTCTCACAGGTGTGCCTTCAAATCCATACGCCTCTCTGAGCTGGTTCTCCAAGTATCGTTTATAAGAAAAATGAACCAATTTGGTGTTATTCACAAAGAACACAAACACCGGGGGCCTTACTGCAACCTGGGTCACATAGAAAACTTTAAGTCCTCCCTTACCTGAAGGTGGTGGGTTTAAAAAGAGAGTTTCACTCAACCATGAATTCAAATTTCCTGTGCTGATCATTTTATTCTGCTCAACATGAACAGCATCTACCAGAGGCATTATTTTCCCTAACCCTTCACCGGTGAGAGCGGAAATATAATGAATAGGAGCGTAGGAAAGAAAGGACAACTGTTCCCTAACTAAATTTTCAAAATAGTGTCGCCTGTTTTTAATATCAGCAACTAAATCCCATTTATTTAATATTATTATAACTCCTTTTCCGCTCTCTTCAATATATCCCGCGATTTTCTTATCCTGTTCTACAATCCCCTCTTCAGCATTTAATACCAAAAGGACAACATCAGTCCGGTCGATAGCCCTAAGAGCTCTTCGTACTCCATAATACTCTACCCCTCGTTCTACACGGCTGCGCCTTCTGATACCGGCTGTATCCACAAGTGTATAGGCGCGGTCTTCAATACTGAATTTTGTGTCAATGGCATCCCGGGTCGTTCCCGGAACATCGCTGACAATCACACGCTTTTCCTTAAGCAGTGCATTGATCAATGATGATTTTCCAACATTGGGCCTCCCTACCACAGCAACCCGGATCCCTGTTTCCTCTTCTTGGGTCTCCATCTCAGGAAGGAGAGATATGATTTGATCCAGTAGTTCGTCAATATTCAGGCCGTGAAGGCTGGAAATGGGAAGGGGGTCACCAAGGCCCAATTGATATAAATCGTAAACATCCTGACTCTCAAAATTGTCCACCTTATTGGCAGCTAAAATAATCTTTTTTTTGCTTTTTAACAACAGCTGTGCAACCTGTTTGTCTTCTACGGTAACACCCGCCTGAGCATCCACAACAAATACAATAACATCAGCATCCTCTATGGCAATAGATACCTGTTCTTCCACATGTTCATGGAATTGTTCATCTTCCAGAAAAAGTCCTCCTGTATCAACAAGGGTAAAGGTTCTGCCATCCCATTCCACATCTCTGTATAGGCGATCCCGGGTAACACCGGGCCGGTCTGCTACAATAGCTGATCTCCCGCCTGAAAGGCGATTAAATAAGGTGGACTTACCCACATTAGGCCTTCCCACTAGAGCTACAATCGGCTTTTTCAAAGGTGATCCCCCCTAACATACAAATAGTTTCCACAAGAGCGGTGCTATTAGGCTCCACCAGATAGAGACAGCACCCGGACCTTTCTTCAACCTCATTAACAGTGAGCCCATCCAAGAAAATGGGGGTGTCCTGACGCAGCATAATACGGGGTATCAATATTTCCTCACCCCTCACACCTTTCAGTCCGCGCGTCAGGTCGCGACCTGTTAACAGCCCAGTTACAGTGATCCGGGGCCCAAAAAAAGTATTGGAAATACTGAGCGTTTTTAATTTAAGGTTTTTTATGAAATTCAGACGGTGAACAACCGGAGAGAGCACCTGAGCACCGGAATGAGATGTTGCTAAAAATAACTGTCGCTTGACCCTTAACTTTTTGGGAAGCCTGGATCTTATCCGGCGGAAATCTTCATAAAAAAGCCTCCCCAAACCAATGCCGTTCTCCAACTGTGGAAAACCGTCATATTCATCCAATAAGGGAAAAGGGAGTCCTGCCTTCAGGTAAAATTCATCAGCCAGGTAAACAAAAGAAACCCCATTTACTCTGCGATAATATTTTTGCCAGCCGGATACTCGATCGATTAGATTACTGCATTCCGATCGGGTAATAGAACGCAGTTTTGGAAGATGACGCCGGTATTTGGTCAGCCCCACAGGCACAACTCCTACTGAAGCCACCTGGGGCCAAAAAGCGGCCAACTGGCAAACGGTTTGTTCTAAAACATCCCGGTCATTCCAATCAGGGCAGAGCACCACCTGAATATGCATGGTTATGCCCGCAGATGCAAATAAAGAAATCAGATCAAGCACAGGTGCAGCCTTTTTCAGCCCCAGCATCCTTCCCCGCAAGACAGGGGATGTTGCATGCACTGAAATATATAGGGGGCTCAGTTTCATACTTAAAATTCTTGCGATATCTGATTCTTTGAGATTGGTTAATGTTATAAAATTGCCATGCAAAAAAGAAAGCCTGTAGTCATCATCCTTTTCGTACAGGGTAGGGCGCAGACCGGTTGGCATCTGGTCCACAAAACAAAACACACACTTATTCCGGCAGTGTCTGATACCGTCAAAACAGTCATCTTGAAAAACTATCCCTAGATCTGCATCACAGCCTTTGATGATTTTATGGGATACAACCCTGCCACCCTTTTCACAAACCTTTAAGGTTACCTGTTCCTCAGCAGTCAGATAACGGTAGGCGATCAGGTCTTTTGGGCGGATCCCGTTGACAGATAGCAACAGATCACCTCTCTGCAGGCCAAGTTCTGCAGCAGGTGAGCCAGGAATAACCCTATCGATCAAAACACCATGTTGCTTACACAGCTTCATTATCCTGCTCCATCTTTTTTGTTCAATTATCATTGAGTAGAGTTGTTTAGTCAAGAATTCCTTCACGTAAAGAAATTTTGGTGCTGTACACTATTTCACGACACTCTTTAATCAGGGGAGCCATCGCTCTTTTTTCCAACATTAATAAGAGTTTTGACCAGCTGAAAAACCTTCTTGCTGTAGAGATCCCTTTCAACAAGAAGGGTGTTTTGAGCGGTGAATGTACAATACCTAATTTTATTCGGGGTATTTCCAATATTGTGCGTATCTCCCTCAAAATCCTGGCCATGATCTCAGGTTCCCTGCCTGTTCCGGCAAGATAAAGATCATAGCCCTCTGCTTTACCCAAATATTTGAATGCCCCCAATTCTCCTGTAAACTTCATGTTTACTGCCCAGTCCAGCAGTTGCTGATCAGTTGCATCTGGTGCAAAATGAAGCCCGGCCAACAGCAAAGGTAAGGGATCGTTTTGCGGACAGATATACAACAGTATGGGTCTCTCCTGATAAGGTAAACTGGGGCATTTTGGGGTGAGGTTTTGCTTTATTCTATTCTGTGCATCTTCAGCAATCTGAACAAGGTAGGGATAAGCTATTTGTGTTCCGAGAATTACAAGGGGCCGGCCCAAGGTGACCAGATTTAATCCCCTGGAAAGGAACCCACCGATCACCATCAATGGATTGATCGGAAAGGTAGTATCGACAGCTTCGATTTCTTCTCTACAGGAGAACAGTTCACTGATATTATGCAGAAAAACAGTAATATCAGGGCCAGCCATCCGCTTTCCCAGTACTAATACTTCATTCCCTTTTATATCACGGCCAATAAACCGTAGACGGCCGTGTATCACTGTTTCTTTTTGGTCAAAATGGGGGACATCCAGGAGTTCTGCTTTGCTGGCAACCCTGTTTTTGGGGAGAATGCCCAAATAAATACCTGCCGTGATTACTGAAGAGTGTGAACCACCGTAACAATGGTATATTATTTTAGCCATTCAGCTAACCCCTAATGCCCCACAATAACCATGACCCCATTATCCAAATCGTGGACCATAGCATCCATTATTCTGCTCAGATAAAAAGCTACTTTTTCCTGTTCTTCCCGATTGGCTGCGATAAATACCGGAGCTCCTCCCCCTGCTACAAGCTCAGGTTTCAGAGTAATCACAGCAAGTATAACTTTTTTGGTTTCTATTTCCAACAGATCTACCTCACCTTGATAATGAAAATCTTGATGTGAACAAAGGAATGTGGCTTTGCAACACCCCGATTAATCTGCAGCAATACGCCCTGCCTTAGAATCAAGAGGTTTTCTTGATGCACTCTCTAACACAGGTGTTCTCTCGATAACTTTGCGCAGACATTCAAAATCCTTTTCCAGCGGTAAGATAAATAATCCGATCTCCCCTGTGTCGATATTTTTTCTAGCCAGGGGAGTGAATTCAGGTTCTCCGACCTCCCTTTTTGTTCCCAGCAACGCTGCCGCAGTATGCACAATTGCCTGACGCTGCCCAAGATTATGGAGTATAGCCCGCCCGTTATCATTTTTTGGTTTGATCAGAACCCCCATACCCTCTGCCAGGATCTTTTCCCGGTCAGGCGGGTAACCGACATTCATCAGATAAATATCACTGATTTTCAAAAAGGGGCCATCAAAATAAAGCTGTTCTAAAACTACTTCAGCTATATCACCGACCACCTTACCGGTTTTCAGATAACAGACTATGATTAAAATTAGAACAAAAACAGCCGTGGCATAGATCCACCCCAACCAAACAATAAAACCGCTCACAACCAGTGCAGTAAAAATAGTTAAATAATTTCTAGCTTCAAATGTTCTGGCAATTCCTTCTACATAATCGATACCCCTTGGCACAATTTCATTTTCCTCCAATTTGCTTAGGGTCTCCCTTTCCATATTTCTCACATTTCTGAACTGCTCTGCGGCTACAGCCAGAAATGTTACCGCGGTATACTCTTTGAGCATCAAGGCCGGGATAAAGACCGCACCGATCAATGAAGCAATAAACCCCAGCGCAATATGAGTTATCACATCATGGGGATAGGTTGGGTATTGTCTGTAATCTAGACGCAGCATAATAATCCTGGCCAGCACCCCGGCAATAAGGCCGCCAACAATACCTGTATGGTAATCCATTTCAATAACTATCCTTTTCTTTTGAGTAACCTGCCATACAAGTTACGCAGTTGATCAAGTGCACCTTCCAGGCTTCCGGTGTTCACGTAAAGGTAGGCAAAAGCAGCAGCAGTTACCAGCAAAATAATCCAAAATATTGTCCAGCCGCTGCCGCGGTTTTCAGCATCAGGCAGCTCTGTTGATGGTGGTGCACCCGGTGCCCCCAAAACTATAGGCAGTGCTTCCGCAAACATAGCAACCCCCCGTTCTGCTGCTTCACGGGAATTGGTATGAGAGCCCACCTCCACCAACATGGCCCTTGGGGCCAGATCCTGATTAAAGTCACTTTTAGCGATCAGAATACCCTGGACAACCCCTGGATGAGTTTTGTCAACCGCAGCTTTCAGCTGTTTGGCAAACTCCAGGTTGCTCTGAAATCGGGGGTTGGTGCGGCCAACCACAAACTTTACCTTTGTTATTTCCTGTCCCTTTACATTTGCTGCATAGACCTGGGGTGGCACAGCATCCCTGTGTATATCAAAGAGAGCTGACAGGTTATTCTGCAGCAGTTGGGCGGCTGTACGCCGGGAACGATAATAAGCATTGACATCATGGGGATCATGAGCCCTCGTACTGTGGTGTACCTGATAGCCCATTTCCTTTAGTTTTTTTGCAAAAACCCTGCCCACTTTAAAAATTCCGCCATTCCCATAAATACTCTCAGTTCCATCTGAAGGAACATAGGATTCATCACTATGGGTGTGGTAAATACCAATATTTTTTTCTCCCCCCTGGGCTAGCAAACGGGACCAAAAGGATTTATCAGAGGAAGTGCTTAACTTTCCTTCCTCTTCTTTTCCTATCAAACGGCTATAGGCGTAGTCGCCTTTAACCTCAGTGATTCGGTAGCGCATATTATCTGCAGTGATCAATTCATCACCCTTGGTCAGCATGTGAGCAGTTTGGTGAAGTATATTCCGTTTTTCATCCACAATGGTGTAATAGCCTTTATCAGTGCGCTCATGGGGGGTTTTCATCTCAGAACTCCGGGGAGATGCCAGAGCATCAGCAGTAAAGAATGTGAGCATTAGGATATATGCGATCGTCAGTGACAGAAAACTAACTGTTTTACCTTTACTCATTTTGATCACCTTCTTTTTGTTGCTTAGGAGATAAAGGGCGCAGGCGTTTTAACAGGGCTGGAGCTTTGCCTCGCTCAGTGGGGCCTCCTTGCAAGCGCTCCCTGGTTTCACCAATGAACTCAGCCAGAACAACAGCCAGAATCCCGGCAACAATTATGGCATCAAATGCTCCTCCCCCTCCAATCAGCACCGATCCGGGAATACCCAACAGCATAATTCGCAGGTAGCTGACAATATCAAAGAGCAGAATACCCATAGTTGCCGCAATAAAAGCGCCGCGCCGGGACCTGCCGATCAAGTAAGCGATCACACCGCCAACCAAAGGGTATAGATAAAGAGGGTCGATGGCCATTGCCTCAGGCTCAGCCTCCAGGAACAAACCTGCCAGATATATTGCTGTAGCTGTTGCAATGATCCCTGCGGCAGCACGCAGCCTCTCAATATTGGTTGTTTTTGTAAGAAGATATCCAGATAAAAACAGAGGAACGATCCCCCCTCCGACATTAAGGGATGCCTCAATGGACGGACCTCCAGGAAGAGGAATATTGATAAATCCTCCAATTATTAAAGCGGCGATGGCACCCAGAGCGGCTTTGTCAGAGAGCCGCAATCTATCCAACACCCGCTGAGCTACACCGAAATAGATGAGCAGAGAAACGATTAATAGCAGAATCGTACCTATTGGTACACGGGGCATATTGTTAACAGCTCCTTTCCANNCTCTTCTGTTATAAAATCTCTCATCACAGGTAAAAAGATACCTGTTAAGATTAGCCATCAGAAAATAAAAAACCCGACTGTAATCAGCCGGGCTGGATTAATAGATAATATAATTACTTTATTTTCTTCTCCATTTTCAAGGCGATCTTCAAATCATCCCTTGTGTTGATATTGAAAAAAAGCTTTTCTCCTCCAAAACCCAAAAGCTCCTCTTCAGGAATATATTTAACATTAATAAACTTATAGAAAGATTTTACCTGGTATATATCAGCCAGGATGACATTTTCAATATATTTGATACATGTGCGTCTATACACAGCGGCAAGGGGTTCAGGGTAGCCACCGATAACGGGGACAACAGCATCATCATCAGCAGCAGCCTGATCAACCAGATACTTAACCAACTCCTTGTTGATAAAAGGCATGTCACAGGCTGTAACAAAATTTAGTTCATAGGGGGATGCTATTAAACCAGCATGTATTCCTCCCAAAGGACCCCGGCCCGGAAGAATATCAAGAACCGTTTCTGCATTTGATATCTGATAATCTTCTGGTGTATTGGTTACTATGATAACTTTGGGTAAGACCGATTTTAGTACATGAACAACTCGTTCGATCAACCGCTGAGATGATATTTCGGCAAAGGCTTTATTCCCTTTAAAGCGTGAACTCTTTCCTCCGGCCAAAATAATACCTGCCGCATCCATCTCTTCACCTTAAGATGAAGGCATAACCGGATTTTTAGCATACTTGCCGCAGCCGTAACGCTTAGCCTGCACGCAGTTGCTGGCTGCATTACACCCCGGGTTATATTTTTCGGTTATTCTAACATAATTAAACCTGCCAAAGATCTGCTTTAAATCATCACACCCACAATCAGGGCAGGTCAGCTGATCCCTGTCTTTGATGGCTACCAGTTTTGTGAATTCTTTACCGCATTTATTGCAGGTAAAACTATAAACCGGCATTTGTTTCGCCTCCCCAAAAGTGTTACTTTTGTTCGGCTCTGGTTAATAAATCTCCAAATACCTCACCTATATTGACCCCTACACCGGAATTATTTTTTTCATCCTTTTCAATTGTTTCTGGTTCGCTTTCCCTGCTGGTATTACTATCCACAGCATCTTTAATGCTCAGACTGATCCTTTGTTCTTCCTTATTAATATCCAAAATCTTAACCTTAACCTCATCACCGGCATTCACAACATCCTCCGGTTTTGCAACATGAAAGTTTGCCATTCTGGATATATGAACAAGGCCCTCTACACCAGGTTCCAGCTCCACAAAAGCGCCGAAAGATACTGTACGCATTACTTTGCCGGTAACAATCTCTCCCACCTGAAAACGCTCATCCACTGTATCCCAGGGATTCCCTTTAGCCTGTTTGAGGCTCAGAGAAATGCGCTTATTTTCTTTATCTACTGAAAGCACATAAACCTCGATTTCATCCCCTTCCTGGATCACATCAGATGGGTGTTTAACCCGGCCCCAGGACAGCTCAGAGATATGCAACAGTCCATCAACACCACCCAGATCCACAAAAGCACCAAAATTGGTCAGGTGTCTTACTGTGCCCTTTCTTATCTGTCCCGCTTCTATTGTTTCCCAAAGCCTTTTCTGGGCTTCGATAAATTCATCCTGAAGAATTGCCTTCTGGGAAAGCACTACCTTGGCTTTACTGCGGTCAAACTCAATTACCCGCAGACGCAGAGTGGTTCCCAGGTATTTTTCCAATTCTCCTGCATATCCCCGCTCGATCAGTGAAGCAGGAACAAAACCCCGGATCCCGCATACATCCACCAGCAGTCCACCCTTTACTACCCGGACAACTTCCCCTGCAAGTTCAGTTTTATCCTTCATGGCCTGCTCAAGATAATCCAGAGCTTTGATCCTGTCCGCCCGTTTCTTGGAGAGAATTAAATGCCCCTCATCATTATCAACACGCAGAACATAGACATCAAACTCGTCCCCAACTTTGATACTCTCTAACATATTATCAGCATCTTTCAGGGATAATTCACGGCGCGGAATAACTCCCTCAGATTTGCCTCCAATATCAAGCAGAACTTCATCATCACGAACCTGAACAACAACTCCACTGATCAGATCACCCTGCTTGATTTGGCGGAGAGTTTCCAACTCCAGATTCATCATTTCCTCCTGACCGGGTTCTGCTGTACCCTGGCTGGCTGCAGGAGCTTCATCAACCACTTCATCCGGCTTTTCCTCCGGAGTGGTTGTAATGGGCTCATCAACCTGGGCCTCATTAATTTTTTCCATTTCATCAAACATCGTCATTCTTTCAATAACCTCCTCAATTATCCAATCTGGGGTTGATGCCCCAGCAGTTACCCCCAACACAACTGCTCCCTGCAGCATTTCAGGAGTTAGTTCACTTTTGTCTTCAATATGATAAGTTTTGGTATAATTTTGACAGATCTCTACAAGCTGTTTAGTGTTTGCACTGTTCTTACCACCGATAACCACCATTATATCAGCATGTTTGGCGATCTCCGCCGCTTCTTCCTGCCGTGCCTGACTGGCATGACAAACAGTATCAAAGATACGCATTTCCTGTGATTTTCCCAACATCTCTCTGGCAACAGCAAAATAATGTGCCCTGTTTTGGGTAGTTTGGGCAAGAACACCGATCCTTTTCTTATTCAGCTCAATCTTGTCCAGGTCATCAATCTCTTGAATAACAACTGCCCCTTCCTTTGCCCAACCTAAAATGCCCTTCACCTCAGGGTGATCTTCCTGTCCCACAATCACAACCTGATACCCTTCACAAACCAGATCCGCTGCCTGTCTCTGAATCCGTTTAACAAATGGGCAGGTGGCGTCAATAACAGTAATCTTACTATCAGCGGCCTGCTCAAAAACATCTGGTGCAGCACCATGGGACCTAATTAAAACCGTTTCTCCTGGAACTGATTGCAATTCATCTATTACTTTAATTCCCCGTTCTTCCAGTAAATTAACCACATGGGGGTTGTGGATCAGCGGCCCCAGTGAATATATCTTTTCCTTATCCTCCAATGCCTTTTCAGCAAGTTCCAGTGCTCTGCGGACACCGAAACAAAAACCTGCTGTCTGGGCACGACGTATTTCCTTCTTAATATTTTTACCCCTTTCTTATACTTTTTTCGGCAGATATATAAAGATTCCTGCTAGTTTATTGAAAAATCAATTAAACTACGTACCTTTACCCTCATTTTACCGGCATCATCCTTCAAATCTCCCTGTTTTTCCTTCTCAATAATAAAGGATCTGCCTATATTAACAAAAAAATGCGGGAAAAACTTGTTTCCAAAAAAACGCCTTTTCTTCTGTAGAGCTATTGGGATGATAGGTACAGAAGCCTTCCGTGCTATAAAAGCCGCCCCTGGTAAAAAAGGAAGCAGGTCACCTTTTTTGTTGCGAGTTCCTTCAGGGAAAATACATACAACCTTTCCCTCACCCAGCAGTGCTAACGCCCTCTTGAGAGAAGACCGGTCTATCTGCTTTCTCGAAACAGGGAAGGCCCCTAAACTTCGGATTAAAGCCCCAAATACCGGGTAATTAAAAAGCTCAGCTTTAGCCATAAAATAAACATGCTTGTTCATAACACTGGCTATAACCACCGGATCCCAATAGCTGATGTGGTTGGCAATAACCAATAAAGGGCCTTCTTTCGGGATATTCTCCAGACCCCTAACTTCCCAATTGCAAAACACACTAAAGAAAAAACGGAACAGGCTGCGGCAAAATTTATAAAACACTGCGCAAACCTCCTCCGCATATTTCGATGATCTTTTCTATCACTTGCTCAATAGTCATTGTGGTGCTGTCTATGACCACAGCATCAGATGGTATTACTAAGGGGCCAATCTCTCGCTTACTGTCCATCTCATCCCTGTAGGTCATTTCCCGATAGAGTTCTTCACTGGCAATGGTTTTTTTCGCTGCCTCTAATTCCTTTCTTCTGCGCTCCACCCGCACATCTATGGAGGCAGTTAAAAAAAATTTATATTCGGCATCAGGCAGAACAACTGTACCGATATCTCTTCCCTCCATAACCACTCCACCAACACGAGCAAAATTGCGCTGGTACTTGACAAGATGCTCACGCACCCCAGCTACCTCAGCAACTCTGGATACCCTCTCTGATACTTCCCTTTCGCGCAGATATGGTGATACATCCTCCCCATCACACCAAAGGGTCACAGTACCATCATGGAGATTGCGAACTAAAGAAAATTTCATTTTTTTCGCTAAGGAGGCCAGTTCCTGATCATCATATAGATTAATTCCTTTTCTCAAAGCAAAAAAGGTCACTGCCCGGTACATGGCACCGGTGTCGATATACAGATAACCGATCCTTTGAGCTAAGATCCTGGCAACTGTACTTTTGCCGGATCCAGCTGGTCCATCAATAGCAATATTCGCTCTGCGGGGCACTCCTCTCACTCCCGCACCATTTTATCACAACTTTCACCATCTGACTAGTTTTCAGCCCTGATACCTGCTCCCAAAGCGTTCATCACATCAGGAAAATCAGGGAATGATATATCAATACAACCAGCATCTTCGATAATGGTTTCACCATCAGCTATAAGACCTGCAACAGCTAGAGCCATAGCCATTCTGTGGTCCCCCCAGGACTTAACCCGGGCACCTCGCAGCTGACCACCCCTAATGATTAAACCATCGGGTTTTTCTTTGATCTCTACATTCATTTTGCGCAGTTCTGATGCCACTGCCTTCAGGCGGTCTGTTTCCTTCACCCTCAGTTCAGCGGCATCACTGATCACAGTTTCTCCCTCTGCAGCAGCTGCTGCAACTGCCAGTACAGGTATTTCATCCAACACCCTAGGCAAGAGTGGGTCCTTTATCTCTGCTCCTTTTAGTTGCGCGGATCTGATCATGAGATCTGCCACCGGTTCTCCATTCCAGGATCTTTGTTCAAGGACATCAATCTCAGCACCCATTAGCTTCAACACATCAAGGATTCCTGTTCTGGTGGGATTTATTCCCACATCCCTGATCAGAACCTCGCTGCCGGGCACCAGTACAGCTGCTGCCATGATAAAGGCAGCAGAGGAGATATCACCCGGTATCTGGATCAGCTGTCCATTGATTGGTCTTCTTCCCTGAAGGCAGATTACATTACCCTTGATAGTCAAAGGTGCACCAAAATACTGCAGCATGCGCTCAGTGTGATCCCTGCTCGGTAGTTTTTGGATCACTGTGGTTTGCCCTTTTCCGTTCATTCCTGCCAGTAAAATAGCTGATTTAACCTGGGCACTGGGTATGGGAAGTGTGTACTCTACAGTATGAACATTATTTGTTCCTCTGATACAAATTGGAGGCAGTGTGTTATCACAACGTGCGCGGATATCTGCTCCCATTTTCACCAGTGGGTCAATAACTCTGCCCATGGGGCGCCTGCGCAGAGAAGGATCTCCAGTGATTATCGAAAAAAAGTCCTGTCCTGTCAACAAACCAAGCAGCAGGCGCATGGTGGTCCCCGAATTGCCGGCATCTAATAGATCATCAGGTTCACAGAAACCATTAAGGCCCCTGCCGAGAATACAGATCTTCCCATTTTCCTGCTGCTGGATTTCTACACCCAGTGCCTCCAGGCATTGCAGTGTTCTCCAACAATCGGCCCCTTTTGAAAAATTGTGTATCACTGTCTTCCCATCGGCCATGGAACCGATCAGTGCAGCCCGGTGGGATATGGATTTATCTCCCGGCACACAGCAGGAACCGTTTAATTTTTTATCTGGTGTAACACACAGTATCAACTGATATCACCTTTTTATTATAACCGAGATGCCTTCCTCACGAAGGAACTCATAGGCTTCCTCATACTCTTGTTCATTTTTAAAAAACAACCTGATGCTGCCATTCTCACTATCCCTGATGCGAAGTATCTCATTACGCCCTGGCAACAGTCCCTTTAGATGGAGAGGTATTTTATTGCGCTCCTCAGCTGCCCGCTCTATGGCAGATACTATCTTCCCCCGATAACACCCAGTCCGATAATGGTGATCATCATTATCACACCTGTATCCGTTTCTCAGTAGGACTGGGAAGGGACCTGCCTACTGACAGAGCCACTTCCTGCACCTCTTTGACCAGTTTATAATAGTTCTCCGGTGTAAGAGACTGCTCTCCATCAGACAAGGCCTCAGCTGGAGAATGATGAACCTCTATCAATAAACCATCTGCTCCTACCGCTACAGCAGCACGAGACATAGGAGGCACCAACCACCACTTGCCTGTACCGTGGCTGGGGTCAACAATAACCGGGAGATGGGAAAGGTGTTTAACAATGGGTACAGCGCTCAAATCCAGGGTATTCCTGGTCTGGGTTTCAAAGGTCTTAATCCCCCGTTCACAAAGTATAACCAGGTCATTTCCCTGCACCATAATATATTCAGCAGCCATAAGCCACTCTTCTATTGTAGCACCAGGTCCCCTCTTAAGCAGGATCGGCTTCCCGCTTGTGGCCGCCTCCTCTAAAAGAGGGAAGTTCTGCATATTGCGAGCACCGATCTGCAGAATATCGGCATAACGGGCAACCAGCGGCACCAATCGTGTATCCATCACCTCGGTCACAACAGGGAGACCTGTAGCAGCGCTGGCTTCAGCTAACAACTCCAAGCCTTCTTCAGCAAGTCCTCGAAAGGAATAAGGTGAAGTGCGGGGTTTATAAGCTCCACCACGAAGAAAGGTTGCTCCCCCTTCCTTCACTGCAAAAGCGATTTCCATGAGCTGTGATCTGCTTTCTACAGCACAGGGACCTGCAAACAGGTGCACTTCCTTGCCACCGATAAATTGATTGCCCACCTGAATTTTCGTGTTATTCTGCTTATACTCTCTACTCGCCAGCTTAAAAGGGCTCAATATCTGTACCACCTTTTCGACACCACAAATTGCTTCCAATGACAAATTACACTATCAGGTGTTCTCTCCGATTGCACCGATAACAGTGCGGGCAGTTCCCTTGGAAACATGCACAGTAAACCCTTCTTGGATCAGTTTCGACTGAACTGCTTCTAAATCCTTCCCCCTTGCCTTACCGTCCATAATAATTATCACTTCGCCTGACCTCCTTTTAGTAACAGGAAACAGCAGGAAAAAGACAAAAAGCACTCCTCACAGGAGTACCATTTTAAGTAACCCTTCCTGCCGTGCTACCATCCTGCACGATTTTGTAATAGTATTAACCGGGTCTGCCAAATAAAAACCATCCTTCATTCCCCGGTCCCATATATTTTACTAAAGAGCATAACCAGCTGCTAGAAAAATAACACAGCACCTGATGGTGCTGTGTTTATTGGTTAATCAAAAATTTCCTTACTCCTCCATAGTAATAGCTTCTTCAGGGCACTCGTCCACACAGGATTCACACTCTGTGCAGTCATCAGGACGTGCTACTATGGATTTATCATCTTCGATATCAAAAACATCGCTGGGGCAAAC
>LFTQ01000084.1:2237-25044 GCA_001513545.1 Clostridia bacterium DTU068 | reverse complement strand
TAATCATAATCCTGTCTTTTATCAACCACCGTTTTGACAATAAAATAAAGGTCGGCCTCAGTCAAATCCTGCAAATACGACATAGCAACCTTCATGTGTTCCACCCCCCATTTTTTCATAAATGCTCTTAACCACCAATCTCGGGAGACAACGGAACCCATATCACATATAGTGGGAATAAGAGTTGTAGTTAAGGAAGAGAGGCTAGTGGAGTATCTTTTACTATTTATTTTAGTTTAGCATGTGCTGTTTCATTCCTCAATGGGATTTACGGCCAGTTTTTGCATTATGAAGTTGTCATAGGGTTGCTCTTGACAAAGCGGTGATAATGGCGTATAAAAATTGTTTAATGAGAATATACAAATTCCTGGAGAGGTGACGCTAGAAAATGCCGACTTATGACTACAGATGCGAACACTGCGGCCGTTTCCAGGTGACGCAGCGGATAACTGAATCACCTCTGGAAAAGTGTCCGACCTGTGGACAGCCTGTCGAGAGGTTAATATCCCGTAATGTTGCTATTGTTTTTAAAGGGTCAGGTTTTTACTGTACAGATAATAGGACTGATTCGGGAGCAGAGAAGAAGCCGGCAGCGAAAGCCAAGGAAGAGACCAAAACCAAAACATCATCTACAACATAATTTTAGGTTTATCAAAAGCCACGCATTAACTGCGTGGTTGTTTTTTTTCTCCAGGCATAAAAAAAGCGAAAACTGGTAATAATTGACCTAATCCTGATCGGTAATACAGGGAGTGAGTTGTGATGGATGAAAAATCGAAAGCAATTAGGCTGCAGCGCCTGGAGGGGCGGCAAGTACTATTTGAACTTTTTCGGCAGGTGGTCGAAAGTTTTAGGCGCCAGCGGATAAAAACTCGATAAGGGGGATCAACTTTTGTCTCCATTTTACTTACAAATGGCCATCAGGGCTGTCCTTGCTTTTGCTGCGGTATTAGTTATCGCTCGGGTGCTGGAAAAGGGGCGCACTGGCCAACTATCCCTTTATGAGTACCTGGCTGTTATTACTATCGGGTTTTTGGCGGGAGGTATCGTCCTTCAAACTGGAACAAGCCCTGGGCCGCTGCTGGTGGCGCTTTTTGTTTTTGCCTTTTTGGCCTATGTGGTGCGGCTGGCTGCTTTAAAAAGCCGTCCTGCCCGCAAACTGTTAGTAGGGGAACCGGCTCTGGTCATTCAGAATGGTAAGATCCTGGAAAAGAATATGGAAAAACTGCATTACAATACCGATGACTTGCTGATGCAATTGCGCAGTCAGGGTTTTTTTAATATATCAGATGTGGAATTTGCTGTTCTGGAACCTAACGGCACTTTAAGTGTACAGCTGAAAACCCATAAAATGCCTGCTACCCGGGAGGACTTGAAAATAGAAAGCCAGTATCAGGGTCTTGGCAGCGAATTGATCATAGATGGGGAGGTTATATATCAGAATCTGGAGCAAAATGACCTGGATGAGGCCTGGCTGATCAATGAGTTAAACAAACAGGGTATAAAAAAACTCGGAGAAGTGGAATTGGCTATCCTTGATACTGATGGATCCCTCTATGTGGATAAAAAGGAAGATGAATTTGTTCATTATACCCGAATCCAGGATGACCCCGGCGAGTGAAAGTTCTGGCAGCAAATGATCAAGCGTCCCCTCAAAGGCGACGCTCTTTTTATTTTGGCACAGCTTTGTAATTTGAAATATTATTGGAAAAGGATTCTGCTTGGAAAATGTACAATAATTATACAGGAGGCAAAAATAATGGTTTTATATGGAGAAAAAGTGAGGGGGAATGATGTGAACAAGATCAAGTTTGGGACCGACGGCTGGCGTGATCTGATTGCTGAGGATTTTACCTTTGCCAATGTGCGCTTGGTAGCGCAGGCAATTGCCAATTATTTAAAGGAGTCCGGGCTAGCTGATAAAGGGGTGGTGATCGGGTATGATAACCGCTTCTTATCTGAACACTTTGCGGCAAGTGTTGCTGGAGTAATGGCTGGTAACAGTATTACATCATGGCTGCCTGCGGAAGCTACCCCCACCCCGGTAACAGCTTTTGCAGTAAAGGTTCTTGAAGCCGGCGGTGCGGTGATGATCACTGCAAGCCACAACCCGCCTGAGTATAACGGAATCAAGTTTATTCCCGACTACGCAGGTCCAGCTACTCCAGAGATTACTGAAGCTATTGAAAAGCATTTAAACAATCTGCAGGGTGATGATATTTATTTTCTGCCTGAACACACAGGAAGAGAACGGGGCCTTGTGCGAGAACTGGATGCTAAACCCTTCTATTTTGCCCATCTGCAGAAAGTGATCAACTACCGTGCCATCCACAGGGGCAGTTTGAAGATCGTTTTCGACCCCATGTGGGGAGCCGGTAGAGGCTATCTTGAAGAACTACTGAAAGGAACAAAAAACCAGGTGGAGGTGATCCACAACTTCCGGGATGTTTTATTTGGGGGTTATCTTCCGGATCCCAATGAGCGTTGCCTGGCCCCCTTACGAGATGCTGTTCTCGAAAAGGGAGCCGATATCGGACTGGCTTTAGACGGTGACGCGGACCGGTTTGGTGTAATTGACCAGCATGGTGAGTACTATTCACCGAACCGCATTCTCCCACTTATCCTTTATTACCTTTTAGAAGACCGCAATTGGCGGGGGGCAGTAGCCCGTACTGTGGCCACAACCCATATGCTGGATCGCATTGCTGATGATTATGGACTACCGGTTGTGGAAACCCCTGTTGGTTTCAAGTATATCGGGCAGTCTCTGATCCATCACCGCAGTGTGCTGGGTGGGGAAGAAAGCGGGGGTATGAGTGTCCAGGGGCATGTTCCGGAAAAAGATGGCATCCTGGCTATTTCCCTGATTGTAGAAATGATAGCAGCCAGAAGGAAATCATTGAAAGAGTTGTATCAGGAGCTAACTGATCAATTCGGAACCCTAGTCAGTGCTCGTTTAGATCTAAGGTGCAAACCCGAGGAAAAGGAGCAGCTTCTAAACAGAATTAAAGAATGGTCACCAGAGATCATCAAAAGCGAAAAGGTGGTGGAGCGCAACACTAAAGATGGGGTAAAACTGGTTCTATCTGATGGGAGTTGGGTCCTAGTGCGTGCTTCTGGGACAGAGCCGCTCTTCAGAATATATGCCGAGGCAGCAAATCAGGATGACATAGATAAGCTGCAGAATGAAGCACGGCGTTTTTTAGGGCTTTGATCCCATGATGTTAATATTTTCAGTTTTTTTAATAGGTCTGCAGGAAAGATGGCTGATTATGTTGAAATGTTAAAACATATCCAGGGCCACCAATAAGGTGGTAATTTGATATGCCTTTAAAACTGTACTGTGATAGGGTAGGAGGTACCGTTTTTTGGAGATCGAGGCACTGGACCGGGTTGTTAAGGAGACCCTTGCTGCTATAGAAAGCGGTCAGGAGGCTATCTATAATATCGCAGAAAATACTAGAAATGAATATGAGAGGGTCCAGCAGGATTTAATGGCAACCCAGAGGGAGACCCTTGACACTATCCAGCAGGTTGACAATCTCAGCCGGTTAGAAAAAGATGCCCGGCTGCACTTGATGGTGGTCAGTCGTGACTTTAATACCTATTCAGAGGAACAGGTAAAAGAGGCCTATGAAAGGGCCATGGAGCTGCAAGCAAGCTTGTTACTGCTGCAGGAGCAGGAAAAAAATCTGCGTCGGCGGCGTGATGAATTGGAACGTAGCCTCAGGCGGCTTTCCCAGGTAGTGGACCAGGCAGAGACACTCGTTACCAAGTTAAGTGTTGTTCTGCAGTTTCTTGAAGGCACAATTAATCAGATTAATTCGAAAATTGGGGATATCCAGAAACAGCAGAAGTTGGGGTTAAAGATTATCCTTGCCCAGGAGGAGGAGCGCCGGCGCATAGCCCGTGATATTCATGATGGCCCTGCACAGGAACTGGCTAATATTGTACTGAGGGCAGAATACTGTGAACAACTGATCCTCCATGATGATGTGTCCCAGTTGTGTGCTGAGCTCGGTAAATTAAAAGAAATGGTCAGAAACACCTTAAAAGATATTAGAAAGACCATCTTTGATCTTAGGCCTATGTCCCTTGATGACCTTGGTTTGGCCGGAGAAGTGCCCCGCTTTATTCAGGACTTTCAGGAACGGTACAATATACCTGTGGAATACCACCTGTTCGGCAAAGAAAGAAGATACAGCAAATATCTGGAGTTATCAGTTTTTCGGATTATACAGGAGGCGTTGAATAATATACAAAAGCATGCAGAGGCCAGTGAGGTTGTGGTTAAACTGGAACTGCATCCTGAGCGGATTTATGTGGTTATCCGGGATAACGGTAAAGGATTTGATGTCCAGTCTGCAATGAATCTAAGTGAACATTATGGACTGCTGAATATGAAGGAGCGCGCCCATATATTCAAGGGTGAATTAAATGTAAACTCTGCTCCGGGTAGGGGTACAGAAATTATTCTGGTTATTCCTGTTATTGAGGAGGGGGAAACAAATGGAGAAGATTAGAGTATTAATTGCTGATGATCATCCCTTAATCAGAGAGGGTTTACGGCGGGTGCTGGAGATGGATCCTCGTATTGAAATATGTGATGAGGTGGGGGATGGGCAGGGAGCTATCAATTTAACCCGCACTCTCCACCCAGATGTTATTCTTATGGATCTGAAGATGCCCGGGACAGGTGGTTTAGAAGCCAGTCGGGTGATCCGCAAGGAAATGCCTGATGTCAAAATAATCATTCTTACTGTTGCTGAGGATGAGGAAATGCTGGAAGTAATTAAAGCAGGTGCCAGTGGATACCTTTTAAAGGATGTACAGCCGGATGAACTCTTAAAATCTATTCATGATGTTGTGGAGGGTAAGCCAGCCTTTCACCCGGTGGTCACCGGAAAACTATTAGGTGAGTACAGTCGTTTGAGTTCCCGTGATAAGGATCAGGGGATCAACAACCTTACAGCAAGAGAAAAAGAGGTGCTGGCTCTGATCGCCAGAGGAGAATCGAATCGCGGCATTGCGCGCAGGCTTTTCATCAGTGAAAAAACAGTAAAAAATCATATAACAAGTATTTTCCGCAAGATTAAAGTGACTGACCGCACTCAGGCTGCCATTTACGCCATAAAAAACCATATGGTGGAGATTTAGCCATTAACCGTGTCCCTTTTCTCCGCATATATTGTGGAGAAAAGGGGGGTAATATATGGCCAGTGTCTTGCTTTTGGTCCTCTTAGGACTGCTCCTCTATGGTATATTATTCTTTTCCTACCGCAGGTTTTTTGTGTTTCAAAAGCAACTTCATGCTGATCCTGACCTTACTTTACTGCTTATTGTCCGCAATCAGGCTCCCATCATTGAAGGAGTTATCAAAGAACTTCTTTCCTATTACAACACTTCACCCAAATCCTTTGAACTGGTTATTTTCGATGATGCCTCTACAGATGATACACCGGAGATCCTGCGCTGTTTGTCGCGCAAACACAACTGCACATTGGTTTTCGGCCAGACACCTGTGGGTATCAAAGCCATGGAAAAAGCTCTCTCCATTTGCCGGGGAAAGGTAATCCATTTTTTCCTGCTCACTGAAAGGGTGGGATTGAGGACGGTCACCTCTCTGGCCAGGTGTTTGTCCCGCGGGGAGAAGATCCCTAATTTCGGGATCGCCTATGCCTCAGGTGTGATGTCTGGGACTACATCTAACTAAGCCCTACGCCGGCTGTCCCATGGATTAGGACTGCGGTTCGGCAGAGCAACCGGGACAGGATTCCTTGAAAAATCAAGACCAAGAGAGGATACAAATTTTACCCAATATCACTACAATTTAAATAGGACTAGATAAATTTGGTTTCAGAACCGCTAAGTACCAGTAAGCCCGGGGCAGGGCAAAAATAATGGAGGGAGGAAAACTTAATGGATTTTGTGAAAAGGTTTTTCCGCGAAGAAACGGGACAGGGTATGGCTGAGTATGGTTTGATCTTAGCCTTGGTGGCGGTCGCAGTTATTGCAGTACTTGGACTTTTGGGAGATCAACTTGTAGCAATTTTCAACGATGTAATTGATGGCCTCACAACTGGTGATTAATCATAAGCTGCATCATATTCTGCGATATTGCTCTTTAGAGTGTGCAAGCAACTCTTAATTTGGTTTTGGTGAATGATGTAAGCCATTTCCCCTGGATCTCAATTAGTACATTGTTATGTTTTTGCACAGTTGCTTTTTGTAAGGGGTGTAATGGCCAGTTGGTTTGGAAGTATGATGTGGGATGTAAAGTATGCTGAAAGCAGGTGGTGGCTGGTGTTAGCAGTCCTGGCGGATCTTGTTCTCCTTATATTAATAATGACCTGCCTGATCACTGATTTGAGGGAGAGGAAAATCTACAATAAAGTTGTGTTTCCAGCTGTTGCAGCGGGAATTGTTTTGAATACTGCTCAGCTTGGGCTGCCAGGGCTAAGGACAAGCATTGCCGGCTTTATCACAGGTATTCTGATTTTTTTGGTGCCCTTTGCCCTGGGCGGTCTGGGAGCAGGTGATGTGAAGCTATTGGGAGCGGTGGGGGCGTTAAAGGGCCCCCTTTTTGCTGTTTATGCAGCCCTTGCTGCTGCCTTGATCGGTGGTGTGCTTGCCCTGCTGGTCCTTTTATGGCAGTGTAAGCTTCTATCAACTTTGAAGCGCTTGGGGATGGCCATGTTTATTTTACTAAGGGGAGGAGGGGGCAGCATGGCGCAGCTTCTTTTGGAGCGTACACCTTACAGTTCTCTCATCCCCTATGGCCTTCCTATTTTTCTAGGGACTATTGCAGCCTACCTGTACAGCTTTTGTTAATAAAGGGGTGAGGGAATGATCCGCCTTTGTCGGGATCAGCGAGGACAGGCGTTGTTGGAACTTGCTCTGGCTCTCCCCATTTTGCTGCTTTTAATTTTTGGCATTATCCAGTTCGGGATTATTTTTTTAGATAATCAAATTATTAATCAGGCAGCCCGGGAGGGGGTGCGGGTCGGGGCAGTTGGGGGAAATGATGCTGAGATTTTGGAAACAGTGGAACGCATCACAAATAACCTTGACAAGGCACGCCTTCAGGTCTTGATAAATCCCACCTATGGGGAGCGCAAGAGGGGGGACAGCCTTAAAGTAGAGGTGCATTATAGTGTACCTATTATGCTCCCGGTCATCGGTGATCTCTTACCCAACCCTTATCCTTTGACTGCTATAACAGTCATGCGTGTAGAATGAGGAGGATGCTGTGTGTTAAAGGACTTTGTTGCCAAGTTAAAAAACAAGATAACCAGTGAAAAGGGATCTGTACTGGTTATGGTGGCTTTGGGGATGGTTGTATTGCTGGGCTGTGCCTCCTTGGTGACCGATGTTGGCCTTCTTTACACCAGCAGGAACCGGTTGATCAATGCTGCCGATGCAGCAGCCCTGGCAGGTGCTCAGGAACTCCCTGATAAGCCGGAAATGGCTGAAGTTGTAGCCAGGGAGTATGCAATGGCTAACGGAGTTTCTGAAGATAATCTGGATGTGGAAGTCAGCGCGGACAACAGGTCCATCACTGTAAAGCCGCGCCAGAATGTGCGGTTTCTCTTTGCACAGTTGTTGGGATTTACAGAGCAGGAGGTAGATGCCGAAGCCACTGCCCTGACAGCTCCTTTGACCGGAGCAATTGGGGTGGTGCCTTTCAGCATTGAAGAACAGGTCCTAGAAATAGGGAAGCAGTATGTTCTGAAAGAAGGTGCCGGTGGGCCTGCAGTGGAAGGTGCTGATGGCAAGATGTCCGGTTGGTATGGTGCCCTGGACCCCGATAACCACCAGGGGGGTGGGGCAAATGATTACAGGGAGCGGATTAAACACGGCTACCAGAGAATGCTGCGAGTGGGAGACCGGGTGCTTGTAGAAAAGGGAAATATGTCAGGGCCCACAACTCAAGGTGTCCAGTACCGCATCAATCAGTGTAAGAACGGGTGCACCTCTGAGAATTTTGACCTGGACTGTCCCCGGGTGATGATCGTCCCTGTGATCAAGCCTGTGAACTCAAAAGAGGTGGAGATCAGTGGGTTTGCTGCCTTTTTCTTGGAGGGTGTCCAGGGGCAGGGAAATGAAAATAATGTGATCGGGCGTTTTGTGAAAATGGTTTCTTCCGGGGAGTTGGGAGGGGGCACTGATTATGGTGCCTATGCGGTTAAGCTGATTCACTAGTATACCAGAAAACTGTTTCCGATTATCACAGTCAACCATGATCAGTATAACTGGCAGAGCAGAAGGCGGCTTGGTTTTATCTTAAATTCGTAGTGGAAGGCTGTTTTTTCAACGACTGGTAAGGTGGTTTACAGTATGCGCCCAAAACTGATGATCATATTCGCTGTTATTTTGGCACTGCTGGCAGCTGGAGCCAGTTACCTTTATCTGCAGGATGTGGTAGAACAGGCTGACCAGACGGAAAAAGCTGAAGTAGTGCGTGCTATAAAAGATATAGCGGCAGATACCATAATCAGTAGGGAAATGCTTGAACAGGAAGAGGTACCTGTCAGCTCTATTCATCCCCAGGCACTGTCATCTCTTGATGAGGTGGTGGGTAGAATCGCCCGGGATCCGATTATTGCTGGAGAACAAATTCTCTCAAGCAGAATTGTAACACCGGGTGAGACAAAAGAGGGGCTGATATACAATATTCCACCGGGCAAAAGGGCCTTTACTGTAGCGGTGGATGAGGTGGCTGCAGTGGGGTGGCATATCCAACCCGGTGATCATGTGGATGTCCTGGGAACTGTGGAAATGCCGGGTACAGATGATGTCTATTCTGTGGTGGTGGTCCAGAATGTACCTATTTTGGCTGTAGGGAAGGAAGTGCAAGTGACCAGGGGAGAGGGACAAGAGGTAAAAATGGAAGTCAAAACAGTTACTCTGGCAGTTTCCCTGCAGGAGGCACAGCCCCTGATGCTGGCCAGTGAAGAGGGAAGTGTGAGGTTTGCATTGCGCAGCCCAACAGATAAAGAGAAGCAGAAAATTGTTCCCTTTGAGTTGAAGAATATATTATCAGCAGGTAGTTGAGTATGATGATCATCGATGAGGAAGATTGGGGTGAGTTTGCTGCAGGAAACTAGGAAAATCCGAGTTCTGATAGTTGATGATGTACCTGATACTTGCGAAAGTGTCAGGTGCCTGCTTAATTTCGAGCCCCGTGTTGAGGTGGTTGGTGAAGCCCACAACGGGGAGGAAGCGATTAGCAAGGCTGAAAAACTGCGGCCTGATGTTATATTAATGGATATCAATATGCCTGTGTTGGATGGAATCGCAGCCACTGAAGCCATATCTTGCCGGGTGAACGGGTGCGCTATTATTATCATGTCTGTCCAGGGTGAGCAGGAATATCTGCGCCAGGCAATGGTAGCCGGAGCCAGAGAGTATATCATCAAGCCATTTACCAGTGATGAATTGGTTTCATCCATCTATCGTGTCTATGACATGGAGCAAAGAAGGCAGGTCAGTTTTCAGGGAATTGCCGCAGAAGAGAAGAGATCCGCCCTGGGACAGGTGGTTACAGTATTCAGCACCAAGGGTGGTGTAGGGAAATCAACTATCGCTGTCAATCTGGCTGCTTGTCTTTCCCAGGAATTTGGTTTTTCTGTTGCACTGGTGGATCTGGATCTGCAGTTTGGAGATGTGGCTGTGCTTTTGAACATGACACCACGCCAAACCATATCTGAGCTGGCTGTAGAGTACAACCACCTGGATGAGGAGTTGCTGGATGCTTACCTGATGCGGCACAGTTCCGGGGTGCGGGTGCTGGCAGCGCCTGCACGTCCCGAATATGCGGAAATGGTCACCTCTCATCATGTGGAAAAGGTGATCAAACTGCTGCAGAAATCCTATGACTATATCATTATCGATACACCGGGGATCTTTACCGATCCCAGTATGGTGGCACTAGACTATGCCCACCAGATACTGTTAATCCTATCTTTGGATCTGCCCACACTGAAGAATATCAAACTGGGCCTGGAGGTGTTGGACTCACTGCACCACAGGGATAAGGTAAAAATTGTTCTGAACAGGGCAACACTTGAGCTGGGGATAGGCCCAGGAGATGTGGAGAGGAGTCTGGGTGTTTCGCTGTTGTCGCAGTTGCCCAGTGATGGCCGTTTGGTAGTCGGGTCAGTAAATAAGGGCAAGCCTTTTATCCTGAGCAACCCCCACAGCAGGGTGTCTGACAGCCTGCGGCAACTGGCCCGGGAGGTTGTCAGTGCTGGTCAAAAAACGGGATCGGTTAAGAAGACCCGGCGTTTTCTTGGGGGATTGCTGAGCGCCTTGACACAATAAGATGAGATAAAAAGGGTGATTTCCTTGTCGCTTCTCAAACGTTTGAAGGAAGAGGGGATCACAGCTCGAGGAGCTGTGGATAAAACCGCACCACGGACTGACTCTTATTGGAATCTGAAATTCTCTCTGCACCAGCGGGTTGTAGAAAAACTGGAGCAGGAGATATCTAGTGATGCAAATAATGCTGAAGAACGGGAGCAGGCAGAGAAACGGATTAAAGAGATCATCAAGGAACACCTGTTGGAAAAGGGAATAACCCTGCCTAGAACTGAACAGCAGCGGTTACTGCAGGAGTTGCTGGATGAGGTTTTTGATCTGGGCCCTATCAGCCCTCTCTTACGGGACCCCACTGTGTCTGAGGTAATGGTCAACGGCCCCAGTCAGGTTTATGTAGAAAGGGATGGGGTATTGGAAAAAACAGAGATGCAGTTCAGGGATGATGCCCATATACTGAGGGTGATGGAAAAAATAGTGAGCCCATTGGGAAGAAGGATTGACGAATCCTCACCGATGGTCGATGCCCGGCTCAGTGATGGTTCCCGGGTCAATGCCATTATACCTCCACTGGCATTAAACGGACCCACCCTTACTATCAGAAAGTTCAGCAAAGACCCCTTCAAGATCGCTGACCTGATCAGATTTGGAACGCTGAGCGGGGAAATGGCTAAATTTGTTGAGGCATGTGTCAAAGCCCGTCTCAATATTATCGTTTCCGGGGGGACAGGTTCTGGCAAGACCACAACCCTTAATGTCTTGTCATCTTTTATCCCGGAAGGGGAGCGGATCATCACTATTGAGGATGCTGCAGAACTGCAGCTGCACCAGAGTCATTGGGTGCGTTTGGAGACCCGCCCCCCCAATATGGAGGGGAAAGGGGCCGTAACGATTAGGGATCTGGTGCGCAACTCACTGAGGATGCGCCCCGACAGGATCGTTGTAGGAGAGGTGCGCAGCGGTGAGGCCCTTGATATGCTTCAGGCTATGAACACCGGACATGACGGTTCTTTGACCACCGGCCATGCCAACTCCCCCAGGGATATGCTGTCCCGGTTGGAAACCATGGTTTTAATGGCAGGGGTGGATCTGCCGGTACGGGCCATCAGGGAACAGATCGCAGCTGCAATTGATCTTATCGTTCACCAGAACCGCATGCAGGATGGCAGCAGAAAGGTAACCCATATCACAGAGGTACAGGGGATGGAGGGAGACACCATCATACTTCAGGATCTATTTGTTTTTGAACAGCAGGGGATTGAGCGAGGTCAGGTTAAGGGCAGGTTCAAAAGCGCGGGAATCAGGCCGCGTTTTCTGCCGAAACTGGAAGCATCAGGGATTATGCTCCCTGCTGAGATCTTTTTGTAAGAGGGTGGCGGCATGACTATTATCCCTGTTCTTATTTTCTTGGCAGTGTTCCTCTTTGTGTTGGGGGTTTATGGGGTGCTCTCCGGTGACCGGCACCAGATCCAGGCTCGTCTCTTTCGTTATACCAAAGAGCAGGCAGGAGGAAGTGAAGGTAATACCAAAAGAGAACTGTGGCGCTCACTGTTGCGCTGGGGCGGTATGC
Organism: Clostridia bacterium DTU068; assembly: GCA_001513545.1. Lineage (GTDB taxonomy): Bacteria > Bacillota > DSM-12270 > Thermacetogeniales > Thermacetogeniaceae > DTU068. The sequence continues at coordinate 13,157 of LFTQ01000084.1, read as the reverse complement.
TTTTTACCTCTGTTAAATTTGCTAATCGAGTGGAAGAAAGGCTGGCCCAGGCGGATATCCCACTGAGGGGTGAGGAATTTCTTTTCCTGGTTCTGTCTCTTACTCTGGGTGTTCCATTTGTTGTGGTTGTTGTAACAGGAAATCTGCGCTTCGCTGTTTTATGTGGTTTGTTAGCCTGTATCCTTCCCTGGATTTACATCAACAGCAAGAGGCAGCAGCGCCTAGGCCTCTTAAACAACCAGCTGGCAGATTCTTTGTCGATAATGACCAATGCTCTGCGGGCTGGGTACAGTTTTTTACAGGCTATGGAAATGGTTGCTATGGAGGCCCATCCTCCTTTAGCTGGGGAATATAAACGGGCACTGCGGGAGATGCAGTTGGGAGCACCGGTAGAGGCTGCTTTGAACAACATGTCACGCCGGGTGGGGAGTGAGGACCTGGACCTGGTGATAACCGCCATGCTCACCCAGCGGCAAGTGGGGGGGAACCTTGCTGAGGTGCTGGATAATATTGGGGAAACCATCAGAGAGAGGGTCAAAATCAAAGGTGAAATCAAAACCCTCACAGCCCAGGGAAGGATCTCCGGTTTGATCATTGGGCTGCTGCCGGTGTTGTTGGTTGGGCTTCTTCTGGTAATTAACCCCCAATACATAGGTGTTCTCTTCAGAGAGCCTCTGGGGCTTGCCCTTTTGGTGGGGGCTGTGTGTGGTGAGTTGGTGGGGGTTCTGTTCATTAAGCGGATCGTAGATATTAAGGTCTAGTATATTACGAGGGGATGTTTTTCTGGTGCTATATCTGGTCATGGCCTTTGTTTTTGGCAGCTGTTTGCTGCTGTTGATGGGGGGTTATCAGCTGATTTTTCGAGATCGGATTCTGATCGCGGGACGGCTGGCACAACTACAAAAGAAGGAACAGGCTACAGCCATGCTGCGGGATGAACTGAAACTACCCCTCTGGCAGAGGATCGGCAGGCCATTATTGGAGAAACTGACAAATATTTTTACCCACCGCATGAGCAGTGAAAAGCGAATTTTACTTTATAAGAGGCTGCAGGCAGCAGGAAAACCGGGCGGCCTTGATCCTGGTGGGTTCCGTCTGATTCAGGGGATCTCTATTCTCCTGCTCACAGGAGGGGCAGCAGTATGGGGCCTTTCCCGGGGGTTGTTGATAAAAGATCTGGCCCTATTGGTGGCAGCAGGTCTCATCTTTGGGATGTTGTTGCCGGAGTTTTATCTGTCCTCACTGATCAGGAAAAGGAGAGAGGAGGTTACCTGTTCTCTACCGGATATACTGGATCTTTTGACTGTAAGTGTAGAGGCAGGGTTGGGGTTTGACCTTGCATTGGTCAAAGTGACAGAAAGGTTTCCCGGGGTGCTGTCCCAGGAACTGGGACGTGTGCTTCAGGAGATGAAATTGGGCAGATCCAGACGGGAGGCACTGCAGGATATGGCAGAACGCATCGGTGCCGAGGATTTATCTGCTTTTGTCACTTCACTGGTGCAGGCGGATCAGTTGGGTGTGGGCATTGGAAATATCCTGCGAGTGCAGTCAGGTGAAATGCGCCGCAAGCGGCGTCAGCGCGCAGAGGAGCAGGCGATGAAGGCACCGGTGAAAATGCTTATCCCACTGGTATTATTTATTTTCCCTGCTCTTTTTGTTGTTTTGCTGGGACCTGCTTTGATCCAAATTATGAAAAACTTATAAAAAGCTGATCATGTTCAATGCCGCTGATTACCATGAGGGTTGCAAAGATAATAACAAGTGCAGTGGTCAAAGGGGATGTTTCTATGGAGATCTACAATATCACACAGGGAGTTGTCCTGGCACAGGAGGTAGAGATCTGTTTCAGCTTTTGGAAGAGGTTCAAGGGGCTCTTGGGCAGGCGTTCCTTCCCTGTGGGTACAGGATTATTATTAAAACCGTGTAAATCTGTTCACTCTTATTTTGTCAGGTTTCCCTTTGATGCGGTTTTTCTCAATGAGGATATGGTGATCGTTCATATTATGGAGTCCATGCCCCCTTATCGCATTAGCCCTGTCATCTGGGATGCTGTGTCAGTGCTGGAACTGCCTGCGGGTATAGCCCGCTTGAGTGGAAGCAGGGTGGGGGATCAGCTTTCACTGCGTACTCAGTTTACCTGATCCCGAAAAACCGGTCAAAATCACGGGTCTGTTTCTTAGGTCCATGCAGGAATATTAGTGTATATATGGAATATATAACCATTATGCTGTCATCTGAGCAGAGGTTATTATTTCAGTTATATGCTGCACAGGGTAGAGGGAAATTTCTCTTTTTTCTCTCCCCTGTTCCTCTTTTTGACTTCAATTATCTCGCCGGTAAGGAATTTGATCTCTTCTTTCCAGTTGTTTCTCCCTTGCCTCTGGGACTTGCAGCATCTATATTCAAGGATTTATGTGGAACAAACTTTAAAAAAGGTTCACCTAAATTACTTTTGGAAAAGATCCGCAATCTGTGTAGCAGGGAATTGGGCAGGAGAGGTTTGCCTGCAGCTCAGGAAGAGGTTGCTGTTATTCCCGCGGCGGAAATTGTATATCCACCGGACACCCTTCCGGGGTATGAGGAACTCCATGAGTTAGAATCTCTGCTCAAAGGGCGGCTCCTATCTCTGGGCGAAATTCAGAGTGTTGTTGGTTTTTGGGGCAAAGAAATCCTTGCCCAGGCTCTTCAGTTGCTCTGTCTTGAGGGAAAAACGGCTTTGCTGCCTGCTCTTTATCGGAAAAAAGGGAGTTTAGTCTACTGTCAGCGCTGTGGTTGGGAGGGCATTCCCGATACCCACAACTGTGCACGCTGCGGCAGCAGTGAGTGCTGCAGCTGCCCCGATTGTGGGCTGCTGGGGAGTTTAAGTTTTTGTGATCCCCTCTATACAGGGGTTGATGACAATGGAGGCGATGAGATCTGCTGCAAGCCTTTGCTTATGGGTGCTTCTCTTTCAAAAACAGCTCCCTTGAGGAAAGCTCCTGCTCCAAGGCCCTGCCGCTGGACGCTACCAGGGGATATCAAATTTACACCCCCACAGGAGGCTGCAGCTCAGCATCTGCTAAAGTTTGGTAGAGAGGGTAAACCAGGTGGAACCTGCCTGGTTTGGGCAGCCTGTGGGGCCGGTAAAACAGAGGTTTCTTTTCCATTGATCGCTGAAATGCTGAATCAGGGTAAAAAGGTGCTTTTTGCATCACCCCGCAGGGATGTGGTCCTGGAGATCGCCCCCCGTTTAGCCCTTGCTTTCGGCAGAGAGCGTACTGCAGCCCTTTATGGAGGAAGCAGCACCCCTAAAAAGGAGTTCCCTCTGCTGGCTGCCACAACACACCAGGTCCTGCGTTTTTATCATAATTTTGATCTGGTGATCCTCGATGAGGGTGATGCCTATCCCTTTCCTGAAAGCAGGATGCTCCATTACGGAGTCGAAAAGGCCCGCTGCTCCGGGGGAAAGCTGGTTTACCTAACAGCCACCCCCACCTCCTGGATGCTAGCCCAGGCCAGGAAAAGCAGGGTTGATATTATTAAGATCCCTGCCCGTCCCCATGGTTTTCCTCTCCCAGTGCCAAAATTTTTGAAGATCGCCCCCTTGCAAAAGACCAGGATGGGGTATGAGCTCCAGCGGCAAGTCCTCGAAATCGCAGCTGAACTGCTAAAAAAGGCCGGCAGCCGCATATTTCTCTTTGTGCCATCTGTTGCTTTGACATCTTTAGTGGGTGAGGCCTTGCGCTCTGCAGCAGGCAGCTATCCCTTGGAACATCTAAAACCGGACAGTGTTCAGTGGACCCATGCCGGTGACAGGGACCGGAAGTTAAAAAGGGAGCGCTTTTTTGCCGGTGAATTTCCCCTACTGGTGACCACAACCATTATGGAACGGGGGGTCACTGTTCCCAGGGTTAATGTACTGGTTTTGGAGGCCGCCCAAGAGGGTATTTTCGATACCTCCACACTGGTGCAGATTGCTGGGCGTTGCGGCCGCAGCCCTGATTATCCCACAGGCGAGGTCTGGTTTATCTCTAGGGAAATCAGCAGGTCCATGCGGGAGGCCCGTTTACAGATCATGGGAATGAATAAAGAAGCCCAGCGCAAGGGTTATCTGCGCGGCGACTGGGAAGAAATGCTAGGGAGAATTGTTTTCTAGGTGTGTTGTGACGTAAAATAATAATGAGGGGGAGAATCTAATTGCTGTCCGCTATCACAGGACTGAAGGCCCTCATCTTTCCAGAAAGCAAAGGGTGCCCTTTATGTGGGCGCCGGGGAGCTCCCCATCAGATCTGCCCTTTCTGTTTACAGGTGTGGGCTGATCTGGCAGAGGGGCTTGTCCCCTGTACCAAATGCGGCCGCTTCTATTCCGGACAGGAGGGGGAAATGATCTGCTGGGAGTGCCGGGAAGATGAACCCCAATACATGATCTCCAGGGGTGTGGCACCCTTTGAGGGCCCTGTAAGGGAGGCTGTTCATTACTTTAAGTTCTGCGGGAGGAGGGAACTGGCCTATCCCTTTGGAGAGTTAATGGCCGCTCTGCTTGTTCAGCTTTTTCCTTTTCGCTCATTTAGTGCTGTAGTGCCTGTACCCCTGCACATCAACCGGCTACGGGAACGGGGCTATAATCAGGCAGCTTTACTTGCCGGGGTGATAGCCAGAATTTTAAAAATCCCTTTACAGGAGGAAGCCCTGCTGCGGGTCAGAGAAACACCAAGCCAGACATCCCTTTCCAGACAAGAGCGTGAGGCAAATATGAAAAATGCCTTTATACCTGGGAAGGAGGCCCTTCTGCTGAAGGGGAAACGGGTCTTACTGGTGGACGATGTTTATACAACCGGGGCTACAGTCAAGGAGTGCTGTCAGGTGCTTGCTTCAGCAGGTGTTGGTGAAGTATATGTGATCGCTCTGGCTGCCGGTGTTGTCAAAGATAAAAATCCCAAAGAGGTGTAATTCGATGATTTCAATTCTATTACTTCTCATGTTGGTGCCGCTGCTGTTGATGATGCTGTTTTTTAATGTGGCAGCATTTTCTTTTTCCCGTCTGGGCATGTCCCAAGAAGGGGCATTTCTGTTTTTAACTGCATCGATCATCGGCAGTCTGATCAATATACCCCTTTCCCGGCGCAGAATACAGGTGTATGAACCCAGAGCACACCCTTTTTCCATGTTCTTTTTTTACTACCCTCCTGTTGTTCGGGAGCAGGTGATTTACTTAAATGTTGGAGGAGCCGGGCTGCCGGCTGTTTTATCCCTCTATCTTTTGCTGAGCGGCAGGGCGCCTTTGCTGCCTACCCTGTTTGCTCTGCTTGTGGTCACAATTGTAGCAAAGATGATGGCCAGGCCGAAACCGGGTGTGGGGATCGTGATGCCGGCATTTATTCCTCCCTTAGTTGCTGCTGCAACTGCTCTGATACTGGCACCTTCCGGGTTTACTGCCCCGGTGGCCTATGTGGCCGGAACCATGGGTACCCTGATCGGGGCTGATCTGCTGAACTGGAGAAGTTTCCAGAGCTTAGGTGGGCAGGCGGTAAGCATCGGAGGCGCAGGAATTTTCGATGGCGTTTTTCTGGTAGGGATTATAGCTGCCTTTCTGGGATAAATGCTTGTTTGGGCTGGCAAATGCTGCTATACTGAAAAATAACAGACACAGTGAAGGAATCTTGTGAAAAGTGGGGGGTTATCTTTGGAACTGAGGAATTGCCCTCAATGCGGGAAAGTCTTTGCCCGCATCTCTCGTGATCTCTGCCCTGATTGTATTGCCCAGGAGGATAAAATCATTAAGCAGATCCAGCAGTATTTAGATGAAAACACAAATGCCACCATCTCTGATATCAATGAAGGGACAGGGATCCCTGTTGACAAAATCATTGTTCTGCTGCAGGAGGGGAGATTGATTACCAGAGAAAACAGCGGTTTATTGAAATGTGAACGCTGTGGAAAACCCATCCCCAGAGGTCGCTTCTGCGGTGAGTGCGGCAAAACTCTTGCAAGGTTATTATCTTCATCACAGGAAGACAGTGGACCGAAAGTATATGTGAGAGAGTACCACAGGAAGCTGAAACGGTAGCTTTTCTATATATTACACTGCAATAAAAAAAGCACTAAAGCTATTTCTCATTTTACCCGATAAATAATACAGGGACTTATTTTTCAAAGGGGGTACCTGCCTTGATTATATCCAGCCAGCAGATTCAAATGGTACTCCGCCTTTATGGAGGACAGAAACTGCAGGCAGCAGGAGAGCAAAAGACCGGTGAAACCGATAAATCGGATGTGCAGCAGGGTGACCGCGCCGATTTTTCAGCAGAGGCTGTTGATCACAAGAAACTGAGAGAAGTGGTGCTCAATGCCCCTGAGGTGCGAGAGGAACTGGTTCAAAAGATCAAAACTGCTCTGGAAAAGGGAGAATATCAGGTTTCAGCAGAAGATGTCGCAGACAAAATTCTGGGGCGACTGCTGATGGACCGGCTGTTGTAGACCTGGGAGGTTCAAAGATGCATGATGTAAATTCAAAAGCAGAGAATTGGCCTCTGGGAAAGAGGGACCGGTTAGCTGACTGGATCTCCAAACAGGAACAGATAGTCAGCTCACTTGTTGATCTAGCCTTCCAGAAGCGTTCTCTTCTGATGGCATTGCCTACAAGTGAGGAACAACTTAAAGAATTAAATGAGATAATTGCTCAGGAAAGCCAATTTGTTATGAATTTACAGGAAGCGGAAAAAGAACTGGCAGAGATGTCCCAGGTGTTGAGCAGAGCATTAGTACAGCAGGAACTGGCAGAACGCTTTTCTACTGTTCAGTCTAATTTTGAGAGATTAAAGCAGCTCAATCAGGAAAATAGAACCCTGTTGGGTTCTCTACTTCAGTATATTAATTTTTCTCTTGATATCTTCTATCAAAATCCTTCAGGGGGAATCTACAGAGAATCCCCTGATAAGAATGGAGAAATTGAAAAATTAGTTGTACGTTCTGGTCAGTTTGACCGCCAGGTTTAAAAATGGGGGATGAATGATGCGCTCAACCTTTTTCGGCCTACAGATCGGGCTGCGGAGCCTGCGGACTCAGCAGCGCTCTCTTGATGTAACCAGCCATAACATTGCTAATGCCAACACTCCTGGCTATACACGGCAGGAAGCCATTATGGTCACTACACCTCCTTACCCTGTACCTGCATTAGATGGTTACATAGGTGCCGGACAGATTGGGACAGGGGTCGAGGTTTCCGAGATCCGAAGGATGAGAGATCGCTTCCTTGATTATCAAATGCGCAGTGAGTCCAAGATCTTAGGCTACTGGGAGGCACAGCAGGATGCTCTGGAAAAAATAGAAGGCATCATCAATGAGCCATCTGACAGTGGCCTCAGATCTATTATGGAAGATTTTTGGATTGCCCTGGATGAGCTGGCCAAAGATCCAGAAAGCCTGGCTGCCCGTTCCCTTGTTGTGGAGACCGGACGGTCCCTGGCAGATGCTTTTAATCATATAGATACCCAGCTGTCTGAGCTGGTCAGTGACCTGAACAGAAACTTAAAGGTAATGGTTGATGATATTAACTCTATGGCCAGGCAGATCGCTGACCTCAATATGCAGATCCTCAAGGTGGAAGTCAGCGGTGCCCGGGCCAATGACCTGAGGGATAAGCGGGACCTGCTTGTGGATCGACTGGCAAAAACCATCAATATAAAGGTTGTGGAAAATGAAAACGGCACTATAACCGTCAATATTTCAGGGCGTGCACTGGTTCAGGGAGAAAATGCCAATAAACTGGTGGTCGGGAATTCTGATGACTACCCGGAGATCTATTGGCAAGATGATCAAAGCCGCAGTTACCCTTTGACAATTACAGGTGGTACTGTGCGGGGTATTATAGATGCCCGGGGATATAAGCATGGAGAAGAAGTTGAAGGTTTTATCCCTGCCCTGCAAAAACAGATGGATATACTGGCAAAAGGAATTGCTGAAGCGTTTAACGAGATTCACCGGATAGGTGCAGGGCTGAACGGAGATACCGGTCTTGACTTTTTTATGAGCAAAGACGGTTCTGTTTCTATTACCGCGGGAAATATCGCTGTTAATCAAGAGTTGTCAGCTGATCCCAGTAAGGTTGCAGCAGCAGAGTTAAGGCCTATTCTTGATGATCCCGATGACTACGAAAATAAGATAGAACTGAATGGTACATGGTATACCTGGGATAAAGGTGATGGCAGCAATGCTCTACAGCTAGCTAAGCTCAAAGAGACGCAAATAATAGATATTAACTCTACTCAAGATCAGCTGTTTTCTCCAGATGATTACTACAACGCCATTATCGGTGAACTGGGAGTAACAGCCCAGCAGGCCTATCGTATGGTAGAAAACCAGGAACTGCTTGTTTCACAGATCGAAAACAACCGCTTATCTGTATCAGGTGTTTCACTGGATGAAGAGATGGTTAATATGATCCGTTTCCAGCACGCCTATAATGCTGCAGCCCGTGTGATCACCACTATGGATGAGATGATCGACCTGATCATCAACCGCATGGGATTGGTGGGGCGCTGAGTTCCTCAATCTGCTTAACATAATATTGCTTTTCCTCTTCCTTCAAGAGGGGAATATTGTAATGAGCCACCATCAGGGCGGCTTTTTTACTTCCTTCAGCTAGCCACCTGGCACACTCCATATCTGCCTTTACAGGGGGATAGGACTGGGGAAGGGAGTGTTTAACCAGGGAGATAATTTCTCCAGCACAACGGGCTATCTCCAGAGGGATATCGGTGGCCTTTTTGGCACCTAATGGGTTGCCTTCAAAAAAAGCCTTGATGGCAAACCCGTCTTCCTGGGCCAGTGCCAATGCCCGCTCCAACAGAGATTCTGCTCCACGCAGTGTTTCCTCCCAGTAATTTTTGGGGTTTTGAGAGACTTCTTGCTGGTGACTGTCTTTATTCTCTTTGATCTTACGCAGGTTGACCCTACAGGTCATGGCAAAAAGGGCTGCGGCATGAGCAGCGGTCACTGCTGCAGATGAACCTGCACTAGGGTAGAGGGAGTCAGCTGACAGTTCTTTAAAATACTGGGTTAACGTAAGATCTTTGATAACAGGAGGAGTATCCATTATGATCCCCTTTCTTTTCTCTATATATCTATCTGATTTCAGGATTCTGTAATATTAACCACACCGATCCTTAAAAGTTAGCAACTCTCATAAAGTCTCACATTCCGCTAATCGTTTTTATTATACCTTTTCGAGAAAGAAATAAATAATCCTTCCCATTATCTACATGGCAAGGTAAAAGCCTGTTTAATCTGCTGTAATATGGGGGTAATCAATGAAATTGGTGGAATATCAACGAAAAAGCTGCTAAATAATCTTTCTCAATTAACCGAAGTAATAAATGAATGTAAAAATAAGTGAGGGATTCCTTTGCGTATAACAAACTCAATGCTGACCAATAACTTGCTGCGGAATATGTATACCAACCTCAGAGGGTTGGAACGAGCCAGCGACAGGCTTTCTTCGCAAAAGGAAGTGCGCAGACCCTCTGATGACCCTGTACGGGTAGTGACCAGCCTTGCTCTGCGCAGCAGCCTGGGGAAGGTGGGACAGTATCAAAAAAACATCGGTGATGCCCAGTCATGGCTGGAAATAACAGATGGAGCTCTGGGAAATGCAATAGATGTCCTGCAGCGGGTCCGGGAACTGGCGGTCAATGGTTCCACAGATACTGTTCCTCAGGAATCACGTCTGGCTTTGGCTGAAGAAGTCAGACAACTGCAGGAACAGTTAATTCAGATCGCCAATACCACCCACGGCAGCAGGTATATATTTGGAGGAACACGCACAAGCAAGCCTCCCTATGATGATGGCTGGAAAGGGAATAATGAGAAGATCGAATTCCTTATCTCACCTGAGGTTACCATCCAGGTCAACCTACCAGGGGGAGATCTATTTGGAGACAAGACCTCATCAGGTGCCATTGGCGTTCTGGAAAAAATGGCAGATTTTTTAGAGGATGATACAAAAAGTGGTACTGATATTTCATCAGTGATCGGGGAACTAGATGAGATTATTGACAACTTCATTGCCAAACGGGGTGAGATCGGTGCTAAGACCAATAGAATGGAAAGATCCCTGGATCGCCTTGGTGAGACAGAGATCAGTGTTATAGAACTCCTTTCCAAGGCAGAGGATGCTGATATTGCCAGAGCGATCATTGATCTGAAAGCCCAGGAAAATGCCTACCGGGTGACACTGGCTGCAGGCGCCCGGATTGTGATGCCCACCCTGATGGATTTCCTGAGATAAGTGGATCAGTGTGCGCATAACAAAGAGGATTAATGAGAATTATTAGGTAGATATGGTTTTTGGGGAGGAATTCAGATGCAGGTTAACACTACCCGTTTTGGAACTTTGGAGGTGGCAGAGGAAAATTTACTCTATTTTCCCGAGGGGATGGTAGGTTTTTCGCACCTGAAAAAATACTTTTTTGTTCCGGTGACCAATAACGATGTTTTTGCCTGGATGCAGTCCCAAAGCGACCCTGATACTGCTTTTTTAATGGTAGATCCCTTTATCTTTTTTCCGGATTATGATGTACAATTGAATGAGAGTGTCTGTGCTTCCCTTCAGATAAAGGACCGGGAGGAGGTAACATTGCTTACAGTTGTTACCATTCCGCCTCAAGAGGGTGTTCGGGGTATGACTACCAATCTCCTGGCTCCTGTAGTAATCAACCATGTAAAGGGGATCGGCAGACAGGTTATCCTGGACGGCAGTGGATATAAAACAAAACACCTTTTATTCAGCCATGTTTTGCAGAAATCACGAAACAGAGCCTGCGGTTAAGGTGGGTTGCCCATGCTGGTTTTAGCAAGGAAAAAGGGTCAAAGCATAGTAATTGCAGAAAAGATCAAAATAACCGTTTTGGAGATAAAGGGTGACCAGGTGCGCCTGGGTATAGA
>LFTQ01000084.1:0-2085 GCA_001513545.1 Clostridia bacterium DTU068 | reverse complement strand
TTGATGTAGGCAGATGTATCGGTTGTAAGTCCTGTGAAATAGCCTGTGCAGTAGAGCATTCAGCTGGTAAAGAGTTGTTTAGGGCAATTTTCGAAGAGATACCGCCGCGGAAGCGCATTTTTGTCCAGGATGCAGGTGAAAAATCTGTTCCAGTCAATTGCCGGCATTGTGAAGAGGCCTTTTGTGTCAGAGTATGTCCCACCGGAGCAATGTATCGGAAAGGAGCTATAGTACTACACAACCGTAATCTCTGCATCGGGTGCGGTTTCTGTGAGCTGGCCTGCCCCTTTGGTGCTATCACCCGTTCCCCGGGAAGCAAGTTGGTGACCAAGTGTGACCTCTGTCCTGACAGAGAGATACCAGCCTGTGCCAGTGCCTGTCCGACTAATGCCCTCTCCTTTATAACACCTGAAGAAGCACAAAGAAAGAAACGACGCACTTTGGCTGAACAAATGTGCCTACCTTGAAATAGAGGTCGGAGGCAGGAGGTCGGAAGTCGGAAGCGATCATGGTAGTTTTGGTTCCTGTTTTTAACCTCTATTGATGCAGCTATGCTGCATGAGTGTCTGGCTGGATCATAGATGTCTTAGACAGGTGGTGGAAGTCGGAAGCGATCGTGTTAGTATCGGTTCTTGATTTTCAACCCTGCGGTGCAGCTATGCTGCATGAGTGTCTGGCTGGATCATAGAGGTTTGAGGCAGGAGGCCGGAAGCCGGAAGCAATCATGAAACCTGGTGTTCTCGTTCCTATGTATGAAGAGCTGTGAAGAACACAGCTGACTGAAGAATCAGTGAAAGGAGGATCTTTTGTGGGAGAGAAGAGTGTGGATAAGGCATCATTAAGTATGCTCAATAAAGCCGCTCAGGAAGGTATAGAAACCGCATGGGATCGTTATGAAAAACAGCAGCCCCAATGCGGTTTCGGTCTTTTAGGGATCTGCTGCCGCAACTGCAATATGGGTCCCTGCCGGATAGATCCCTTTGGAGAAGAGCCGCAGGAGGGGATATGCGGAGCTACTGCAGACACCATTGCAGCCCGCCATCTTTTGCGGATGATCGCTGCCGGTGCTGCTGCCCACTCAGATCATGGAAGAGATATTGTGACCACCCTTTATGAAACAGCTGAAGGTGAAGCACAGGGCTATCAGATCAAAGATGAGGGGAAACTGCGCGCCTTAGCTGCTGAATTCGGGATTCCTGAGGAAGGAAGAAGTAAAGAGGATGTGGCTCGGGACCTGGCCAGGGAGGCTATGGAAGAGTTCGGCATGGTCAAAGGTACCCTTCATTTCCTAAAGAGAGCACCGGAGAAAAGAAGACAGCTCTGGGAGAAGTTAGGGATCGCCCCACGGGGGATCGACCGGGAGATTGTTGAGGCAATGCACCGCACCCATATGGGTGTTGATCATGACTATGTGAATTTGACCCTACACGGGGTGCGTACAGGTCTCAGCGACGGCTGGGGAGGCTCCATGTTTGCCACTGAGTTTTCCGATGTCCTTTTTGGAACACCGCATCCGGTCAGGGGGAAAAGCAATCTGGGGGTTCTGAAAGAGGACCAGGTCAATATTGTGGTCCACGGCCATGAGCCTGTGCTTTCGGAAATGATCGTACAGGCAGCAAAGGATGAAGAATTGATAGCTGCAGCACGTGAAAAGGGTGCTCAAGGCATTAATGTCTGTGGGATGTGCTGTACAGGTAATGAAATTTTGATGCGCCATGGTGTGCCTGTTGCAGGGAACTTCCTCCAGCAGGAGTTGGCTGTGGTTACCGGTGTGGTGGATGCCATGGTGGTGGATGTGCAGTGCATTATGCCTGCCTTGACCCAGGTAGCCAAATGCTATCACACCAAAGTGATCTCCACATCACCCAAAGCCCGCTTCCCGGGGATGGATCACGTGCCCTTCAGTGAGAAGACTGCACTGGATACCGCTCGCCAGATAGTGAAAATGGCTGTTGATAACTACCCCCGCAGGAATAAGGATCTGATCCAGGTTCCTGATGAGGAAATGGAATATATGGCAGGCTTCAGTGTGGAGGCCATACTGAAAGCCCTAGGCGGTAGTTTGAACCCACTGCTGGATGCCAT
>LFTQ01000203.1 GCA_001513545.1 Clostridia bacterium DTU068 | reverse complement strand
TTCAGTGTGGAGGCCATACTGAAAGCCCTAGGCGGTAGTTTGAACCCACTGCTGGATGCCATTAAAGCTGGCCAGATCAAAGGAATAGCAGCAATTGTCGGCTGCAACAACCCGAAGATCACCCAAGATCACGGGCATCTTACCCTCACCAGAGAACTGATTAAAAAGGATGTTTTAGTGGTACAGACCGGATGTGCAGCTATCGCCTGTGCAAAAGCAGGACTGTTGCTGCCTGAAGCCGCGGACCAGGCTGGGCCAGGACTGAGCGCAGTCTGCAAAGCGTTGGGCATTCCACCTGTTCTGCATATGGGATCATGTGTGGATATTAGCAGAATCCTTGTCACAGCAGCAGCCATCGCCAATGCTCTGGGTGTTGATATCAGCGACCTGCCTGCAGCAGGGGCAGCTCCGGAATGGATGTCTGAGAAAGCTGTTTCCATCGGAGCTTATGTGATCGGATCAGGTGTTTTCACAGTTCTGGGGACTGTGCCACCGGTGTTGGGGGCGAAGAAATTTACCGAACTCCTGACAAAAGGTGCTCAGGATGTACTGGGAGCGGCCTTTGCTGTGGAGACTGATCC
>LFTQ01000165.1 GCA_001513545.1 Clostridia bacterium DTU068 | reverse complement strand
CTGGCCAACTCACCCATCACCGCTGAACAACCGGAATTAATCAAAGGCAAACAGGTCCTGGTGGTTGAAGATGGGCCTACACTTACCCATGGGGGTATGGCTTATGGTGCAGGGGTTATCGCCGCTAAAAATTTGGGTGCCGCTGAACTGCTGGACCCACGCCCCTATGCTGTGGGAAGTATCAAAGATACATTCGATAAATACACCCATCTGTCCACACTGCTTCCCGCAATGGGCTACGGCAAAAGCCAGATCGCAGAACTGGAAGAGACCATCAACAATTCCCCTGCTGAAGTTGTGGTCATCGGCACACCCATCGACCTGCGCCGGGTAATGAAGCTAACAAAACCGGCAGTGAGGGTAAAGTATGAACTGGAGGAAGCAGACACTCCACAGCTGAAAGAACTGTTGGAGAAACTGCTGTAAGAAACAGGTGTAAGACGCGGGGAGCGCTCCCGCGTCTTACCGCCTTTTACCCTATCAGCGTCAGGGAACAGCGATTCAACCAACTTTGGATTGTTCCCTGTCAGCTCAAACTTTTAGAGTAGTGTTATCTATCCCGTGAAATCAGTTCACAGGTAGTTTTTCTTTCACTGCTCTGAGCAGAAGGTAGAGACCGGCAAAGACCGCTGCTAAATAGTACATTTTCACCGAAAAGAAGACAAATGGGTTTAATTTATACCGGATTAGCCCCAGCAGTGCAATAATACAGCTTATGATAACCCAGAGTAAGACAAATTGCCTCCATTTATGCCCCTGTCGCTTTTCTTTTGAATCTTTGAAACTGGTCTTACCTATATACTTAACAATTAAAACAGATGCCAGCAAAATAATCGCTGTATTGATGAGAAAACCCAGGCTAACCTGAAAATCCAGAATAAGTCTGCCCTGTTTGAACATCTGGGGGAGATAAAAAAAGATAATGTCGAGCAACCACAATAATGAAATTACAATAACCACTATCTCCAGATCACTGAACAATTTTCTCCAGCTGAACCTTTTGGGGTGAGCCGCCTCAATAACGGAATCACAAAAGGCCCGATAGTCATTCCCGATAACCTGTTCGATCTCTTCCCCCCTCTTCTGAGCTTCCAGCATCATACCTAGGATATCCTGGATGATCTCTTCTGCTTCCAATTCATCCATTCCACTGGTTCTCAGGTAGCAGACTATATTTGTGTATATTTCATCGTTTTCAGGGGTAAGTTTTTTGCTCAACTCATAATTTTTCCTGATCAGATCATCTAACTTTCCCATCAATGCTCCCCTCCTTCATAATCCTTGAAAATCAGGTCGATCACATTGCACAGTTCCCGCCAGGTCCGGTAAAAACTTTCCAACTCCTTTTCCCCTTCCTCTGACAGGGAGTAATATTTTCGTTTGGGGCCATAGGGGGACTCCCTATCTTTAGAGTTAAGCAGTTTGTTCTTTTTGAGCCTAATCAGCAGGGGGTAGACCGTCCCCTCGCTTATGTCTCGAAATCCGTATTTTTTCAGATTTTCAACGAGCTCATATCCATAGGTTTCCCCATCACTGATCAGCTTCAAAATACACCCTTCCAGTAGCCCCTTTAACAGTTGGGGGTTCTTCATCCTTATCACTCCCCTACTATGTTTTGCATAGTAGCTGTGCAGCTATATTGTAATACAAAGTAGCTCTCTGTTCAAGAATATTCTTTGTTATTTTTCGAAACCTACAATTTACTGAATGGCAATCGAGACTAATGAGTTCAAAATATTCATTTCAGTGTAACTTTCGCCAGAAAAATAGAGAACCGTCTTAATAACAGCAGTTCTAGCAAGCCCGGCAGAAATAGAGGTTGGAAGTCGGAGGTCAGAAAAGATAGGTATAGCCCTTAGACCTGCCGGAAGCCCAGGCAACCTGTCATGTGACAGGGGGACGGGGGTCCTGTCATCGTAGTTGAGCTGATTTAATCGGGTGACAACCTATTCCCTCTGATCGCCGGTGTCGCGCGCGGGGACAGTCCCGGTGATCGCGCGGTCAACCTGTCCCGGTGATCGGTTTTCGCGCGGGGGGACAGTCCCGGTGATCGGGCCCGATCAGTCAACCTGTCCCGGTGATCGCGGTGATCGGTCGGTGACCGGTCTAACCGCGAATGAGAGAAAAGGCCTCAGCCCTTGTGGTGCTGTTGGTTTTAAATATCCCCCGCACAGCTGATGTGATGGTCTTTGATCCCGGTTTGCGCACACCCCTCATGGTCATGCACATGTGTTCAGCCTCAATCACCACTAAGACCCCTCTTGGCTTTGCCTTATTCATAATTGAGTTGGCAACCTGTGAAGTAAGCCTTTCCTGGAGCTGCGGCCTTTTTGCATATTCATCAACGATCCTGGCCAGTTTGGATAGGCCGAGAAGTCTCCCCTGATGGGGGATATAGGCCACATGCGCCTGTCCCAAAAAGGGAACCAGATGGTGTTCACACATAGAATAAATAGGGATATTTTTGACCAGCACCATTTCATCATGCTGTTCTGTAAAATATGCCCCCAGGTGTCTCTCAGGGTCGCTATGCAAACCGCAAAAGATCTCTTTGTACATGCGGGCAACCCGGGCGGGTGTATCCTTTAATCCCTCTCGTTCCGGGTCCTCTCCTATCCCTTCCAGGATCATTCTCACCGCAGCCTCAATCTTTTCTGTGTCGATCAATCATAACCTCTCCTTTATTTGATCAATTATTTTTCACCATATCTAAAGCAGCAGCCACTGCCTCATTATATACTTGTTTTAATGGAACCCCGAATTGTTTGGCAGCCCTACGGCAGTCCCGGTATTCAGGAGCTATTTGTACAGGTGACCCCTTTTCAGAGAACCTGCCAAACTTAACTGTAATCTTCCCATAAGGAGTACTCACCCTGGCTGTTTCCCGCAGCAGAACTCTCCTCATGTCCCTGCGCAGGCGGATACCCAGTGTTGATGTTTCTTCAAAAATAATTTTGGCCAGCTGTGACCATTTTTCCTGATGGGTCAGTACGGTCAACAGCACACCCGGCCTACCCCTCTTCAT
>LFTQ01000164.1:3595-46040 GCA_001513545.1 Clostridia bacterium DTU068 | reverse complement strand
AGTTTGACCAAGAAAATCGTGCGATGCCAACCTGTCCCCCTATCGCGCGGGGGGACTGTCCCGGTGATCGGTCGTCCCCTTGATTGGTTGTTTATCCCTGCTAGCGCAGCGAGATGCGAAGGCCGTTACTTACCTCTAACTCAAATTTGTATAAAAATGAACCGGTGATAATGCGCCGATTTAGAGTCATTTACAGCAGCTATTTTAATCTTATACAAAAGAACCGGCAACACGCAACTAATTCAACATCCAAAATCAACTTCAGAACTCCGGCTTCCGACTTCTAACATAGAGGGCGTCATAGGAGCCGGCTGGCTGTCGTCTGCGACGAGTCTTAGGGCAAGTTAAACCGGAGCTTATGTCACAAGCGGCAGGGAAAAATACTGCTCGTCGCGCGGGGGGACTGTCCCCCTGATCGGTCCTACTACTCATAATTCATGACCAAAACCTCGTTAACATCCCCTCTTTTGTTACCTTTGGAATTAATAGCACGTTTGGCTTGGATCACTTCTATTCTATAATCTTTATAGAGCTCCAAAATGAACTCTGTGGCCGAATTTGATAAAAGAAATCTGATTCCCTTCTTATTCAGTTTGTCGCAGACCTTTTTCAGCCTGAGTTGCTCATCTCGGTCAAACCCTGTTTTATAGTAGCTCGTAAAACTTGCCGTCTCCGAAACCGGTTCATACGGCGGATCAAGGTAAACAAAGTCCCCCTTTGCCGCGCTTTGCAATGCAACCTCAAAATCCTGGCAGGTAAATTTAATATTAGCTTTATTGAAATATTCGCTGACCGCCCGTAAGGTGTGTTCATTGACAATGTTCGGATTTTTGTAATTGCCAAAGGGTGCATTAAACTCCCCTGATCTGTTGACCCTAAACAAACCATTGTAGCATGTCTTGTTGAGGTAAATAATCCTTGATGCCTTTTCTACCCGGGTTAACCTGCTGTACCGTTCCCGATCCCGATCCAGCGCTCTTATCTTATAAAAATACTCTTTCTCATTCTTGTGTTTTTTCAGGTCATCTATCAATTCATCCACGTTTTCTTTGATAACCTGGTAAATATTCATTAATTCCTGGTTGATATCGTTGACAACAGCCTTTTCTGGCTGCAGCTCAAATAAAACTGCCCCCCCACCGAGAAAAGGCTCAAAATATGTCGAAAGGGTTTCGGGGATGTATTTTGTAATTTCGTCCAGAATCTGACGCTTACCGCCAGCCCATTTTACTACCGGTGCGACTAATTTATTTTTTGCCAATGTTTACTCCCTCAATTACCTTTTCCATAGTAGGATATTACTTTTTATTTTATAGAACTTAATTCCTGTATATTATCCATTCGGTAAACTTGTAATAAAATCCTACCTGAAGGTGAGGCAAGTCCGATGGTAGGCGAACGGACCGTCCGGAGGGGCGGAGCGCCCGGCGGAACCTAGGAGAAACTGCGCGGCGTCGTGCGGGGAGACGGTTTTGGTGATCGATGGTGATCGGTCTAGCGATGCCAACTTGTCCTCCTGATCGCGCGGCGGGACTGTCCCGGTGATCGGTCGAGGTGGAAAGTGAGAGGTTAGACGCGAGACTAAAGGAAGCCGGAGGTTTGAAGTCGGAAGAACTTGGACTTCTGTTAGCTTAATTAAAAAAGCAATTAAGCGACCCTGGTACGGAGAAAATTGTTGCAGCTTACAACAGTTGTGAAGTACAATAGTAATAGGAGGTGTTTTCTTGATAAACAGCGATGTAATTCAGCTGCGCGAACTGCTCAGACAGTTGATCCGAAAACTCGGTCTGTTGGATAAGAGCCAATTATCCTGCTGCGGGATAACATACAGTCAGTGCCACGCTTTGGTGGAAATCGGCAGCAACCAGTCCTTATCCATCAACGAATTGGCTGAACTGCTAGGGCTAGACAAAAGCACTTTGAGCAGAACTGTCAATACTATGGTGGAGCAGGGGTTGGTGACCAGAGAACCGGATCCCGATGACCGGCGTTATGTAAAGATCAAACTAACCCCAACCGGAAGCGGATTGCTGTCAGACATAGAAGACAAAATGACAGATTACTACCTTAATATTTATCAAGCCATTCCCCAGGATAAAAGAAAACAGGTTTTAGAAAGCCTTGAGCTGCTTGTCAAAATCATAAAAGGATGCTGTTGTTAAGGATTTTTTAGGTATGCATAATTTGTTAAGGAGGACTTTTCATGGGTAAAGATATCAGAGATACTGTGAGGAAACAATACGGCGAAATTGCCAGCAAATTGAAGAAAGGCGGCACATCATCCTGCTGCTGCGGTCCATCCTGCTGCACCCCCATTATTAATCCAGAAGTATTCTATAATGATCAGCTCCGTAATCTGCCTGCTGAAGCAGTCAATGCATCACTGGGCTGCGCCAACCCCCTACTCTTCGCAGAATTAAAGGAAGGGGAAACAGTTCTTGATTTGGGAAGCGGTGGAGGAATCGATGTGTTGGCTGCATCTCGGTA
The DNA here is from genome assembly GCA_001513545.1 of Clostridia bacterium DTU068. GTDB lineage: Bacteria > Bacillota > DSM-12270 > Thermacetogeniales > Thermacetogeniaceae > DTU068. The sequence goes on along the minus strand of LFTQ01000164.1, from coordinate 43,553 downwards.
TGTCGGCGAAAAAGGCAAAGTGTACGGGCTGGACATGACTGACGAAATGCTGAAACTGGCAAATCAGAATAAAGAACTGGCGGGTGCTGGAAATGTCGAATTTCTGAAAGGCTTTATTGAGGAAATCCCCCTCCCTGATGAAACTGTTGATGTGGTTATGTCCAATTGTGTGATCAATCTATCTATGGATAAAGAAAAGGTTTTTCAAGAGATTTACCGTGTCTTGAAGCCGGGTGGGAGGTTGGCCATTGCAGATATCCTGTCATTGAAAGAAGTACCCGACAAAATCAGAAAAATGACAGAGATGTGGGTCAGTTGCATCGCAGGAGCAATGGATATTGAGCAATGCAAAAAAATCTTATCCCAAGTGGGTTTTCGTAATATAGAAGTAGAACCAGTGCATTATTATGCAAAAGAAGGGCTCAAATCCATGGCAGGTGTGAAGGCAGAAATTACCAATGAGGAATGGGAGATTATTGACCGGGCCTTTGCGGGTTCCCATATTAAAGCTGTCAAATAAAAACCGCGCGGGGGGACTGTCCCAGTAATCGGTCGGTTTATCCCTGCCAGCGCAGCGACCTGCGAAGGTTGTTACTTGCCCTTGACGAAGGAGCAGTTAACGACAGCCGAAGCGAAACACGGATGTTGAGCTAGACGACTATGCGCTACGGACGGAGTCATAGGGCGCGATCTGCTATAAAAGCGACGAGTCTTTAGGGCAAGTTAAACCGAAGCTTATGTCGCAAGCGGCAGGGATAAACACTACTTGGAGAGGATGCTTCTCGTAATCGGGCAACCTGTGCCCCTGATCGCGCGGAGAGACAGTCCCGGTGATCGGACCGATCAGTCAACCTGTCCCTCTGATCGGTCTGATCGGTCGGGGATTAAATTCTTTCTACCGGGTGGCGGAGGACTGTTTTCATTTTCTCAGGTTTGCACCTTCTTGGGTCTGATATATAGATTTCATGATGCTTGCCACCGCTGCTGACCTTGTCCCTTAAGCCCTGCTCTGCAATAAAAGCCTCAACTTTTTTCATTGTCTCCGGTTCAGTGGCATAGGGACCGATGTGCATAATCTGCACACACAAGCCTTCATGAAAAGCCTCGAAACGTGCATTTTCGATGGGCAGTTCAGGTTTCTTCTTTTTCAGTTCACTCTGAGCCCAAGCAAATAAATCCTGATCAACAAACTCAGGCTGGCGAATCATCACAGTCCATTTCCAGTTATCCCTCACCTCTAAGGAAAACACGCCTTCATCGATCCACCACAGGCCTTCAAGTGGAGGCACCACATATTCAAAATACCCTTCAGGCTGTTTCCCCTTCTTTTTGCTCATTTTTATGGTGAAGGACAGCCCATAAAGCAGTTCAATCGCCTGCTGAAAATCAGGGTTATCGTTAGGGTCACCGCTCCCATCAACCATGATGAAATTCATATCAGGAACATCAATCAGTACCGGCTTATCCTTCGGCATGTACAAATCCTTGTATTCCTTTTTGTAATCAAACGGTTTTTGACTCAACACATCCACCCCGCAGATCAAATTTAAATTTCTTATGAGTACTCAACTTAAGTGCCGCTTTTTTTATCAGCTCATCTTCCTTTTATTATATACTTATCCCATTATTTTGAGGTGATACCTTCCTGCTTTTTTGCTATTATTGATTTTACGGAAGGTATGAGGGGTATTGGCAAATTAAGGTGTATTGCTATGCTTAAAAGGAAGGGTGTTATTAACACACAGGCCATCCTTTACAGTGCTGCGCTTACTTTCTTATCTTCCGGATAAAGTTGTATAAATGGAGGAATGCATGATGGGGAAAACAGCACTGCTTATTATTGACATGCAGAATGACTTCTGTCTACCCGGGGCACCCTTTGAGATTAAAGGCGCTATGTCAGTGACCCCACAGATAAAAAAAGCTATTGATGCAAGCAGGAATTGCGGTCTGCCTATCATATATATTATCCGCCACTACCGGGCAGATGGCAGTGATGTGGAGATCACCAGATATCACGATTTTATAAAAAAAGGCGGAGCCTGTATCAGGGGAACAAAAGGAGCGGAGATCATCGATGAACTAAAACCGGTGAAAGGGGATTATATTATCGTAAAACAGCGCTGGAGTGCCTTTTTTCAGACAGAACTGGATATTTTACTGCGCAGAATAAATGTCGATCAGATTGTAGTAACAGGCATTCAAACCCCTAACTGCATACGGGCAACTGTATGGGACGCCAACTCATTGGATTATGAAGTAATCCTGCTGACAGACGGAACAGCAGCAAAAACCCCGGAGGTACACCGGGCTAATCTCTATGACATGCAGAATATCGGTATTCAATTAATGACCACAGATGAATTCATTTCTCATCTCCCCAACCTGCCCAAAAATAATTACTTACAGGAGATCAGAGCATCTATCGAAGAAAGGTGAACGAAATCGTCGCGCGGGGAGACAGTCCCCCTGATCGGTCGGTTTTTCCCTGCCAGCGCAGCAACCTGCTAAGGTTGTTACTTGCCCTTGAAGAAGGAGCAGCTAACGACATCCGAAGCGAAAAATGGATGTTAAGCTAGGCGACTATGCGCCATGGATGGCGTCATAGGAGCCGGTTGGCTTCGTCTGCAAGGAGTCTTAGGGCAAGTTCAACCGGAGCTTATGTCGTGTGACAAGGGTGTGACAAGGGGACGGGGGTCGCGTCATCACGCACACATGTCACAGCAGTGAGTCAAAGTGCCTGTCCCCTTGACTCACACTTGACTCACTTGACTCATTGACTCAATCGGTCAACCTGTCCCCTGATCGCGCGGGGGGACTGTCCCGGTGATCGGTCCAGTCCCCCTTATTGGTCACTGATCGGTCAGTTAATTTCATCCAGGGTGCCAAATCTGTAGCCCTTGGCCTTCAGGTCCTTGATGATGGTGTCAAGGGCTTCTGTGTTGCTCTGGGAAACCGCATGGAGCAGGATCACATTTCCGTTGTGGGTATTATCCATTACCATCTTATAGGCATAATCAGCACCCTTTTGCTTGTTGACATCCCAGTCATCATAGGCTGAACTCCAGAACACATTTCTATAACCCAGATCACTGGAAATCTTCAGTGTTCTTTCACTGAATTCACCCTTCGGCGGGCGCAGATACTTCATATCTCGGCCTGTTTTCTCTCGAAAAGCCTTACTTAACCCCTCAATTTCATCTATTACCTTCTGGTTATCCACCTCTGGCAGGCTGGGATGGCTTACAGTATGGTTTCCTACTATATGACCTTCATTGACCATCCTTTCTACCAGTTCAGGATTCTTGTTTAAATAAGGCAGTGTGATAAAAAAAGCTGCCTTTACATTGTTATCCCTCAAAATATCCAGTATTTTCGGAGTATAGCCATATTCATACCCTTCATCAAAGGTGAGATAAACCACCTTCTTGGATGTATCACCCAGATAAAACCCCCCGTATTCCTTCACTAATTCGGCCATTCCAGCACCTGTTCCCGGAGTAGAATGGTCGCTTTTCCTGAGCACATACCAGGCGTATTTTTTATTATCATAGTCATTGTAATCGGTTTCGCCTGGTTCTTGAGACGGGTCTTCAGATGACTCTTTATCTTCGGGATCTGGCTCAGGCTCCTCTTGCTCATTGCCGCCGTTTTCCGCAGGGCCATTCTCAGAGTCATTCTTCTCTTCATCGATAACCACAGGTGTTTTATCTATGCCATTCTGCTTCTGTGAATCATCTGATAATCGATAACCAATCCAAAATAAACCAGCTAGCACAACTAGAGCAATAATAATAAACCACCATTTTTTCATAACCGTCACCTCCTTTTTTCTGTACCCTCTCTTATCACACTGGTTATTGATAAGCTTCATAAATCCTGAAAGTCTATTGTTACTTTACTTATTTTTTATAATACTTTCTTTTCTATTAATTTTCGGCATAAGGATGTGATAACCTCTATTGTAGAACTATTAATTCTATGAATTTTGAGAATATTTTGCACTCACTTCCAAATTCCCTTAATTTTATTGCCAACTGAAAAAAGACCTAATAATTATCCTTTCAGGACCCTGCCCGACGTTAATTGTGATAAATCTTTTTCACCGTAATTAGTTATGATAACATATGATTAAAGGAGCACAAAGGTTAGCTTATTACCAGAATTCGCAATTATTAGATAACCTATTTTTGGGGGGTGCACCATGCTTATAGGCTTAATCTTCGGTTTAATAGTCGGTTGGATTATTTCACTTTTTGGTGGAGATGCTCTACTTATTCAAGGGATTTCCGAGTTAACGGGAAAGCAAATCAGCACTGAGGGATACTATACAATATTTGCTTTATTGGGTTTAATTGGAGGTATTATTAAAAATAGAGGCTGAGGAGCGGATTAATAAATCCACCTTTTGAAATTTGATGGGTCGTGTCACAATAAAACTCAGCTTTCCGTCACACATATTCTAGGTTGAAAGAGCACCATCCATAATCAAGGCTTCAAGTATTTCATCGGGGGCTCATACATATTCTATGTTGAAATGATACCTCATTAAAAAAATGAACCCCCTATACTAGATTGAAAATAAATGGCCACGATGCAGTGCCGTTTTGATTCAACGACACAAGCAGGGATTCGAAAGGGGTAAACTCTTGTGCTGATTACCGAAAAAGAATGCCGCACAGCTCTCAACAGATGTGGTATTCCGGGGATCGATTACTGCCTTAATCCATATACAGGGTGCAGCCACGGCTGCCTTTATTGTTATGCTAGCTTTATGAAGAAGTTCTGCAATATTTCAGGTGAATGGGGCTCATTTATTCAAGTAAAGGTTAATTTTGCTGAACGGCTGCAGGCATCATTGAAAAGAAGAAAACAGGGCTGTGTTACCCTGTCCAGTGTTACTGACCCCTACCAACCGGTGGAACGGAGATACCGGCTGACCCGCTCCTGTCTGGAACTGCTCACAGGCACAGACCTGTCTGTCAATATTCTCACCAAATCAGACCTGGTGCTGCGGGATCTGGATCTCTTAAAAAAACTACCTCAGGTAAAAGTAGGCTTAACAATTACAACTACGGACCCATATGTGGCAAAACTGCTTGAGCCCAGTGCCCCCTCCCCTGAACGGCGACTGCAGGCGCTAGCCCAGCTGGCAGCAGCAGGGATCAGAACATGGGTTTTTATCGCCCCGGTAGTCCCCGGCCTCGCTGATACCAGAGAAAACCTCTCCTCCATACTGAAAAAAGCCGCAGCAGCCGGAGTCCGGGAAATAGACTATGATCCCCTCAACTTCTACCCAGCGGCAGTATCCAACATGAGAGAAGTGTTCAAAAAGCACTGGCCGCGGCAGCGTCCTATCTTTGAAGCAGCCTGCCGGGAGCCTTATTATTACAAACAACACCTGCGCAGTTTGGCAGAGGAGCTATTGGCTCAATATGGGTATGAATAAGGGTAGAGAAGCAGAGGGAAGCAGAGGGACGTTCTTTTTGCTTCCTGGGAGACTGTCCAGGGAGCGGTCCATTTGGTGGTTGGTGGTTGGTCGTTGGTCATGTTCAGTGTTCAGTCAGGACATGGGTAACAAAAATAGTTCAAGAGATAGGTTACACTCCTTTACAATAAGTAGATGACAAATGTGACACGGGTGTGACACGGGGACGGGGGTCATGTCATCATAGTTGGTCGTAGGTTTAGTCGGGCAGCAACCTGTCGATCGCGCGGAGGGACAGTCCCACTGATCGGTTCACACTTTCCTATTCCTGAGTCAACCATCCTTGATTAACCTTATATCCTGCATACCCACGAGCGATTTGCCTGCTTTAATTTCCGGCATTCCCGATACCAGGGAAAACCTGTCCTCCATACTGAAAAAAGCCGCAGCTGCTGGGGTCCGGGAAATAGACTATGACCCCCTCAACTTCTACCTGGCGGCTGTATTCAACCTGAGAGCAGTGTTCAAAAAGCACTGGCCGCGGCAGCGTCTTAAGCAGCCTGCCGGGAGCCTTATTATTACAAACAACACCTGCGCAGTTTGGCAGAGGAGCTATTGGCTCAATATGGGTATGAATGAAATGCAGCGGTGGGGCAGGACACCGCCTCCGCATATAAGCCTGTGCAAAAAGACGGGACAGACATCTGCTCGGGGGGAGTGTTCCGGAGCGCGGTCTTTCGTTCGCTCGGATCGCGCGGGGGGCTGTGCCACTGATCGGTCAACATTTTAATTAACCGGTATAATCAAATCCGGTTCTACCGTTTCAAAACCGCTGCTGGGCTGCCCTACCTGCCAACCTGAACTGGTTACTTCCAGAAAGTAATACTTTATTCCGTTGCAATCATAGCCAATTGCCGGCGAATAACTTGGAGTATTATCCAGCGCAACTCCTACTGTCATGTGGTTTTGGGCTTCAAAATAGAAAAGTGCTGTTTTATATCCCATATTGTTTAAAATCGCTGCGGCCAAAATAGCTTTATCACTGCATTTACCCGTTTCAGCTAAAGTGTGGGCAGGAAATTGCAAGCTGGGAGTGACCTGATAAGGAATGGCTCCTCCGACAAAGCATTGTACGAATTCAACTTTTTGAACTGAATCAAAATTTTCTTTTTCGGCCTGCATGTTAAGCCACTCGGCAATATAGCCAACAAATTGATGATTAGAGTCCTCTTTAATCCAGGGAATATAATTATAGTTTGATGCGGCTTTGATATATTCTTTTTGAGTACTGGGCATCATCATATACAGGGCATGCCGTTCAAATTCGCCTGCATCTGCGTATCTTTGAATATCATTAGTAATCTGGCGGTCATAATTCAGAAGATCTAAGGGTATTTCCACTTGCAAATGATAAGTCTTGCCCTGGTAATCCCAAGTGAAGTTCTTTGATTCAGTAGGTATACCCGTAGGATATACCATTTCTGGTATTGTAATAGAACGAGGGATAACCGTGGGATATATTAGAGCTGGTATTGTATTAGAACAGGGTATAACGACAGCAATTATAATAATGATTAATACAAAAGCAGCTAGAACATTTTTCCGGCTTACCACTGAATGAACGTTATTCTGTTTTTTATAATTGAAATTAGTAATAGGTTTTGCTTCGTGAATCGTATCCAAAAGCCAATGGCCACAATTTAAGCAGTATTTGGTTTCTTTAGGATTGACTGTCTCGCAAATTGGACAAAGGTATCCTCTAATTCGCGGCATTGCTTCCCCCATTTTCCTTGTGCTAGACACCTATCTGCCAAAGCTAAAGAGAAATGTATTTTTACTTGCTAGCACCTGTTCTATAATAGCTAATTCGACACAGAAAAGACATTTCCTTCCATTTATAGGAAGCTGCCCTTTAATGGGGGAAGGGGTCTTTTCCATCATTAGTTACCGACCAAATAATAGATCAACCTGTCCCGATGATCGCGCGGGTGGCTGTCCCGGTAATCGGTCGTCCCACTGATCGGTCGGTTTATCCCTGCTAGCGCAGCGACCTGCGAAGGTTGTTACTTGCCCTTGACGAAGAAGCAGCTAACGACAGCTGAAACACAACATGGATGTTGAGCTAGGCGACTCTGCGCCATGGATGGCGTCATAGGGCGCGGTTTGCTATGAAGCGAGGAGTCTTAGGACAAGTTCAACCAGAGCTTATGTCGCAAGCGCAGGGATAAGAAATCCCCCTCGCGCGCGGGGACATCGCGCGGGGGGGCAGTCCTGGTAATCGGTCCGATCAGTCAACCTGTCCCCCTGATCGGTCTGATCGGTCGGATTTTATTTCTTATGATGGGCAATGATATCTCCAACAGCTTTGACAGCCAGTGCCAGAACGACACCATCATCAGCATAGCCACCGGGAAGAATGTCGGAGATAAGGTCGATGGGGCTGACAAAATAGAGCAGTGCAGCAATAGCCATAAATTTTGCCTCCTTGGGAACGGCCGGATCCCGCATGGCTTCCCATAAATAATTCACTCCATCCCGGAGCTTGCCGCCGATTTTGCCGGCGCATTCTTTTAGTTTGGGAAACTCTCTTTCCACATGGGCTTGGAGCGCATCGGGATACTCTTTTACCCTCTCCACTAAACGAGAGAAGGTCTGTTTTTTCTCTTTTATGGCAGCAGGTTCCTCCTGGCGCACTCTATCAGCAGCCTGTTCAACAACCTGCTGGCAGTTCTTCAGAAATTCATGGGAATAAATCTTAAGTTTGAGGACAACCTCACCCTCCCCGAATATAATCTCTTTAATCCCTATAAAATCGAAAATCTTTGCACCGATAATGGGAACCCTTTTCCCAAACAATTTTTCCTTTTCAGGGTGTTTGTCCAGGTCAATGGCGATAAGACCATCATCCCAACTGAGAAACCCGGTTTTATTCAGATTCTGTCTTAATATTTCAATGGCTCTTTTAGATCCCGCGGCTTTTTTAAAAATATAGCTTAGAATTCTCGCATAAAGCCTGTTCCCCTGTTCTGGGAATCTAAACTCCGGTTTCTCTGCAAGCTTTAAAGTAAAATTGTGGGCCTGCGGGGTGAATTCAAATGAGTCAAGGGAGAAGTGCAAATCAGCCACCACATCGGGCAGCATCCTGTGGGGTTTTACTGTGGCGCAGAGTCGAAGGCCTTCATCTATAAAATAGAGCTTGGCATCTTTTAACCTGTCATCAAATGACTGTTTATAGTGCTGTTCAATGTAGTCATTGATCCTGTGATCTGTGATAACTATTTTCCCCTGGAGCAGGTCCCTGATTATGAGAATCGCCCCCTTTTGTCATAAGGCTGCAGATTGTCCTATTCTTATGGCAACACATCAATTGCCGGGGCTGTTCCAGCTAATTGTACAGGTCGTCCAATATTTATAAAATACCCTTCTGTTAAATAACCCATAACAAAAAAGCAAAGCCCTGTTCCCGAAATTGCCCTGCCCTTGATTGCTTATACCCTGGTAATCACCGTCTCTAATCTTCTCCGAAGTTTATCAGATGACATGGATAATGATTAGTCCATTTATTGTAATAAAGCAGCAACAGCCGAACTATTCTAGATCCTATTCTCCCCAACTATCCATCACTTTTTTCAGTTTAATGATGGATAACTCCACACCACGCAGGTACATCATCAGATCTTTGCTGACAAATGTTTTCTTTTCATCCCAGTTCATCCTGGGAAGATCAAGGATGGCTTTTCCCAGTAGGTGGTCTTCATTGCGGACCATAGGTTTTATGAATGCAGCATATTCTCTGCTCCCTGTCAAATGTGAAAGAGATCGGGACAGGCGATCATAAACCACCTCCCCTTTTTCCTCATCAAGATCCTCTGACAATAATACTTTTATTTCTTTTATCGCATTCTGAAAAACTATTTCTATATCTTTTAAAACTGCATTTACCCGCCTTCTGACTGTCCTCAGGCTGTTTTTTGCATCATGCTGATTGAAGGGAATTCCCCTGCAGTTTTGGGCATCTGACAGTTCATAGATTATATGCGGCCAATCCATATAAACAGTTCCGGCGATTTTGGCTCCCTTAGGGGAGGTGTTTACTATCCTTTTCAGATTTGTGTGTTTGATAAACGATTCCATGCTCTTCCGCATTCTATTAAATGACTTGTTGGCCAAAACCATTTCCCCGTTATTTGCCTCTACCTCAAAGGCACCGGTTTTATCTTCTTCCCTTACATTTTCCGCTCGCACCACACCTACCCCTTCGGCGTAATAGCGGTCCCCTTGAAAAGAAAGGTCCTGGCCGGCCAGAATAACTTCTTTAACACCAAGCTTATCCAGTAACTGCAGAGTTACTACAGCAATAGAAGGGGCATCACTAACAACCTCAAAGGGATCAAGCCCCCCTCTAAGAAAACTGAACAAGGTGTCCTGGCCAAGGATAAAGTAAGCCTTTGGGCCTACATGGTTTTTTACCACATCATTATTGATGGTGCTGCCGAAAACAAGAGGAACACCTTGCGACAGGGCAGGCTGCAAAGCCTTATAGTTAGCGGGAAAGGGGTCATAGGAAACAAAAAAATCCGGTACCAAACCCTGTTTCAACAACCCATTGATACTCGTGCCTGCAGCCACAAGCAAAGCCTTCCCTTTTGCCTTGTTCTCCCGCAGGAAAGGGATCGCTGCTGTAAGGGATGGGCCTGAGGCGGTCATGATCACTGTTTTTCCTTGAAATTGATCTTTATAGGAAAAAATAGATTCACACTGCAAAATATATGGCAAGTTCTTCAGTGCATTGACTGTCCACTCTTTTTCGAAAACAATAGTGGTTCTCAAGTTGTCCAGATAATCGGTTTTCTTTTTAGATAGATTATCCTTAAATTCAGCAAAACGCTGGGAAAAACAGCGCTCAAAGGATGGTATAGAAAGAAAGCCCCAACCGCTTTTAACCAGGTTTAAAACATGACCGATAAAGTTATTATATCTTCCGCTACCGTCTTCCAGGATCACATAAGAGCGCTCCCAGGGGAAAGTGGACCAATCCCTGTATTCTAATGAAGCCAAAAACACTTCCATATCAGGTTCGTAAATGTATAACTGCAACTCCGGTTTCCGCCGCAGCAAAGCTTCTGCATGGTAGCCCAAACCAAGGCCAAATAAGACCACATGTGCTATGCCATCCAGCTCCTGTTTGCTGGCCCACATTTCCGCCTCCCGTAACGGGTTGAACCTGCTGTGCAAAAGAAGACTGCCCTCATCTGCAGACTCTATGTAAAACATGCCCTCTACCCTAGCGGGGTAAGTATGATACCTGCCGCTAGCCTTTTTTTCTTTTATCTGTTCCAAGATATCCTGATTGTTTTTCTGAAAATACTCAATATTTCGCTGATATAAACTTCCGCCAGACATTTCTTCAACTCCTCAATTACCTGGAGAGTTTATAGTATCTAGAACATTTTCCAACCAACCGTTCCATTCATAGCTCAGCAGATCAGCCACAGTCACTATATCTTGTAACTCCATGGCCTGCATCAATTCCAGCAGCATCTGGTTAAACTGATCCCGGTCAAAATTAAAGTTCAATAACTCCAGTGCCTGGCAGATATAATCCAACCCTTCAAGAAAATCGGATAACTTCTCCCAGGCCGCTTGATCAGGGCCGGCATAAAACTGAGAAGCCAGATCATCAATAGAACCAACCAGGCGTTCAAGGTACTCAATAGTCGAATCCACCAGCTCCAGGTGCAGCATTTCCGGTGTGGCTGTCTTGATTCTCACTTCTATATCCTGAGCGATATTGTCTTTGAGAAACTGTTCCCAGATATCCCCGAAACTGTACTGGTCACCCTGGCACTCAAATAAATAAAAGATATGATCACTGTTTACCCTTTTCCAATCAGCCAGTGCAGATTCAACATCTGCGGTGCTATGAAAAACACCCAAAAAAACCTCATCCAGCCATATTCTCATAAATTTCACCTATTTTCTGCTTGTTTTCTGTGGTTATATTCTACAAATAGTGCAATTTTCCTACATAGACAGAAAAAAGGGCCCTCCCCCGGCAGAGGACCCTTTTTTTATAGTTATAATTAGCTGCCGAGCAGCTGCAGCACCATCTGCGGCTGCATATTGGCCTGAGCGAGCATAGCGGTGGCTGCTTGCTGCAGGATGTTCATCTTGGTGAACTCCATCATCTCCTTAGCCATGTCCACATCGCGGATACGGGATTCGGCTGCAGTTAGGTTTTCAGATGCAGTACCCAGGTTGTTGATGGTGTGCTCCAACCGGTTTTGGTAGGCGCCGAGTTTTGAGCGTTCCGCAGATACCATTTGAATCGCTTTCTCAATATTAGTAATTGCTGCATTTGCGCCAGTCTGTGTTAATATTCCACCACTTGTAGCAGTCTCAACATTGGTAACTCTCAAAGCACTTATACCTTGGGCAACACTGGCACCGCCTGTACCACCGGTTTCGCCTGTACCNNCTGGCACCACTGGCACCACTGGCACCGCTGGTTCCGCCTGCACCGCTGGTACCGCCTGTACCGCTGGTACCGCCGGCACTATCATCAATAATACCAATTCTCGCAGAATCCATAGAGTTGATTATAAGTGTGATGTTTTGACTTTCATTGGCACCGATATGGAAAGTAAATTGTTGACCGCTACCGGTGAATGTACCACCGCTTACTTTGCCTAATAAATTTTTGGTATTAAACTCAGTATTTTTGGCAATGCGGTCAATTTCATCAATTAATTGGTTAACTTCCTTTTGCAGCTCTCTTCTATCGTCTAAGGTGTTGGTATCGTTAGCAGCCTGTACCGCCAGTTCCCGCATGCGCTGCAGTATTGAGTGTGTTTCATTCAGTGCACCTTCAGCTGTTTGGATAAGAGAAATGGCATCCTGGGCATTTTTTGTTGCCATATCAAGGCCTCTAATCTGCCCTCTCATCTTCTCACTGATGGCCAGACCAGCTGCATCATCCCCTGCACGGTTGATGCGCAGACCAGAAGACAGCTTTTCCAGCGCTTTGTTGCCCAGCATCTGGTTGGTGCTCAGCTGCCGGTAAGTGTTAAGCGCGGAAATGTTGTGATTGATCCTCAATGTTCATACCTCCTTGTTTACTAATAGATGGGCATCCTTTCCCACCATTTATATACTAAGCAGCCCAGATCCGGGGATATTGGGCTGGCTTAATACCCTTGAAGATTTTCTTGCTACACCAAAGGTCCCAAGAAATATACAGTAGTCCTATTATTTTTATCGAAAAACAGATAAAAAACTTAACAACGAAAATAAGCAATTATGAGTTATTTTGGACAAATATACTGAAATATCCATAAATAGAATCTGTTTTCTTGCCCGTATGGAACATAATGAAGCAGAAAATAAAAAAACCACTGCCCCATTAATACTTAAAAACTCAACAACACAGAACAATATATCTTGGGGGTGGGATGGATTACTACTCTTTCTCTACAACCTTCGCCGGAACTCCCATAACAATTACCCCTTCAGGGACATCACATGTAACAACCGCCCCTGCAGCAACTATACTGTTTGCTCCAAGATGTACACCCTGAATAACAGTTGCACCGGCACCTATAAAAACAGAATCTTCAATGGTTACTCCTCCGCATATTGTTGCCCCTGGTGCTATATGCACATGGCTGCCAATTATACATTCATGATCGATGCTGGCTCTGGTATTAATTATTGTGTTAGCACCAATAACTGTCCCCGTCTGAATAACAGCACCCGCCATTATTTGAACACCTTCAGCTGTTTTCACATCAGAAGCAAGAACTGAATTCGGATGAACTACATTGAGAAAACAGTAATTCTGCTTTTTAAAGGCCTCGAAGATTTGCTTTCTCCTGCTTGTTTGGCCGGTTAAACCTATTCCATTTACTAATAGTATTGTGTCAGGGTGATACTCAAGTACAAGATGATCATTACCTATAACCGGCACTCCCATGATGCTCTTACCATGTAGGCTTGAATCAGGATCTGTGATTCCTATAATAGTAATGTTGTAATATTTTAATAAATCAATTAACACCTTACTGTGGCCGCCTGCCCCAAGGATAATAACGGGTTTTGATTTCATAATTCCACCATCTCATCGGCTTTATAGTTTTTAGGGGCTTTTCTGCCAAGCAGATCCCAGTAATAAAGCGGCGATAATCCATTGCCAGGGCGTTTGCTCCCCAGGTTATCCTCAGTATACTCTTCACCCTGTCTAATCTCTTTAAGTGCAGTCAGGCTTTTACGAGCCGCTATCATTGTTTTAATCTCTGAAACTGTGGGGATTTTTCTGCCGGTACCCAGGGCCTGTTCCACCTGCCGGATCGAATGCACCATCGCTTTTAACTCCCTGGGTTCTAATGAGGCTTTATGATCAGGACCAGGTAGATTCTTATCCAGTGTGAAGTGTTTTTCAATTACCTCTGCACCCAGAGCTACAGCAGCGATGGGAATACTTATTCCCGGAGTATGATCAGAATAACCAACTTTTAAAGCAAATGCCTGACGCAGAGTTTCCAAAACCTTGAGGTTGACTTCGTTAAAATGAGCAGGGTACTCAGTTGTGCAGTGCAGCAGTGTAACTTTTTCCTGTAATGCATTCTGCCCTTTATCAGATATGTATGCCTGTTTAAAAGCTTCTATTGACGGCTTCCTCTCACCGTTATCGATATAGCCGAAAGCCAGCACTCCAAGTGCCATTTCTATCTCCCCTAATGTGCTCATTCCGGTGGAAAGAATAACAGGTTTTGCGGTTTTTGCCGCCTTAAGCAGCAAGGGGGCATTGGTTATTTCACCTGAGCCTATTTTTAAGCGGACAACCTGTAATTGCTCAGCTAAAAAATCAACACTATCCATATCAAAGGGGGTAGACATAAATTCGATCCCTTTTACTGAGCAGTACTCCGCCAGCTCCAAGAACTGACTAGAGCTAAGCTCCAACTTTTTGACCATTTCTAACTGGGACTCCATCTCCCCAGTTGTCTTGATCTGATATTCAGCTTTAGGGGCATACCTGCTGATTATTTTTTCAGTTTTAAAGGTTTGGAATTTAACTGCATCCGCCCCTGATTCTGCTGCTATATCAACCAATTCTTTAGCCAATTCCAGTGACCCATTATGGTTCACTCCGGCTTCAGCTATTATAAAAACATGTTTCATTATATAGTCTCCTTTAACAGAATAAATCCCTCGGCTGCTTCAAATCCAGACACTGATCCTCTTATTTGAGCTAGCGCTGTAATTGCCTGCTCACTACGCGGAAATGGAAAACTACCTATCTCGCTTTGATAAACTTTCATTATTGCCAACTTATCAGCTAGAAACTGACTTATATTTACATAAACATTAGGTCTGAATGTAGAGTTAGGTGATAATCCAAACTCTGTCTCGGATAATGTTTCGTAAGCAAGAACCCTACTGATGTTAAATCCTCTAAACCACTTAATACAAGATATACACGCCTTAAATACTACTTCATGGTCTGTATGAACATCACCACAATAGGGCAAGTATAATATGTCTGGCTGAATTTTTTTAATCAAGTGGCGTAGACTTTCAACCAATACTTGCATAGGAATAGTATCTAGTTTTGCAGTGGGAAACCCCAAATTGTACACAGAATCAAAACCATACATCTTAGCAACTTTCTGTATTTCATTGGACCTGCTAACAACCATTTCAGCACTATAACCCTCAGTTTCACTAATTCCACTTACAATAATCCAATGAATATTACAACCTTCACTTTTATGTCTGAGTAGTGTACCTCCACACCCTAATGTTTCATCATCGGCATGGGGACTAACAACCAATACCTTCTTCATATCGATGTCCTCCCCTTAATACATCAGTAGTTACAGAAACGAACCATTCTGATTCTCCGTTTCCTTCTCCCATTTGTTTTTTTCAAAAAGATCAACAAAATCCTTATAAAGCAATTTATGATCTATATCTGTATTTTCTAAAATATGCAGAATACGTGGAACCGCAAGTCCATCCCCGTATATCGAAATACAGTCAGCAAATTTTGAACGGAATTCATTATCAAATGCAAGTTTTTCTAAAGCAGCAACAATCGCTTTAACATCAAAAGGAACAAATATGATGTTGTTAGAATGTTCTCGTCCTTTTTGCCTGTTACCGATATTTATAGCAGGTAAATGAAGAAACGGCGCCTCATGAATGCCTGCACTAGAGTTGCCAACTAAAGCAACGGCATGACGCAAAAGATTCACAAATTGCAGACGTGGTAAATTAGTATATGCCCACAAAAAATTATATTTTTGTACATATTCATCAATAACCTCTATCATGTGTCGAGTTCCGGGATCAGAATTTGGCTTGATAATTACAGTTGGTAGGCCTACCTTAACTATAGCTTTTAAGGTGATATCTATTTGAGATGCTCCTCCAGTAAACTCGGAGGAAATAGGATGCTGGAGTAAAACGAAATACCGCTCACCCAAAGATATGCCTAAACCGGCTTCCAATTCCGATAAAGATAAATTAGGTAGTGCTTTTATAGCATCAAGCCCCGGAGAACCTGTTACAGTAACGCGCCAGGGTTCTTCGCCCATCTGAATAATACGCTGACCGCTCTGAGCGGTAAAGGGGCAGTGCAAATGCGCCATTTTAGTAACGGCATGGCGTACATGGTCGTCTACATTTCCTATTACGCGATCCCCTCCACCTAAATGAACAACTGGGACATTTAAATAGTTACCTACAGTAGCCACAGCAAGAGATTCTTCGCGGTCACCTAAAACAAGCAAAAAAGCAGGCTCTCGTCGATAGACTATTTCAGCCAGTTCCATTATAATTAACCCTAGCCCTTTTACTCTCCCAATTAACTCATCTGTATCAAATAGAGAATGTATAGTTTCCACATCACTAAAATTATTCCTGATTTGATCTAATGTATAACCATAGCGGGGGCTTAGATGAGCTCCTGTTGCCACAATTATCAAATCTAACTTAGAAGAGGCTTCAATTCCTTCCAGTAAGGGCTCTAACAAATAATATTCAGAACGAATACCTGTTACAACCATCACCTTGCGCCGTCTCATACCACTCGTTTCTAAAACCTCCTAATACATAATTGTTTAGCTTTAATCAATCTAGACGAATTATTTACTAGCTCTAGGTAGGAATGAGAATCTGTACCCCAACTAATAATAAAACACTGGTCAGCAATAAGCTGCATATATTCATGATTTAAACAATGTTCAGGGTTAACATTGATTTCTATCCCCATACTTGCCTGGTTAGCAAGCGTTATCAATTTATTAATATCACGATGTTCTGGAAATAAACCAAGCTTTAACCACATACTAAAAGGATGCCCTAAAATTACTTTAAGCTTGGGATTTTCTTGTTTTATTATAATTAACTGCTTTTTTATGAAACCTCTTAAAGTTTCAAACCATGTTTTTTTAAATTCATGCTGTCCTTGACTTTGATAAACTTCCATAGGAAAACTGTGGAAGGAAACAATCAAACTATCAAGTTCACGCGCCCACAACAAATTAAAATCAATATTTCCCTCTTTATCGATAAACTTAACTTCCAGCCCATTACCAATTTTAATATTTCGATCTTCGTACTTTTTCTTTAATCTTCTAATTTCCTCTAAATAGATCGGAACATAATCACTTTCTTCGCGTGCATGATCAGTAAAACAAATACCTCTTATTCCTACAGCTAAAGCGGCTCGAATCATATCTTCCGGCTTATCATGGCCATCGGAGAAAGTCGTATGTATATGATTATCTTCTATTATCGGTATAACTCCTGAAAAAAGCGGCCGCATTCTGTTTCCCAACATACCTCCCTGTTTTTTATTCGCCCAAAGTAGATCAAATTTAGGGCTTCTTCGAACATATTGATGCCTCCTGCCAGGTCGGCAGCTAGCGTGCCAGGTACCCGAGCATTTATTTCTAACAATTTGGGTTGCCCATACCTGTCTTCTTTAAACTGGATGTTCACAATGTATGAGAGGTTGAACATTTGAATTAATTCCTTGACACATGTAATTAAACCCTCGTGCCTCAACAGTCTACTGACAACCGCCTTGCCGTCGACTACCATCTTTCGCTCCCTGGGTATAATAATCTCCGGCTTGCCTTCATAACACAATACATCTACACTGTACTCGACGCCTGGCAGGTATTCCATAATAAAAAAATCTGCCAGCTCGTCCTCTTCTACAAGCGAGTCCAGCCATTCTAAGGACATTTCTCCACCATTTTTGCTCCTCAACCATTCGTCTTTCTTTGGATGTCCCAGCAAGACCATCCCTCTACCACCCTGTGCAAACCGTGGTTTAAACACCAGCTTATCGTGAGGGTAGCCAAGCTCATTGGCAGCATGAAACAAATCAGCTTTGTTACATAGACGATAATATCTAGGAACGAAATTAGCGAGTGTTGACTGTTGGGCTAATCTGTCCAGAGCACTCAGTTTGTCACAAGCAATCGCTAATTCGACAGGATCATGCGAAACGGCTACAACCACCCCATGGCGTTTAAAACGATCTCTATTTTTCGCTAAAGGGACAAGTTCATTGGAGCTACATGGAAAGACAACATTAACTTCTTTGTTGATACAGATCTTAAGCAAGGCATTAATAAACTCATCCTCTTCACCCTTCGGGATTAACTCTAGAGGTTCACCAGTAAAGGACGTATAGTTAAAAATACTATTTATATCAGCAGCCACTACCTCTACCTGAAAAGTTTGGATGCTCTTGAGAAGGCGATAGTGTGAATACCCAGCCAACCCTCCTGTGGCTGTAAGAAGTACTTTTATCTGCTTATTCATCTTTTTAATGCTCCCCCATAAAAATCTAAGTTTACCCGTTCTTCACTTCTTTATTTACAAGCATAAACACTCTATGTTTTTGGCCTATGCAAAACTCTTACCCAAAAGCCTTTAACACCAAAAATATTTTCCGACTTCATTTAATACAATGCATCTTTTTCATCAAAACCTCTGCGACCTCAAAGTCAATTGGACTATCGATATCAAGGGACCTTTCCTGCGGCATAATATAGGCATAGGTGTAAGGGCCATACCATGTACCCTTTTGGTAGATAAAATCCCATTCAGCTAGGTAAATAGCTCCATTGATCTTATAGTAAACCGGTAAATCCTGTCGATTCGCCCTCGTTATTTCCGGCCGTAAAAAGCCGTTCATGCAATGATCAGCGGGTAGAGTATTACACCACCATGGATGATTTTCAACCTCACAAACAGAAACAACTGCCTCAGCCTGTCGCTTTTCCATAATCTCGCAAGCGTTCAAAATGTCTTCAGGAGTGCGGAAGGGACTAGTGGGCTGCAGGAGCATTACCCAGTGAAAATTCATACTGTTTTTTTGGCACCAATCCATCGCATGGAAAAGAACATCAATTCCCTTTGCATCATCGGTAGCCAGTTCAGGAGGGCGGATAAATGGCACCTCTGCCCCTGCTTTTACTGCAGTATCTGCGATTTCTTTCCCGTCAGTTGACACCATCAGAAAATCAAAAATACCACTGGCCTCCGCTGCCTGAATGGTATAGCTGATCAGAGGCTTTCCAGCTAGCAGCCTGATATTCTTCCGCGGCACTCCCTTTGATCCGGCTCTTGCCGGAATAAATCCTAATACTCTCTTTCCCTTATACATCAGTAGCCACCTAACACATACTCAAAAGTTTTTAATGTTTTGCGGTACTCGTCCCACTGGCCAACATCAAACCACCGGCCATCAAAAGAATATACCCCCACTGTAAAGCCATTATTTTTAGCATTAACTATCAAATCAGTCATATTCATAAATTGTGATTCAGGAACTAATGAAATAACTGCTGGCTCTATTATATACACACCTGTATTAACTAAATAATTGCTGCTGGGTTTTTCATTTATATCAATTAAGCGTCCATCCTCTGCCTGCAAAACCCCATATGGAATTATGAAATTTTTCAAGGCTCCGATCACTGTAATATCATGATGCCTTTTACGGTGGAAATTTAAAATATCACCGTAATCTGCTTCCAGTATGATATCGCAATTAGTGACAATAGATGTATCTTTTAGTTGACCTTTTAATAAACTAAGGGACCCCGCTGTTCCCAGAGGTTTATCCTCCTGGATAAAATCTACATGATAAGGCCTGGAATCACTTTCTAGAAAATAAAGACGCACTATATCGGCTTTATACCCCAATGATAAAATGAACTCATTAAAACCGTTGTTGTAAAACCCATCCATAATCGCTTCAATAACAGGTTTGTCTCCCAAAGGTATCATCGGTTTGGGCAATATTTTCGTAAAGGGGTCAAGACGTGTCCCTTTGCCCCCGGCCATAATAATAACCTTTTCCATCCTTTGCGAAACCTTTTGTTCAAATAGATCGGTCCATAAGATAAGACCTATTATATGACCCTCACTGTCAATCACCGGTACATGGCGAATATTCCTATCCAGCATTAGTTCGCGTATCTTATCAGTTGATGTCCCTGCTTTTACAGCACAGGGATGAGCACACATTACTTCAGCTATTTTTATGTTCAGTCCCCTATTTCTCAGTAAAGCTCTGCGGACATCACCATCAGTTACAGTGCCTATTAATCTTTGCTCAGCATCTACTACAAGCAGCAGCTGAAGCCCCGCATCATTCATTTGCTGTAAACAATCAACTAATGCATAATCAGGGAAAACCAATATTTTTTTTATTTCATTTATGTGCCTGACCACAGCACTCCACCCTTTCGATAAGTTCAAACACACTGAATCGTTCCTGCCGCCCGTTCCTATCACCTTTCCAACAGCTCTCTGCAGACATCTAAAACATCCTGTTCTGTTAAAAAACTCGCACTGGGAAGATTGATGCCCCCGCTGTATAAATGATCAGCTACTTTACTATTAGGGATGTTGTATTTGGAGTAACACGGTTGCTGATCAAGAGGGGTAAAAAAGGGGCGTACCTGAACCCCCTTAGCAGTCAATCTGGACATTATTGAATCTCTCTCTTCATCAAATTCGTCTTCAACTACAATAGAAAACAACCACCAACTGCTTTCTGCTTCATTGAGTTCTTTTTGCATCCTAATCCCGGTAACATTTTGCAGTTCCCGACGGTAAATGCTGGCGTTTCGCCGTTTTACAGCAAGAAACTCAGGGAGTCTTTTCATTTGAGCAAGTCCTAAAGCTGCCTGAATATTTGTCAACCTGAAGTTATACCCGATCTCCTGATGGATGTACTCTTTTTCAGAGTCAGCTCTGCCCTGGTTTACCAGTAACCTTGCTCTTTGAGCCAACTCATCATTATCAGTGACAACCATTCCACCGCCACCTGTAGTTATTACTTTGTTTCCATTAAAGCTAAAAACCCCTAAATCACCAAATGTGCCTGTATACCTACCTTTATACGTTGAGCCAAGGGACTCGGCGGCATCTTCAATTACATACAGATTATTCTGCCTGGCAATTTCCATTACGACATCCATCCTTGCAGGGTTGCCGTAAAGGTGAACGGGAATGATCGCTTTGGTCCGATCGGTTATTACCTTTTCAATTTGCAGCGGGTCAATCGTCCAGGTATCTGGGTGGACATCAACAATTACCGGGGTTGCTCCTACATAGGTAATCGGGTTGATACTGGCAATAAATGTTAGGGCAGGAACTATAACCTCATCACCAGGACCAATATTTAATAAACGCAGAGCAAGATGAAGCCCACTGGTTCCGTTTACCACCGAAACTGCATTTCTGCAGCCAAGATATGCGGCAAATTCATCTTCGAATTCTTTTACCAGGGGACCTGCAGTAGAGACAAATCCACTGTCAAGTGCTTTTAAAACATATTCCTTTTCCAGATCTCCAATATTCGGCCAGTCCAGTGGGATTTTTATTTGGCTCAACTTCTACACCTCAAAGGTTATATGTTTCAGGTTTATACTTATGCAAATTGTTTTTTATCCAGTCTATCGTTTCTTTCAGTCCTGTTTCGAGGGAATACTCTGTTTCCCAGCCAGTCAACTTCTTTATTTTGCTGTTATCGCAAAGCAACCTCTCTACTTCACTTTTGTGCGGTCGAACACGCTGTTCTTCCCGTTTAATCCTGATCTCGATTCCTGTGATTTTGCTGATCAATTGAACTAAATTGCCTATGCTTATCTCTACACCGCTGCCGATATTTATGACTTCACCTTCAACATGCTCAGTAAAAGCAAGCGCTAAAAACCCACTCACTGTGTCCTGTACATAGTTAAAATCCCGTGTTGGGGAGAGATTGCCCAGTTTGATCTCGTGCAACCCGCTTAATACCTGAGTTATCACTGTGGGAATAATTGCCCGGGCGGATTGCCGGGGCCCGTAGGTATTAAACGGACGGGCTACCACTACCGGCAGATCAAAGGACCGATAATAACTCAAAGCAAGCTGGTCTGCGGCAATCTTCGTTGCCGCATATGGGGACTGTGCATGTAAGGGATGCTTTTCATCTATCGGTACATACTGTGCTGTGCCGTAAACCTCGGATGTTGATGTATGTATGACCCGGCTGCACCCTTCATTTAGGGCGGCTTCCAGTACATTGTATGTGCCTTCTATATTGGTTCTTATGTATGCCAATGGGGACTTATAAGAATAGGGTATCCCAATAAGAGCTGCAAGGTGGAAAATAATGTCGATTCCTTTGACTGCATCTCTGACACTGTCAAGATCTCTGATATCACCCATATATACTTCAATCTGGTCCTTATAGGGGCTCCCTTCAAGCCATCCCCAGCGGCCTTGGGAATTATAGCGTATAAATGCTCTTACATCATACCCCTCTTGCACTAACCTTTCTGTTAAATGGGAGCCAATAAAGCCCCCAGCACCGGTGACTAATATGCGCAAAGTTTTTATTCCCCCTAATGTGCAATGATATGAGCAGCCCTACAAAAAGCTAGGCCAGTTATAATATTCCCAGTATCTATTTGCTTTCTATGCATACCGGCCCACAACCTTCACAGTCAATGACAATAATAGAAAATTTCAGTCGGATGCTATAAAAATTAGACAAAAACAATCTATGTCCTGCCTTTATTTGCATATAATACTAAGAAAGGTATAAAACTTATTGATTTATCATTGCCCCCTCACCCTTAGTGCACCTTCATGCAACCCACTATCTCCCGCGTATGGTGGACAACAACTCAGCAAAAAGGAAGGCACACTACACAGCATTCAGACTATCTCCCTTATACGGTAGACAGCAATCCCTCAGTTTGCAGGAACCGATCATACCGTTCAGTTGCTTCTTGTTGTGCGTGCTCGCGCAGGGTGTTGATCCCTTGAAAATGATCGAGCAATACCTCAACCACCATTCCGTCAAGGGAGCCTTCGGCCACCATGCTGTTCAGCACCTTTATGGCCTGGCTATCATTCATACCCCTGCGGTACGGGCGGTCTTCTGTAATTGCAGTAAATACATCAGCCACAGCCATAACCCTTGATCCCAAGGATAGATTGTCCCCCTTGATGTGAAAGGGATAGCCTGTGCCATTTAACTTTTCATGATGGTAGGATGCCCAGGTTTTGATGGTATCGAACTGTGGAATTGCATCAAGCAAATGATAGGTATAGTAAGTGTGCGCACGGATTTCATTGAATTCATCCTCATCAAGCTTACCTGGCTTTTCCAGAATCCTATTATCTACTGCCACCTTACCCAGATCATGCAGATATCCGGCTATGAGCATCACTCTGCACTCAACAGGCGAAAATCCAACCAGTTGGGCGAGCTGTTCTGCTGTTTTTGCTACACCGGCTGAATGACATGCAGTAAATCTACTGCGGAAATCGATAATCTGTGAAAATATGAATGCCAGATCGATAACATCATCTATCTCTAGAACAAGAATATCAAGCAACCCGTTTTCAGCTATCTTTTTTACAGGAGAGCGTGAAGTCATCAAATCCAGCCATATGTATTCTTTTTTGCTCAATTCAAACAGCGCATTGACCAAGCCGGGTTCGAAGACCGAATTGCTTTTTTCCCTGACAGCAGCAAGGATCTCAGGTAGCTGTGTCAGTACATTGCGGTCAGGGTGAAACATGGCACAGGTGCGGTCAGCCAGGTGAATGATATGGCTGGCTAAAGGCACATTTTCACCCATATAAACACGGCCATCTCCATAATCCCATGGCAAATGATGAAACTTGATGATGTTGGCGGCGTTCTGCAGAGGTCTGAACCGCTCCAGCAGTTTTGCTCCTTTTAATCCATGGTTGTTCACAGTCGGAGGCTCGGCTTCTATAAGTTCCAGTCTTTCCTTTTTTGAAAGCGCACCAATATCGTGAACCAGGGCTGCAAGGAAAACATCCTTCTGCTCCTCAACCGGCAGCTTCACTTGTTCAGCCAAGAAAAAGGAAAGGTAGGCAACTTGCTGATGATGGTTGGAAAGGATGGGAGAGATCAGATCCAGTGCGTTGGAAAAACAGAGGAGCAACTCATCAAGATTAATTCTGATTTTATCCATTTTCATACCTCCATCAATGATGTCCTTGTTGACACAACTGTATTCCTTCCTGACCATAAAACAACGGCTAATTTCAACCATAATAAATAAGGAAACAAAGCCGCCATCTGCTAAGCCCATTTTAACAAAACTATAGAACACAGACCATAGTGAATATGATTAATAGTGCCAGTATTTTTGTCTATGATCCGGCTGTTTATGATCCGACTAATTATGATCCAATATTTATAATCCGGCTATTTGTGATCCAGCTATTATAGAGAATCCATTCTCTGCACCATTCAGCAGTATTTAGCTCTTTATAACTTAAAGACAGCCTCATGTACCGGTCCATTCTGAATACATCTCCGGTTGTAAAAAATCAACCGATTGTTTATCATGAAAAACACAACTAGATGTCATGATCAGTAAAATACAGACATATAGTTTGTCCATAGATGTAAAAACTATTTTTGGAGGTGGTTATAATGAAAAAGATTATATCGATCATAGTAATGGTAGGTTTGATAATGGGGATTTTGCCGGCAGCAGCTGCGGCCAGCGCCCAGGAGGTGGTGAGCCTGGGAGCGAACCTGACAGCACAGCAGAGAGCAGAAATACTGGACTTTTTCGGTGTTGATGAAAATGATGTTCAGATTATCCAGGTTACCAACCAGGAGATGAGGCAGTATTTTGGCGGTATATTGCCGGAAAAACAGCTGGGAACCACAGCTTATTCTTCAGCACATGTCACTCTGGCATCAAAGGGAAGTGGAATCAGTGTCAAAACCTATAACATAGCCTGGGTGACCAAAGAGATGTATGCCAATGTGATGGTGACCGCGGGGATCGAGGATGCAGATGTGGTTGTAACTGCGCCTTTCCAGGTGTCAGGTGTGTCAGCCCTTACAGGTATCACCAAGGCCTTTGAGCAGGCCACTGGGAAAAAACTTGATGAAGACGCCAAAAAAACCGCCAGCGAAGAACTGGTCTTCACAATAGACCTTGGTGAAGAGGTCGGTAAAGATAAAGCTGCTGACTTTATGCGTGATGTAAAAGAAGAAGTTATCAAGGAAAAGATTAAGGACCCGCAGGAAATCAAAGAAGTGGTGCAGCGTATTGCAGTTGAGCATAAAATTACCCTTGATGAAGCCCAACTGCAGAAAATCGTAGAACTGCTGCAAAAGATCAGCCAACTGGATCTTGATTTTGACCGGATCAGCAGTCAGCTGGATAAAATTAATAAAAAAGTCGATGAAATAAAGGATGCTGTCAAAGACAAAAAGGGCATCATCCAAAAAATCCTGGACAGCTTAAACAGTTTTGTGGAATGGATTAAAACCAAGATCTCTGAAATCGCGGGATAGAATGATCGGGCGGGGACGAACACTGGGTCGTCTGACAAGGGGATCTGATGTGACAAGGGTGTGACAAGGGGACGGGGGTCGCGTCATCCAGTGATGCCAACCTGTCCCCTTGATCGCGCAGAGGGACAGTCCCGGTGATCGGCCCGATTAGTCAACCTGTTCCCCTGATCGGTCGGTAATCGGTAGTCCCTACATCCAGCCGGTTTATCCCTGCTAGCGCAGCGACCTGCGAAGGTTGTTACTTGCCCTTGACGAAGGAGCAGTTAACGACAGCCAAAGCGAAACATGGATGTTGAGCTAGGCGACTATGCGCCATGGATGGCGTCATAGGAGCCGGTTGGCTGTCGTCTGCGACAAGTCTTAGGGCAAGTTCAACCGAAGCTTATGTCGCAAGCGGCAGGGATTAAATACTACTGGGAGAGGATGCTTCTCGAAATCAGTCAACCTGTCCCCCTGATCGGTCGTGTATGGTCGAAATAAATAATATTTAGGTGCATATGCTCGAAAGGATTGATATAATATGGTATATATTACATGAATATCTATGAGTACCTCAAGGAGCCTATTTTATGTTCACAAGAAAGTTATTTATACTTTCACTAGTGTTTTTCACATTAACACTATGCTGTTCAGGTTGTTCTGCAGTATTTTCCCCAGATCAACCCAAAGCTGAGAAGGGCATTCTCGATCTGACTCAATGGCAGTTTGAGGAAAACGGTGTTATTAAATTAGATGGACAATGGGAATTTTACTGGAATCAACTACTGGAACCCCATCAATTGAAAGACGCCGGCATACCGATGACCGGTTATATAGATGTTCCCGGCACATGGAATCATTATAACGTTGATCATAAAGAATTGTCCGGGTATGGTTTTGCTACCTACCGGCTGCATTTTATCACAGAGGCAGACGAAAGATTAGGTTTAAAAATACCAAGGGTATTCACATCATACAAATTATATATGAATGGCGAACTGATCGCGTCTGCTGGAACAGTTGGCAGCAGCAGAGAGACAATGACCCCCCAGTATCTGCCGCAGGTTGCTCTGTTTGAACCACAGCCAGGTGAAAACGAAATCATAATACATGTTTCAAACTATTACCACCGAAGTGGAGGGCTATTAGAAGCCTTAATCCTGGGAAATGAAAAACAGATTACCGGCATCAGGGAAAAAAGCATAGCTTACGAACTTTTCTTGTTCGGCAGTTTGATCATTATCGGTATATATCACATAGCTCTATTTTTCTTTATCAAAAAGGATAAGGCTCCTCTTTATTTCGGTTTGTTCTGCCTGTTGATTGGAATAAGAACCTTACTGGTAGGGGAAAGGTTTTTCATTTATCTATTCCCTGACTTTAGCTGGGAAGCGGCTCATAAATTTCAAACACTCGCCTTTTATCTGGGAGTGCCTTTAATTATAATGTTTTTTAATTCGGTTTTCCCTGAGGACTTTCAGGCGAAAATCACCAAAATCACCAATTGGGTCGGCGCCGGTTTTGCATGCCTGGTTCTCCTCGCACCCGCCAGGATTTTCACCATTTTCAACCCTGCATTTCAACTGTTTGCATTTATTGTAATTATATACATGATAGTCAACTTTATTAGGATAATTCGCCGGAAAGAAAAAAATGGAGCGCTGATTATTATAGGTGGTATAGCTTTGATCATAGCAAGCCTCAATGATATTGCTTTTTTAAGCATATGGTTGCATGATCAGAGCGCTCCTCTTTTAAGAAACATCGTCAAAACCGGCAACCTTTCCAGTGTTGGCCAGCTGATTTTTGTGTTATTGAACTCCCTAGAATTGGCCCGCAAGTTTGCTCATGCCCTGGTTGAGAGAGAAAAAATGACCGCTCAGCTGCAGGAGATAAACCTTAATCTGGATAAACTCGTACATAAAAGAACAAAAGCCCTGGAAGAATCCCGGGAACAAATAGAACATCAGAAGGCCGAACTGGAAAAGGTAAATAAAGCTCTTCAAGTGCTTTCTTTAAAAGACCCCTTAACCGATCTCTGGAACAGACGTCACTATGATAGAACCATTCAGTTGGAATGGAACCGCAGTTTAAGACATAAATACCCCTTGGCTTTGATGATGATAGATATTGATAATTTTAAAGCCTATAATGATTGCTACGGCCATAAGGCAGGAGATGAGTGTCTGGTCAAGGTCGCACAGACAACCAAAGAATTTTTCAGAAGGGCCAGTGACCTGGTAGTCCGCTACGGTGGAGAGGAATTTGTCGTAATCATGCCTGGGTTGGGAAAAGACGAAGCGGTCAACATGGCTCTGCTGTTGCGAAAGGCCATTGAGGAACTCAACATTCCCCATAAACACTCACCAGTAAGCCCCTGGGTTACGGTCAGCATAGGTGTCACTTCCACAGTTCCGGATAATAACGGCTCTCCCCAGCAACTATTCCTGGCTGTCGACAAAGCATTATACGAAGCAAAAGCCGCCGGCAAAAATCAAGTTAAATACCTCCCGATGATCGATGAGGGGACCGATCAGGGGGAACAGCCTCGGTGATCGGTCACAGGATCGCGCGGGGGGACAGTCCCACTGATCGGGCCCGATCACCCAACCTGTCCCACTGATCGCGCGGTCAACCTGTCCGGTGATCGGGCCTACTGTTTTTCAACAAAATGAACAGAAGCTTCAGATTGCACCTCCACATCTGCAGGTACGCGCAGATAAATCAGCTGTGAACCATAACGCCAAGGGGCAGATTGGAGCTCTGTATCACCTAATATTTGGCTGACTACAAATTCATTCTTGAACATCCCCAACTCTATTTCCAGTCGTTCCGGAGCGGTTACTTTCAAAACATTGCCATCTAAAGCCACTTTGTGCGGTTTCATAAATTCAGATAAGTCAAGCAACTCAACGATGGGTTTGCTGGCATAATTGACAACCTCAATCTTACCATCGGCGCTGTCCTTTCTTTCAACTACTATAACTACGTCATATTCATATAGAGGACGTACCACCACATTAAGCGTGCTGCCATTATAAGGGAATTCCCATTGTTCCAGCACAAATACCCCTTTAATCTGTTCTGGGCTTGCCCCCTGTGCTATTGTGTATAAATCTGTTTGAACGTACAAATCTTTTTCACTCACTTTTTTTATTCTCTCATCAGCAAAGTTTTCTTTCGGCAGCATTTGGATGACAACAGGAGAAGCAAGCAGCAGCAGGATGTAGCCAGCTATGAGCCAAAACTGTATTTTATTCTGCAGCGAAAAACAACCGCTCTTCACCACAAACAGAACAACCAAAACAAGAATCAACATGTTAGCCGCAAAAAGAATCACTAATAAAGGATCGATAGTAGCCATCTATCTGACCTCCAGTCTGTTTGCCAGCACACATGAGCAGGCATAAATCAAAGCTGTGGTAATGAGTACCTTCACAGCTAACAGTGCCAGAGAGTTTTCTCCAATGATAAAATTATAAACCTTTACTATCACAGGCAGTTCTCTCGCTAAGAAATCAACGGTGCCGATATATAAGGCAGGCAGTATCACAATAAACACCTTGCTCAGCTGCACCAAAACCCCACAAAAATACCCCAAGGCGCTTACAAGAAGCAGATACAATATGGTTACGGCAATACCTGTGAGAACAACTTCAGGAGCTGCTATAAAATTCTCGCTGAGCAGGTAGTGTCCGCGGGTAAAATAGATAACTATCCTTAACAAAATACCGCTCAGCATGGCTGTCACTCCCCCGATTACTGCAGCAGTGATCAAAAAGCCCACATTGGAAAGATGGCTGCTCAAGCGGTTAGCTACGAAAGTAAAATCAATATTTTGGTAATCCTTAGTTGTGATCAATACAGCGACTACAAAAATCCATAAAAATGTAAACCAAATAACCTGATCACTGGAAAATTCATTAAATGAAAAATATAGAAGGTTATCTCCCATGCCATGACTCGACGCACCGGAAAGAGAAAACAGCAAGGCCATTATCTGTACGCCTATCATGGCCAAAAACAGACCCAAGCGGCCTTTCAGCTTATATAAAAACTGCTTTTTGACAGTATCAAAAAAGCTGGGTTCTGTTAAACTAATTCCGGTCAAAGACACTATCGATCCCTCCCCTCTTCCGGCTGGTAAGGTAAACACATAGGTCATCAGCCTTTACCGGAAAGACTTCTAGCCCGTCCCTACCGGCTTTTTTCAACAACTCTTCAGCCGCGTCCCGCCTGATGACAACATAACTGTAGTCTTTGCCCACACTCTTCTGATAATAAATCTCCTGGTCCGCTGTTAGCTTATCAATCACTTCCCTTCTGCCCCGCAGAGCAACAGCAAACTCCTTCAGGTCGGAAACCGGCGTCTGCAGGCGCTTTTCACCCTCACTGAGCAGAAAAATATCCTCCAGAATATCCTCTATTTCATTCAAAAGATGGCTGGAAATAATAATAGTGCGGGGGTTTTGGAGATAATCCCTCAGCAGAGCCCGGTAAAAGTCCTTCCTCACCCCAGCATCCATTCCGGTAGTTGGTTCATCAAAAATAGTCAGCGGGCAGCGGGCTGCCAGCCCGATAATCATATTAAAAGTGCTCTTCATCCCTTTGGAGAGCTTGTGATGGTACTGTTCCGGGTCCAGAGAGAAATAATCAAACAGCCCCCTAGCCAGTTCCATATCCCAGTTTTCATAAAAGGCAGCAGCGGATGCCAGAATTTCTGACAGTGTCAATGATTGAGGAAACCGCATTTGATCATCGATAAAAATCATATTGGCAGCCACTTTCAGGTTGTTAAAGGGATCCTCAGAGAAAACCCTTACCTCCCCTGAACTGGCACGCAAAAAACCGGCGATAATCTTCAAAAGTGTTGTTTTTCCTGCACCATTTGGCCCGATCAATCCTGTAATCCTGTTCTGGCCAAT
Source organism: Clostridia bacterium DTU068 (assembly GCA_001513545.1). GTDB lineage: Bacteria > Bacillota > DSM-12270 > Thermacetogeniales > Thermacetogeniaceae > DTU068. The sequence continues at coordinate 13,342 of LFTQ01000164.1, read as the reverse complement.
GGTAAAGGTTATATTATTGAGCGCCCTTACCCGTCCGAAAGTTTTCGTCAGCCCTTGACATGAAATCACATCCATCCCTTAACCCCCTTCGATTCCCTCATGTTCATCATGTTCGTCAAATTCTTTCCCTGCATCTCGTATCATGCTGATCAATTCAGCTTCAGTAACCCCCAGGAGCTGTGCCTCAAACACCACTTCCTCCACTAATTTTTTCAAAGTGTGGTTTTTGCGCTTATCCCGAATCTTTTCTTTTGCTTCAGGGGATAGAAACATACCCAGCCCCCGTTTTTTATAGAGGATGCCTTGATCTGCCAGTATGTTAATGCCCTTGGCAGCAGTAGCGGGATTAATATTGAACATCTCTGCCAGTTGATACTGGGAATATATCTTTTCATGTTCTTTGATGTGTCCGCGCAGTATTTCTTCTTCCAGCCATTCCGCTATCTGCACATATATTGGTTTGCCTTCAACTGCGTTTAGTTCCAACAACCCACCCCCTTAATGCACCATAGTGCATTACTCCTGTAATGTACTATATCAGTAAATCACCTGTCTGTCAAGACCGATCACCGGGACGTCTGTGTCAAGATTTTGGATCAGAGGGACAGGTTGGGTGATCGGGCCCGATCACCGGGACTGTCCCTCCGCGCGGTGTCCCCCCGCGCGAAGCCAGCCGCTATCCGGGGAATGTTCCCTCGGTTAGCCCATGGTTGGCAGCCCTTCTACCATTTACAAGAGCGCTGAATTCTTATTATAATAAGCATTGGGAAATTATGCTGTGGCAGACCATGCCATCTACTCTAGCTGCGTTTTTTGCATGGATAATACTAGGGTTGGGGAGAAACATTTTGATACAAGATCAAACTGTCCTTGAAATAAGAACCCTGGGTAATTTCCAGGTTAGCTACGGGGAAAAAATATTAACGCAGGAATATAGTAGATCATACCGGTTATGGAAAATCTTCAAATACCTGATTACCTACAGAGAACAGGGTGTGCTGCCTGAAGTGCTGGTGGAAAAAATTTGGCCTGATGAGGATTATGCAGATGCCAAAAGTGCTGTCCGCACTCAGGTGCACAGGTTGCGGCAGTTATTAACATCTGCAACTGGGATAAATGGGTCTGATTTTATTTTGTTCAATCATGGTTCTTATCAATGGAACAAGGAGTGTAAATACTGGTTAGATGCTGATCAATTTGAGCAACTCTGCCAGCAGGCACAGAACATCAAACAAGAAAACCCATCAGAAGCCATAACTCTTCTGCAGAAAGCTGTTGCATTATATGTTGGAGAGTACCTCCCTGAAGAGGCTTACAGTGAATGGGCGATCATTCAGCGCCAGTATTACAACCGACTCTATTTAGAGGCTGTAGTTACCCTGGGAGACCTGTTAAAAGATAAAGGGCAGTACAATGAAATAATCACCCTCTGTGAAAAGGCGATGAATATCGAGCCTTGTGTAGAGGAAATACACATTCATTATATCGACGCCCTGTTGGCACAGGGAAAGAAAAAATTAGCAATATCACATTTCGGGCGCATAAGTGAAACTTTCTGTCGAGAAATGGGTATTAAACCTTTTAGTAAAATGAGCCATCTTTATCAGGTCATACAAGGTGAGGGAGGCATCGCAGAGCACGATCTTACTCTGATTCAAGAAGATTTGCAGCGGTCTCCTGCAGAAGCTGGGGCATTCTTCTGCGATCCCATTGTTTTTCGTTCCATGTACCAATTAGAACAGAGGCGAAAAAAACAGAACATTACCGTGGGTTTGTTTACCCTAATCGGGATTGGCCCCAACGGCCTTCAAATTAGAGCGGAGTCCATGAAACACCTAAAGGAAGTTTTGGCATCTTGTTTAAGGAAAACCGATGTGTTTACCCGCTGGAATGACTCTCAATTTATTGCGATGTTATATGACACAGATTATGACAAAGCTGATAAGAAGAAGATAATTGAAAAAATAGAAAACTGCTTTTGGGCAACATGCAAATGGGATAACGAGCGGCTAACACTGTTTTCTAAATTACAGCCGTTCCTGCCTGCTCAAAAATAAAAATAAACTTTTGTTTTAGCGATAACCCGGCATTCAAAGGGCGGTGTCAGAGGTAGACACTGCCCTCTGTTATTTTCTGTGAAATACAGCACTAATAACTTTATCGTACATGTAATCAAAATGTGAACAACTTGTAATTGAGATATGATCCCTTTGTAATTAAGCTGAAACAGCAAGCTGTTATTATTAATACAAAACCCGACAAAGTTAAAATAAATGTAATAATAAACGCAGTTATTCGCCAGGAGGATCTGATTGATGGCAGAGAAACGGAAACATCGCATAGGTGGAGAGTCATTTTTAGTCAGGATCCAATTTCAAGATAATGCCACCTGGCAGGGTACAATCCATTGGTTAAACGAACAAAAAACACAGACCTTTCGGAGCCTTTTAGAACTGATCACATTAATAAAAGAAGCTGTAGAAATAAATTGCCCCAATGATATTGATTTACACCACTGGGGACAATGCAGGCACTCAACCACTGTCTGTTCATATTCAAAGGAGGGAAATTAGTTTTACATACTCCCCACATACACCTAGCTTTTTCATTCACAAAGAGGAGTCAAACATACAAAAATACAGTACGCTTCCTGTGTTATAGAAGATGAAAAACAGCAACTCAAGCGACCGATCCAGATCACGAAAAGTGAATACCTGTGATACTCAATCCAATACTCCTGAACAAGCAGAAGCAAAAAACACAAGAAAATACATTTCAGAGGATGCTCTTCATGGCTCGGTCACTTTGGGTTATATAGGTTAGGTTATATAGGAGCGACACTACATTATCTTCCACACCCAAGCCGGAGGAACTGCCCCTTTCACTGCACCCCATCCGAGTGACGGGACAGTTCCACTAATTGGCTCCATGTGAAAGAACTGTCCCCCTGATCGGGTTTCCTGATCCGTCCCCCGGGGGCAGTTCTTTTTTGACCGTTCAGTGCCCGATCAGGGGGGCGACCGTTCAGGGGGACAGTCCCCCCGCGCGATCAAGGGACAGGTCTGCTGCCCGACTAATAACCAACGACCAACTACGATGACACGACCCCCGTCCCCTTGTCACATCTATCCCCTTAATTCCTTTTTCTGTGGGGAGTTTTCACACAGTCTGCTGTCCCTTTGACTCACCTTGACTCATTGACTCACTGACTCATGTCCCCCTGACTCACACTGACTCAAAAAAAATCCCCCCTGCACTGGGGGGAAGTTATCTTTACTGTCTGATATTTATTTAACCAATCTTTCTTAACGCCTCTATAGCTGCCGTCAGGTTTTCTGCTTTCACTTCTTTGGGAAGTGAAGACTGGGCATATGACAGGATGAACCCAGTGCCGTCAAACAGATCCACCATGCGCTTGACATGATCCTCCACTTTCTGCAGGGTTCCGCTGATGAGCAGTGAAGGGGGTAGGGCACCCATGACACATTGGTGTCCCTTCAGGACTTTGGCAACTTCATTCCAATCCGGTCTTTCAAAATAAGCGATAATTTTGCCCTTAGGCAGCTCCAGGAATGTTTCCAGGTGTGGAGTGTGGTCCCCTTCAAAGAAGATCAGGGGTACTCTCCCAGCCTCAACATCTGCTTCTATCAGTTTTTTCAGCAACGGCCAGTAGTACTCTTTATATAGTTTAGGATGCAAGAATTCATTCAAATGAAGGGGATAGAAAACAAGTGGGCTTTCTATATCATACATCTGTTTCATCTCCGGTGGCACTTTAGTTGATATATCCACGAATTTGAGCGAGAAAGGAAGTATCGCTTCTGCGGCTTGTTTAAGCTTATCAGGCGCTCGGTGGAAATCCATGATGGTATTGTCAAAGTGCCTTATAAAGTCTGCGATCAAGTCATAGGGGTTATTGCATGTACTTACAGGGGCCTGGGGGTAACCTATGTTGCTCAGTTCTACAACGGCTGCTCCTATGGCTGCACCAAACCTGGTTACTTCCATGCCCCATTTAATTAGTGCACCATATGCTTCAGCCGAATCGGGTTTAGCCAAGGAGCGATATGCCCTGGGCAAAACAACTTCATTTAAACATTTCTTTGGGTCCTCTATCAAAAGGTCATATTCATCTATCTCAAGAAATTTTCCACCAATAAATTGTGGTGCAATATCATCACCCAGTTCCCGTCCTGGCCACCTGGTGTAATTGTCCTGCAGGATGTCATGCATCGGGGCTGTCATTAATCCAACAGATGGGGCAATTTCGGGGTGGTCTTCTATAAAAGTGATGGTAACCTGGTTCGCCAATCCCGGAAAAGCAAATCCCCAATCATGATCAAAATCCTCGGCAAATTTAATCATAGCCCTAAAGAATTTATCATAGTCGTGGGAAATATCAGCCACACTATAACCGGCGTTGTTAGACAGAAAAGCACTAATACCTAGCAAAAAACAGAAAGGAGTCCTATCTGGTTTCTCAAGGCGTATTGCTTTCTGGAATCTTTCCGCTTTTTGCTTTCTCAGTTCTTGAGCATCTAACTTAGGCATCAGCTTCACCTACCCACTTGTCAATTATTCTTTGGCCAGTTGCTACATCATTTGCCCATCCATCGGCTCCAACATAATCACTAATCTCTTCATCTACTACTCCGCCACCAATAATAACCTTGACTTTGTCACGCAAACCTGCATCTTTAATCGCATCTACCGTTTCCTTCCTGGGCCCAATAGCTTCAGTTAATAAACCGCTCAATCCAACTACCTGTGGATTATGTTCTTTTATTGCCTCCACAAATTTAGCCGGAGGTACATCAACACCAAGGTCTATCACATCGTAGCCATTTGCCTCCAGTACACTGACAACAATATTCTTGCCGATATCATGGATATCCCCTTCAACGGTTCCTATCAACACTTTTCCCATGAATTTGTCGGAAGACTCTTTAAGCTTAGGTTTGACAATCTCCATTATCCCCTTAAATAACCCGCCTGCCATAATAAGCTCGGATAAAAAGTACTCCTTTTGCTCAAAGAGTTCTCCTACTTTTGTCATTCCCTTTTTACAAGCTGAAAAAATATCTACTGGATCAACACCGCTGTTAAGCATTTCCTCAGCTAACTGGTAAGCTTTTTGTTCATTTAACTCCACAATAGCTTCTGTCAATTTTTCCGCCTCAGCCACCATAAAACCTCCTTTGCTTCATTTGTTAATGACTACTCAAAAAGGTGCACTCAAATTGCTAAAGTCAGTTTAATTTATCCCTCCTTTCATGAGATTGTTGTGTAAAATAAAGCAGTTATATTGACGGGAAAAAAGCTTTACAAAGGATATTGTCTTAATTAGTATGTGGATAAAATTTCAAATTTATTTGCCATTTTGCAGCAACTGTCTGCTAGATTGCCAATTGTGGTTAAAAGGTGTGGTAGCTGTTAAAAATAACACCATGTTTTACAAAAAGCTTTTGTACTAATCCTGAAAGGCGACATTGAAAAGCAAAAATATTATAATTTGGGTCAGACAATAATGCAGGTCAATGGTGAGGAAACAATAGATAGAAACCAGTAAGTGCGACTTTTCCTGTAAGAAAATTTTGAGGTTAATGTCTTAAAGGCGTCTAATTAATGTCTTAAAGGCGTCTAATTGAGATGAATGTAAATCATTTAAGCAATGTTTTTCTGGGAAAATGGTTCCACTTGATGCGGTTACTACTTGTTTTTCGATGTTTTTTGATATATTCCTCTATATTATTGCATAATACACATTACAATGTCTTTGCTAATACATAACTTATTATTATGGGTGTGTCATGAGTCAATGAGTCAAGGGGACAGAGTCAAGGGGACAGTCACTTTGATTCACTGCTGCTACATGTATGCATAATGACGCGACCCCCGTCCCCCTGTCACGCCCCTTTCACGCGTCCCCCTGTGACACGCGCGATCACCGGGACAGTCCCGCCGCGCGATCAGGGGGACAGGTTGACCGATCGGTCCATTCACCGGGACGGTCAATGACTATCAAAGTAATCAAGAATGGGATCGGTGCCGTTAATGAGATCTCCTCTGGTTTTGTTGATGGTTATGTGGGGATATAATGCATCTGCTGGATCATTTGAGGGGTCCGGGCGTGTAAAATACTTATAGGACACCCTTAACAAAAATCCGGTGTTGGGTAGCTGAAATCTCAGCACATCACCGTAGGATGATGGGGCATTCCCCGTAGGTTCACCAACAATGGTACCCAGCTTATTATCATAGAAGATAACAGCAATCCAGTTGCCTGAACTGAAAGTCTGATTACCGGTTAGGATAAAGACATCACCTTTAAAGGGGTTTTCCACTTTTTTAACTCTCCTGGTAGAGGGGGAATGGGTTGATGTCCCTTTTGTTTTTCTCATTCCCGCCCTTTCTGCCGCCAGCTTGGAGTACTTAATGGTGGCACCGTAAGCTGTGTAGCTGTCCACAGGCAACTGCCTCAAAAAAGCATCTATCACCCCTGAGTTGCCACCGATGTTCTCCCTCACATCAATAACTACCTTCTGGATGTGATTATCCTTTACAGCATGAAAAAACTCTTCAACATCTTCTCTGAATTTCTCATCATCAATACAAACCTTTAAATAAAACAGCGCCAGATCATTCTCCTTGTCAATATACCAGCCGTGCCGGTCCTCCAGGATTTCGTTCTCGTCGTCTTCCCTGGTCCGCTCCTCTTTGAAGTAAGAAGTGAGCTCTAAAACTTCACCATCTCTTTCCACAGAAAAAAGCACTGTCTCATCCTGCTCATTCTGCAGCAAACCCAGTTGTTCCAGAACAGATCTCTTCTTCAGCATGGTTTTTGCCTCATTTTTAACCCAGTAAATGTTTTCTGCAGCCACCATCAGAGACAAATCATGCAGCAGTTCGTCCGGCTGCTTATTTCCTATCTTCAGAACCAAATCTCCCCTCTTAAACAGGCCGTGATCTTCGGCGATAACAAGCCCTTCTTTCACCCAATCAAAACACAGCGGCAGCCCTTTATCGGTTTCATCAAACCACAGAACAGTATGGGCATCCCCTACAGCGACAACCAGCTCGTTTAAGGCAAAATAATAATCTGCTGCCCTCATTGGCTGCTTAAATCTCTCCAGCAGAGCATTTTTCTCCCTGATCCATTCCTCTTTTCCGATACGATGATAAGGGTCCGGATGAACTGATTCTATAACCTCTACCAAATAAGCAAAGTCTTCCAGCATTTCTTCAGGTTCCAGCATGTCTATGCTCTTCAGGGTTTGCGGCTCCGGCTCAAAGTGTATAGGTTTTACAGGGAATAAAATATTAGCCTGATATAAATAGATACAGGTCCCGATAACTGTACAAATAAGAGCGATACTGATATGTATCCAAATCTTTTTCACATTCTCCCCCCTCTCACTTGATTTTACCAAAAGCTTTTTATATCTGCCTACTGCAATTATTTAATTCCGGCGTTTTTACTGTTTTTGCTGAGCCCGATCCTCACTCTTGTGGGCTGCAGCCGTCAATCTATATGAATAATTGTTTTGAGGCTAGATGGGGCAGACTAAACTAGCCAAAAGAACCGTCAAGCCATGTGAATAATTGTTTATTGCAGTCGGAACAACATATCGCACAATAAGTGATAAACAATCCACAGATTGTGGTACAAACGCGAGAGTTATTTAAAGAGAAGCCATCGATAGGGAATTCCAGCCGGAGTTAGGATAAACAACATCCTTTACTTTGGATATATTATATATTATCTTATAAGTAAGTAAATGTTTACTTACTTATTATCAAAGCTGTCATAGTCATACAGAGTTGTTCTTCCCGATTAATACATTTATATCAGGCTGCGGATAACTCCTTAGCAAAGGACAGTTCCCGCCCTTTCCGATATTACTGTTATATCTGGCTGTCCGGAGTAGTTCAACAGCCGTACTGACAGCTTCCCGATCAATACTGTTATATGAGGAGGTGATGTTCATCAGACCCCGTGAGTATTCAGACCAAACCATTTTTGAAGGTGTTTCAAAGGCTCTCATCAAACATGGGTATGCAAATTTGAGTATGAGCAATATCGCCAGAGAAGCCAACCTTTCAGCCGCGATTTTATCAAAACGCTTTGGATCAAAAAGAGGCCTGCTGTTGGCCTATTATGATTATTTAATTGACCTCACTAAACAAAGCTTTAGTGCCCTTCGCAAAACAAAGATGCCAGCACTGGACATGTTAAAGCAGGTTTTTTTGATGTGGACTACTCAGGTGGAAACCCCTGCGCAGTTTGCAAACTTGGCCTCTATCTACCTGGGAAACAACCAGGATCCGGAGTTTATTGAAAAAACAAGGCTGCGGTTAAAAATCATCGATGAGGAAATACAGCAAATATTGCAAATAGCTATCGATTCCAAGGAGATATCGGAATTGGATAAGGATTTGATCAGCCGTGTGCTGCAAGCCGCAGTCACAGGAGCATTTTTTATCTGGTGTAAAGATAGCAGATTAACACCAGAAGAGTGGGTAAATGATTGCTTTGATGTTGTGTTTGCTCCTTATAGAACGTGAATCAGCAGGTCAGCCCCTGGCACGCTGCCCGGGTGTCCACTTGTGTGACAAGGGGACTGTGACACGGGGACGGGGGTCGTGTCATCGGATCGCGCGGGGAACTCGCGCGGAGGGACAGTCCCAGTGATCGCAGTCCCACTGATCGGTCCAACGATGCCAACCTGTCCCTCTGATCTCGCAGCGGGACAGTCCCTCTGATCGGCCCGATCAGTCAACCTGTCCCGGTGATCGGTCAGTAGATTTACATAACTCCAATTTCAAGGAGGAAGGAAATGACACAATCAGTAAAAACCATGAAACTAAATCTAAATGGCTTAAATGTCAACTGCTTCACCGCAGGTGAAACAGGCCCTCCGCTTATTCTCCTCCACGGCGGGGGCGTTGATTCGGCCATCATATCATGGGGTGAAATAATCACGCCCTTAGCGGACAACTATCGTGTTTTTGCCCCGGACCTGCCTGGTTATGGTGAAAGTGATAAACCTGATGTGGAATACTCAATTCCCTTTTATGTGGAGTTTTTAGAGAACTTTATGAACGCGCTGAAACTGGAAAAAGCTAGTTTAGCCGGCCTTTCGCTGGGTGGGGGGATTTCCATCGCCTTTGCACTGCAATTTCCCAGCCGAGTTGACAAACTGATCCTAATAGGTTCATGGGGCTTTTACAGCAAGCTTCCCTATCACCTTTTGTCCTACTGGTATACACAATCATCACTTAATGAATGGTCCTATCAAGTGACCGCAAAACACCGCAAACTTGTCAAATGGATGCTGCTTTACAGCTTGTTTGGCGACCCCAATAAACTTTCAGAGGAACTGGTGGATCAGGTTCAACAATGCCTGCAAGCCCCTAATGCAGCAAAAGCATTTGCTTCTTTTCAAAGAAGCGAGATAACAAGAACCGGTGTGCGCTCAGATCTGGCTAAAAGATTATCTGAAATCAAACATCAGACACTGATCGTCCATGGCACACTGGATCCAGGGGTACCGGTAGAATATGCAAAAAAGGCACACCAGTTGATGCCAAACTCCGAACTCTACCTGATGGAAGGTTGCAAACACTGGGCGCAAAAAGAAAGGCCAGAGGAGTTCATCCGAGTGGTGAAGGCGTTTTTGAAAAAGTGACAATCGCGCTGGGGGACTGTCCCGGTGATCGGTCCAGCGGTGGCGGTGTGACACGGGG